>NZ_CP151473.1:611979-917969 GCF_048755855.1 Curtobacterium sp. L1-20 | reverse complement strand
CGGCGGCGCCGTCGGAGAGCGAGAGCAGCAGGCCGTCGGCGCCGGGGTCGTCGACGTCGTTGTGCATCGCGTACGCGAACTCGATCTCGAGCCCGCGGTCCGACCGGAACGTGTCGTCGGTCGACCAGGAGCCGGCCTGGTTCCGCACGTCGTCGGTGAGCCGGAGCCGACCTCCGGTGACCACGGCGTCGCCGCTGAGCGACCCGCCGTCCGCCGAGTCGAACTGGTGGGCGTAGGGGAAGTCGAGCTCGCCCGCGGTGGACGGGGAGGCGGCGACCACGGGTGCGGCGAGCACGCCGATCGCGGTGAGGACGCCGGCGAGCGCGATCGCCCGCCGGGCCGTCCGTGCACGGGCGGGCGGCCGGCCCGCTGGTGGGGTGTTGGGTTCTCTCATGCCCCGATCGTCGCGATCACCGGGCACCCCTCAGACGGACGTCCGCCGATCTGTGGAGAGCACCACGCGCCTCCAGGCTGTGGAGGAGGAGCCCGGCGGCGTCCGGTCAGGCGAGCCAGACCGTCGTCTCGCCGGGCAGCACCCCGTCGCCCAGCGGTCGGGACGCGACGACGACCGTGCCCGACGGCAGCGGGACGGGGTCGACGCCGAAGTTCGTGACGGACCGCCACCCGTCGTGCCGCGCGAACGCGACGACGCGGGACCGGGAGCCCTGGTCGCCGTCCGTGTCGAGCCAGTGGAGCTCCTCGCCCTGCTGCAACCGTCGACGAGCAGCGATCGCGGCGCGGTAGAAGGAGAGCGTGGAGTCGGGTTCGCCGTCCTCCGCCTCGACCGACGAGCGGCCGAAGTCGGCCGGCTGG
Organism: Curtobacterium sp. L1-20; assembly: GCF_048755855.1. Classification (GTDB taxonomy): domain Bacteria; phylum Actinomycetota; class Actinomycetes; order Actinomycetales; family Microbacteriaceae; genus Curtobacterium. The sequence continues at coordinate 917,156 of NZ_CP151473.1, read as the reverse complement.
GGCAGGTGCGGAGCCACCGCGCCGAACCCGAAGGACGGCCCCGAGGTCGTCCACGGGATCGGGACCCGGCAGCCGTCGCGGCCCTTCACCGTGTGCCCGGTGCGGATCCACTTCGGGTCCTGCAGCTGGTCGTGCGGGATGGCGGCGGCCTCCTGGAGCCCGAGCTCCTCACCCTGGTAGACGTACGACGATCCCGGGAGCGCCAGCACGAGGAGGGTCGCCGCGCGGGCACGCCGCAGCCCCCGCTCGGCGTCGAGCACCGGCGCGGTGCCGTCCGTCATGAGCCAGGCGTCGGTGTCGGTCCCCGTGGGCAGACCGTACCGGGTGGCGTGGCGCACGACGTCGTGGTTCGACAGCACCCAGGTGCTCGACGCCCCGGACTGCTCGGACATCGCGAGGTTCCGCTGGATGATGCCGCGGAACGCCGCCGCGTCGAACGGCGCCTCGAGCAGGTCGAAGTTGAACGCCTGACCGAGCTCCGTGGGCCGCGCGTAGAGCACCCGGCGGGGCGCGGGTGCCCACGCCTCGGCGACGGCGGCGCGGGGCGGGTCGTACTCGTCGAGCACCTGCCGCCAGGTGCCGAAGATCTCGTGCACCTCGTCGCGGTCGTACAGGGGGTCGGAGCCGTCGAGCGGCAGTGCCTTCTCGTCCGAGGGTCGGTACGGCGTCGACAGGTCCTTCGCCAGGCCGTGCGCGACGTCCACGCGGAACCCGTCCACGCCGCGGTCGGACCAGAAGCGCAGGGTGTGCTCGAAGTCGGCCCGGACCTCGGGGTTCTCCCAGTCGAGGTCGGGCTGCTCGGGCGCGAAGAGGTGCAGGTACCACTGGCCGTCCTCGACGCGGGTCCAGGCGCTGCCGCCGAAGTTCGACACCCAGTCGCTCGGCGGCAGGGACCCGTCCGGCCCGGCGCCGTCGCGGAACACGTACCGGGCACGCTCCGGTGAGCCGGCAGGGGCGGCGAGCGCGGCACGGAACCACTCGTGCTGGTCCGACGTGTGGTTCGGCACGATGTCGACGATGACGCGGATGTCGTGCTCGTGCGCCGCACGGACGAGCGCGTCGAGATCGTCGAGGGTGCCGAGCTTGGGGTCGACGTCGCGGTAGTCGGCGACGTCGTATCCCCCGTCGGCGAGCGGCGAGGGGAAGAACGGCGAGAGCCAGATCGCGTCGACGCCGAGCGACGACAGGTACGGCACCCGGGTGGTGATGCCCGCGACGTCGCCCAGCCCGTCACCGTCCGTGTCGGCGAAGCTGCGCGGGTAGACCTGGTAGACCACGGCGTCACGCCACCAGTCGGGGTCGGGGGTTCGCGGGGTGCTGGCTGGCGTCGTCTTGGCGGGCGTGCTCACGCCGTCAACCTACCCACGGTCGCCTGGGTCGGGAATGGCCGGGACGACGATCGACTTGGTTGTCGCTGACACCATTCCCGGACGACAGAAGGATCCCCGTGACGAACGTCCTGACCCTCGTCGGCAGCCTCCGCGCCGGCTCGATCAACCGCAAGCTCGCCGAGGCAGCCGAACACCACGCCCCCGAGGGCGTCGAGCTCACCACCTTCGACGGCATCGTCGACCTGCCGTTCTACAACGAGGACATCGACGGCGACACCCCGCCCGCCGCGGCCGTGGCGTTCCGCGACGCCGTCGCCGCGGCCGACGCCGTGCTCCTCGTGACGCCCGAGTACAACGGCACGATGCCCGCCGTCCTGAAGAACGCCCTCGACTGGGGTTCGCGTCCGTTCGGCGCCTCCCCGCTCTCCGGCAAGCCGCTCGCCGTCATCGGCTCGGCCTTCGGCCAGTACGGCGGCGTCTGGGCCCACGACGACGCCCGCAAGGCAGCCGGCATCGCGGGCGCGAAGGTCCTGCAGGACGTCAAGGTCGCGATCCCGCAGTCGGTCGTCCGCTTCGCCGAGACCCACCCCCGCGAGGACGCCGAGGTCACCCAGCTCGTGCAGGGCGCGCTGACCGCGCTCGCCGAGGCCGCGGGCACCGACGAGCCCGCTGCCGCCTGACGCGGCGGACACCACGCACGGGGACCGGTCCGGCCGGTCCCCGTGCGCGATCCGGCCAGGCGGCCGGTTCCCCCGAGTTCGCTAGGCGCTCTAGCAACGAGCCGTACTAGCCTGATCGCCATGTCCACGCAGGAGATCACGGAGGCGTCCGGGTACTGGTTCCCCGATGACGACGCGACCCAGCGCGGGGTCACCGTGCTCAACGCCCTCCGCCGGTACCGCGCGGCGGAGACAGCGATGCGCCGCCGGACCCGCGACTCGATGGGCATGGGCGAGACCGACCTGCTCGCCGTGCGCTTCCTCCTGCAGGCACAGCGCTCCGGCCGATCGGTCAGCCCGAAGGACCTCGCCGCGTACCTCAAGATCTCGTCGGCGTCGACGACGATCCTGATCGACCGCCTCGTCAAGTCGAACCACGTCCGCCGCGACCCGCACCCCACCGACCGCCGTGCGCTCGTGATCACGCCGACCACCGAGACCGACGACGAGGTCCGCGCCACGCTCGGCGTGATGCACCGTCGGATGATGTCGATCGCCGAGGGACTCTCCCCCGCCGACGCCCGTGTCGTCGCGGTCTTCCTCGAGCAGATGCGCTCCGCCGTGGACCAGGTCGACCCGGCACCCGCCCACTGACCGGAGCGCGCACCGCGGCGTCTTCCGGCGACCCGCGGGGGACGCATCCTCTGAGCGGACGTCCTGCCACACCGCGTAGACCGGACGGGTACCGCTCACCAACGTGGAAGGAACCGGTCATGCACGCATCGGACAAGCTCGCGAAGAACCTCCAGGCGGTCCTCGTGGACCTCATCGACCTGCACCTCCAGGGGAAGCAGGCCCACTGGAACATCCTCGGGACCAACTTCCGTGACCTCCACCTCCAGCTCGACGAGATCGTCGACGCGGCGCGGGAGTTCGCTGACGACATGGCCGAGCGCATGCGTGCCCTGTACGTCGTGCCGGACGGCCGATCGGCCACCGTCGCTGCTGCGACCCACCTCGACGCCTTCCCGGACGGCGAGATCCTGACGCACGACGCGATCGACGAGATCACCCTCCGTCTCTACCAGGCGACCGGCACCATGCGCGACGTGCACGACGAGGTCGACGACGAGGACCCGACGACCGCCGACCTGCTGCACGGCTTCATCGAGCGCCTCGAGCAGCTGGCCTGGATGGTGTCCGCCGAGAACCGCTCCCCCAGCACGCCGCTCGCGTCGGCCACGACGCCTGCGGTCGCGAGCGCCTCCGACCACGAGTAGGACGCGCATGGACCTCGGGATCCAGGGCAGGACCGCGCTGGTCTTCGGCGCGGACTCGGGCATCGGGTGGAACACCGCTCGCATCCTCCTGCAGGAGGGCGCGACGGTGGTCGTCACCGACCTCGACCAGTCACAGCTCGACAACAGCGCGGACCAGCTCGAGGCACCCATCGGCAAGCTGCACGCGTTCGCCGCTGACGTGACCAGTGCTGCGAGCCTCGCGGACCTCCACGCGAAAGTGCGCGACGCCGTCGGCGAGATCGACATCCTGGTGCAGTCCTCGGGCGTCACCGGCGCCCAGGGCATGTTCCACGAGATCGACGAGCAGGGGTGGCTCGACACCATCGACATCGACCTGATGGGTCCGGTGCGGATCACGCGCGAGTTCATCGGCGACCTGCGGAACGGCGGCTGGGGCCGCATCGTGTACCTCGTGTCCGAGGACGCGTCGCAGCCCTACGACGACGAGCTGCCCTACTGCGCCGCGAAGGCCGGCGTGCTGTCGTTCGCCAAGGGACTGTCGCGCTCGTACGCCTCCGAGGGACTGCTCGTGAACACGGTCAGTCCGGCGTTCATCCACACGCCGATGACCGACGCGATGATGGACAAGCGGGCGAAGGAGACGGACCAGACCTTCGACGAGGCCGTCGCGTCGTTCCTCGACGAGGAACGCCCGTACATGGAGCTCGGTCGTCGCGGCGAACCGGAGGAGGTCGCGAACGTCGTGGCCTTCCTGTGCTCCGACCTCGCGAGCTTCGTGAACGGGTCGAACTACCGGGTCGACTCCGGCTCGGTCGCGACGATCTGATCGTGTCGATGTTCCAGACCCACCCGCTCGGCACGGACCACCAGGAGACACCATGACCGACTTCCGCTACCTCATCGTCGGCGGCGGGATGGTGGCGGACGCCGCCGCCCGCGGCGTCCGCGAACTCGACGCGGACGGATCGATCGGCATCCTCAGCGAGGACGTCGACCGCCCGTACGCCCGTCCGGCGCTGTCGAAGAAGCTCTGGACGGAACCGGATTTCAGCTGGGACGAGAAGGTCGACCTGCACACCGAGGAGACCGGGGCGACGTTCGTCCTCGGTGCCGCGGTGACGGCGATCGACCGAGCAGCGAAGACCGTGACGACGGCCGACGGCAGCACGTACGGGTACGAGCGCCTCCTGCTCGCGACCGGTGGCAAGCCGCGTGGCCTGCCCGGGCTCGAGCCGTCCGACCGGGTGCTCGACTACCGCAGCGCGGACGACTACCGGAAGCTCCGCGCACTCGCGGACGCGGGCGCCCACGTGGTCGTCGTCGGTGGCGGGTACATCGGCCAGGAGATCTCCGCCGGTGTCGTGCAGAACGGCGCTCGGGTCACCCTCGTCGACCCCGACGAGGTGGTGGGCGGCCGGATGTTCCCGGACGGCCTGGCCCGTGCGTTCCAGCAGCGCTTCGTCGACCACGGCGTGGACCTGCGGCTCGGCCGGCGCGTCGCGTCGGGCACCCAGACCGCCGAGGGCGTGACCCTGACGCTCGACGACGGTTCCGTGCTCGAGGCGGACGCGGTCGTCGCGGGGCTCGGCATCGAACCGGCGACGCAGCTCGCCGCCGACGCCGGCCTCACCGTCCGCGACGGCATCGTGGTCTCGTCGACCCTGCTCACCGACGACGACTCGGTCTTCGCCGCGGGCGACGTGGCCGAGTACCCGGACCGGATCCTCGGGACCCGCCGCGTCGAGCACGTCGACAACGCCCAGCAGCAGGGTCGGCAGGCTGGCCGGAACCTGGCGGACGCCGACGAGACCTACGACCACACGCCGATGTTCTACTCGGACGTGTTCGACATGGGCTACGAGGCGGTCGGCCAGGTCTCCACGCAGCTGCGCACCCTGGAGGACTGGCAGGAGCCGAACGTCACCGGCGTCGTCTACTACCTCGACGAGGACGACACCGTCCGCGGGGTCCTGCTCTGGAACGTGTGGGACAAGACCGACGAGGCCCGGAAGGTCCTCGCCGGCGCGGACGCGCTCACCCCGGACCTGCTGCGGGGCCGCATCACGGCCTGACGACGCGCCGGTCGCCTGCGGACGCGACCGCCTGGAGGCCCGGTGCCGGTCCGACGACCGGCACCGGGCCTCCTGTGCGTCGCGTCCACGACGCCGGTTCAGCCCGCCTCGCGCGTCTCGGGAGCGACCTGGTCCACGACCGCCCGGCGGTCGGCCGGGTCGACCGGCAGGTCGTCCCCGTCCGCCATCGCGACGGCGTGCGCCGACTTGGCGGCCTCGAGCGTCGCGTCGTCCCGCCGGGCCATCCCGACGAGTTCGACGATCCGCGACTTGACGAGCAACCAGGCGTCCTCCGGGCCGAGCCTCGCGAGGTCCGACGAGGTCGAGTCGTCCCGCACGCGCTGGAGCGACGAGACGCCGCGGTCGGGCAGCTCGCGTGCGACGTGCGCCACCGCCAGCGCCGCGACCGCGTCGGCCTGCGCGTGCATCACCGAGTGCGCCCCGTCGACGACCTCGCGCAGCACCGCGTACGGGAACACCCGCGCCAGCCGACGGACCCAGTCGCGGGGCACCATGGCGTCGTGCTCGCCGCGGACGACGAGCGTGCGGGCCTGCACGTGCGGGGCCCGTTCCTCGATGGGGAACGCGATCATCCGCGGCAGGACCTTCGAGAACCAGTGCCAGCCGCACAGGGCGTACGCGGTGACGGCGTGCCAGCGGACCGCGGCGGGTTCGTTGAGGGCCGACCGCAGGAAGCGGAACGCCGACTGCCGGACGGACCGCGCCCGCGAGTCGACGACCGGGCTGATGAGCACGAGGTCCGAGATGTCCGGGCGACGAGCGGCGACCTCGGTGACGACCTGCGTGCCCATCGAGTGCCCGATGAGCACCGGGTCCACGAGGTGGAGTTCGTCGATGACGTGCTCGACGGCGTCCGCGTAGCGCTCGATCGAGACCGCGCCGCGGAAGCGGGGCACCCCGGCGAACCCGGGGAGGTCGAGCGCGTGGACCGGCCCGTTCTCGTTGAGGTGCGGCGCGAGCCGTTCGTAGTAGGTCGCGGCGATCCCCAGGCCGGCGACCAGCACGAAGGCCCGGTCGCCCGGCGCTCCGATCGAGCTGACCCGGACGTAGGTGCCGTCCACGGCGATCCGGTCGACCTCCACCGTGACGTCGGCGTCCGCGGCCTCGGCGAGGCGGCCCGCCGGGTCGGGCGCGGTTGCCGGCTGCTCGTCGTGCACGTGGACTCCTCGGATCGGACGGTCGCCCAGGATACCCGTCCGTCCGGCGGCGATCGCGGCCCGACGCCGTCAGCCGCTGAAGGAGTTCGCGGGGAAGCCGTGCACCCGCGTCGGCACCGCCAGCACGGCCCCCGAGTGCGGCGCCCGCTCCAACTGCTCCTCGGTCAGATTCTCGCGCGCCGAGCCGACGAACAGCGTCGACATGTCCGGTCCGCCGAAGGCGACCGACGTCACGTTCGGCGCCGGGAGCTCCACCGTCTCGAGGTGGGACCCGTCCGGCCCGTACCGCTCCACGCGGCCACCGCCGTAGACCGCGCTCCAGAAGCAGCCCTCGTCGTCACGGACCAGCCCGTCGTGCGACGCCCCGACGACGAACGGTTCGAGTTCGCCGAGCTCGCCCTCGGGGCCGTACGTGGCCCGGTAGATCGTCGACGCGCTCGTGTCCGTCACGTACATCAGGTCACCGTCCGGCGACCACTCGATGCCGTTCGTCACGCCGAAGCCGCCGCGGAGGAGCCGGGTGCTCCCGTCGGCCTCGACGGAGTACAGGGCGGCGTCCGGCTCCCCCGTCGTCACGTCCATGCTGCCGACGAGGAAGCGGCCGAACGGGTCGCACTTGCCCTCGTTGAAGCGCATGCCCGGGTGGGTGTGCTCGACCGTCGTGAGTTCCCGCTCGACGCGGCCCGCCGCGTCGGTGAGCACGACCGTGTCACCGAGCGCTGCGACGAACCCGCCGCCGCTCCGGGGCTGGAAGCTCGCCAGCGGGGGCGGGAGCGGGACCGTGGACTCGACCCGGCCGTGGGCGTCCGAGGTGGTCAGGGTGCCGAGGGTGATGTCGGTCCACCGCAGCCGCTCGGCTGCCGGGTCCCAGACGATGCTCTCCACGAGCACACCTCCGGCGTCGGAGAACACGGTCGCGGGTCCGGTCGTCACGCTGGAGCTCATGCCCCCGGTCTACCGAGTGCGGCTCCGCGCCCGTCCAGCGGCGCTCAGAGGCGGGCGTAGCGGGCGCGGAGGAAGCTGAACACCCCGAAGGCGAGGAACCCGACGCCGACCACGACGAGGACGACCGAGCCGCCGGGCACGGCGCGCAGCGCGTCGAACGCCGCGTCGAGACCCGTCGCCTGGTCCGGGTCGCTCCGGAAGCCGGCGGCCGCGATGAGCACGCCGACCACCACCACGGCGACACCCTTGAGGACGTAGCCGACGACGCCGAGGACCGTGACGGTCCGCTCGACCGGTTGGCCGGGTCGCACGAGCTGCTTCCAGAACGACCGTCGGCAGCCGATCACGACCAGGCCGACGCCGATCGCGATCGCGACGGCGGCGACGAGCAGCAGCAGGAACACCCCGCCGGGCGTCGCGATGGCCTTCGCGGCGGCGCTCCGGCTCGAGCTGCTCGAGCTCGTGCCCGCGCCGAGCGCGTACGACGCGGACGAGTACGCGATGGCCCCGTAGACCACGGCCTTCCCGACGTTCTTGAGCCGGTTGCCCCAGGCGCGCGCGCTGTCCGTCCGACCGCCGACGACCGCTTCGAGGACGAGCCGGATCGTCAGGGCGGCGGTGCCGACGGCGACCAGCCAGAGCAGCACGACCCCACCGGGGACGGCCGCGATCTGCTGCAACGCGCCCGACTGGTCGGTCTCCTTGCCCGACGAGGCGTTGCCGATGCCCAGCAGGATCGCGAGGTAGCCGATGAGCAGGTGCACGACACCGCTCCCGACGAAGCCGGCACGCGCCGTCACCTCGAACCAGCGGCTGTCCGCGACCCGTTGCGCTCCGCGGCCGGTCTTCCGGGCCGCCTGTTCCGCCTGTGCACTCACGTCATCGAGCGTGCCCGACGGAGCGGGCCGTGTCCGGCGGGACGCCGTGGTCCCAGCGACCTGCCGGACTGGAGGCGCGTGGCGGGCCCGCCACGCGCCTCCCGTCCGGCAGCGGTCAGACCGCCACCACCGGCGCCCACCACGGGCCGCCGACCAGCGTCCGTCGGTCGGGTCGGCGCTCCCCGCGGCGGGCCGCGGCGACGGCGCCCGCGACGTCGCCGGTGGCGCCGGAGGCGCTCCACCCGTCGGCGGTGGCGACGATCCGCGAGCGCGCGGACTCGATCAGGACGAACCCACCACCGAGCACCCCGACGAACGCGTCGTCGATCGCGCGGAGCAGGTCGACCGACCCCGAGTCGCAGGCATCGCAGCCGCAGTCCGGCTGCACGGCCACCGGGGCCGGCGGGTCCCCGACGAGGAGGTCGACGACCGCGCCCGGCACGTCGTCGAGGGCGCGGGTCACGACGTCGAGCGGCAACGCCCCCGGCGCGTGGGGGACGAGCCGGACCGTGCCGTCCACGGAGGTGTGGGCGTCGGCCAGGCCGAGCCCCGTGAGCGCGTCGACCCAGGCCCGGGCCCGCGCACCCACGACCACGTACCGCTCGGGTGCCGTCACCCGCGAGTACTCCTGCTCGAGCGGCGCTCGGTCGGGGTGGGGGTCGGGCCACGAGGTGCTGCTCTCGGGTCGGGTCGCCCACGCCTCGTCGACCGCGCGACGGACGTCGACCACGGTCGCCACGGACACCTCAGTCGCCCTTCACGTTGACGACCTGGCGCAGCGTGTGCCGGATCGACACGAGGTCGGCGGCGTCCGCCATCACCTGGTCGATCGGCTTGTACGCCGCCGGGATCTCGTCGAGGAACGCGTCGGTGTCCCGGTACTCGATGCCGACCATGGCCGCCCGGAGCTCGTCGTGCGTGAAGGTCCGCCGCGCAGCCGACCGCGAGTAGAGCCGGCCGGCACCGTGCGGCGACGACTCGAGCGACGGCTTGTTCCCGAGGCCCTCGACGACGTACGACGCGGTGCCCATCGACCCGGGGATGAGCCCGGCCTGCCCGGCCCTCGCCTGGATCGCGCCCTTGCGGGAAACCCACACCGACTTGCCCCAGTGGGTCTCCCGCTGGGTGAAGTTGTGGTGGCAGTTGATGCGCTCCTGCTCGTCGACCGGCTGCCCGAGCACCTCGGACAGCTGCCGGACGACGCGGTCCATCATCTCCTCGCGGTTGAGGAGCGCGAAGTGCTGCGCCCACCGGAGCTCGGCGATGTACCGGTCGAACTCCGGGGTGCCCTCGACCAGGTAGGCGAGGTCCGGGTCCGGCAGCTCGATCCACCACCGCCGCATCATCCGCTTGGCGACCGCGATGTGCCGCTGCGCGATCTTGTTGCCGACACCCCGCGAGCCGGAGTGCAGGAACAGCCAGACTCGGTCCTCCTCGTCGAGGGAGACCTCGATGAAGTGGTTGCCGGACCCGAGCGTGCCGAGCTGGTTCCGCCATCCGCCGTGCGCGCTGGTCGGGTCGAACCCGGCGGCAGCCGCCATCGACTCGAGCTCCGCGATCCGGGGCTCGGCGGTCGCGACGATCTTCCGGTTCGACGCACCGGCCGACAGCGGGATCGCGCGTTCGATCTGCTCGCGCAGCTCCTGCAGGTCGTCGGGCAGGTCGCCCTGCGAGAACTGGGTCCGGACCGCGATCATGCCGCAGCCGATGTCCACGCCGACGGCCGCCGGCATGACCGCGCCGAGGGTCGGGATGACCGATCCCACCGTGGCGCCGAGTCCGAGGTGGGCGTCCGGCATGAGGGCGAGGTGCGGGAACACGAACGGCATGCCTGCGGTGGTGCGTGCCTGCTGCTCGGTGTTCTCCTCGAGCATCGAGGCCCAGCTCAGCAGCCGGCCGGTGATCTTCTCCACGGGGTCGTCTCCCTTTCGTGTCGTGACGGCCGGGTCGGCCGTCGGGGCGACCGTCGTGACGACGGTCGGAGGTGACGGTCCGGGACGGACGGCCGCCGGTCCTCCTGGTCGCGACGCGGGTCGCGGCGGACGGAGGAGACGGCGAGACGGTGACGCCCCGGGCCGGGTGGGCACGGGGGCGTCGGGTGACGTCGCGTGCCTACGCGGGGTAGCGGTCGGACTGCTGCAGATTGCGTTCACCGGGCAGCACGAGCGCCGTGGCGAGCTGGAGCTCGACACGGTGTTCCTGGTGCTGCACGGTGCGCATGCGCGGTCCTTCCACGGTGGCCGCCGGTGACCGGCGGAGCACTGCCCGGGGCGGGCAGGAGAGCGACACTAGCGGGACACGCCCGGGATGCACAACCGCGACACGCCCGGGGTGCACGGTCCGGTCACCGCGGAGCGGTCCGCCCCTTCGCGGTGGGTTCGAGCTCGGCGCGCAGCCGCTCGAGGACGGGCAACGCCGCCGCCAGGGCCCGCTGGTCACCCTCCGGCAGTGCGCCGAGCGCGTCGACGAGGACGCGTTCGGCCGAGACGTCGTACTCCGCGAGCCGACGGCGCGCCAGGTCGGTCAGCCCCACCTCGGTGCTCCGGCCGTCCCCCAGGGCGAGCCGGCGCTCGACGAGGCCGTCCCGCTCCATCGCCGCGACGAGGTTGCTCACCGTCGAGCGGGCCAGGCCGAGGACCCGTCCCAGTGACGTCGGGCTCGACCACCCGTCCTCGTCCAGCCGGCGGAGCACCTCGATCTGCGCGTCCGGGATGTCGGGCAGTGCCACGGAGCGCCGCGCCGTCCCGAGGAGCGCACGTCGGAACGGCCCGATCTCGGCGCTGAGCCGACGGGCCACCCGGTGCAGGTCGGGGTCGGTCCGGGCGTCGTCCACGGTCCCAGGGTACCCACAGCAGATACGCTTGCAACAAACGCAGTTCGGGAACAAACTCGATGCATGGACATCACCACCAGCGTCGAGCACCCCGTCCCCGAGCAGGACCTGTCCGGCATCGTCGGGCACCGCTTCATCTACACGTACGCCAACGGGTGGCAGTACGAGATGTACATCAAGAACGCCACCACCATCGACTACCGCATCCACACCGGGATGGTCGGCGGTCGCTGGGTGAAGGACCAGCAGGTGGACCTCGTCGTCCTGACCGCGGGCGTCTACAAGGTGTCGTGGAACGAGCCGACCGGCACCAGCGTCGTCGTGAACGTCGTGCCGGGCGAGCGCGTCCTGCACGGCACGATCTTCTTCCCGCACTGGGTCGAGGAGGACGGCAGCAAGACCGTCCTGTTCCAGAACGACCACCTCGACCGCATGCGCGAGTACCGCGACCAGGGCCCCACCTACCCGATCTACGTCGTCCCCGAGTTCGCCCACATCACCCTGTTCGAGCACGTGGGCGAGGACGACGAGACCGTCGTCGACACCGCTCCCGGCGACCTGCCCGCCGGCTGGGCCGACCGGAGCAACTGATGACCGCGTCGACGGCCGGGCCGGTCCCGGTCGCCCTGGTCCACCGCGGCCACACCCTGCGCGGCTGGCAGCTCGGCACCCTGCCGACCAGCGGACCAGCGACGGCGGTGCTGCTCGTGCACGGCTTCGGCAGCACCGACACCGGTGGCCAACAGCTGTTCGTCCAGGCCGCGCGGGCGCTGGCGGGCACCGGCGCCACGGTGCGCTCCTACAGCCGACTCGGGCACGGGACCAGTGACGGGGAGTTCGCCGACGTCACCATCGGCGACGAGGTCGAGCAGGTCGTGGCCATGGTCCGTCGGCTCGCCGAGGACGCCAGGGGCCCGGTGCACGTGGTCGCGCACAGCCTCGGCGCGGTCGAGTCCGCGCTGGCCGCGGCTCGCATCCCCGAGCACGTGGCGACACTCACCCTCTGGTCGCCCGCCGGCGTCGTCGTGGACGACATCGCCGAGCACGACGCGATCCAGGGGCAGCCGCTCGCACCCGCACGGGAGCAGGGCTGGTTCGACTTCGGCGGGATGGCACTCGGGACCGCCTTCATCACCGAGGTCACCGACGGGCTCGACGTGTACGCGCCGATCGCGGCCTACACGGGGCCCGCCGAGGTGCTGCACGGGACGGCCGACACCATCGTCCCGCTCGCGTACGGGGAACGCTACGGCGACCGGTTGCCCGGAGCGACCTTCACCGCCGTGGACGGCGCGGACCACGGATGGTCCTCGGTCCCGTACCGGCGGCTCCTGCTGGACCGCCTGACCGCGTTCACCGGGTCGTCCGCGGCGCGCTGACGGTCGGGCCGGGGTACGTCCGCCTGATGATCGTGCCCGTGTCGCGGGTTGGCTGGGAACATGACCGAGCGGACCCGCGACACCCCCGACGCCACCGACAACGAGGAGCGCACCGACGGCTACGTCCCGCTCCGTTCCTACGGGGCCGTCGGTGACGGCCGCACCGTCGCGCTCATCGCGCTCGACGGTCGGATCGACTGGCTGCCCATCCCCGCGATGGACTCCCCGCCGGTCTTCGCGAGCATCCTCGACGCCGAGCACGGGGGACACATCGCGCTCCGCCCGGTCGACCCGCGGGCCGAGGCATCGCGTTCCTACCTGCCCGGGACGAACGTGCTCGTGACCACGTGGACGACCTCCGAGGGCGAGGTCACCGTGACGGACGCCATGGTCACCGGGGTCGCTGGACGGCTTCCGTGGGCCGAGGTCGCGCGGTGCGTGCAGGGTGTCCGCGGATCCGTCGAGATGGAGTGGGCGGTCGTGCCCGGGACCCTGCTGCAGACCGCGGAACCGAAGCGGCTCGACACCGCGAACGGCTCGGTCATCGGCGTCGACGGCATCACCATCGCGATCGTGGAGCAGGGCTTCGAGCCCGTGCACGACGACGGCCCGCGGTTCTCCGGGCGGTACCGCACCGCGGAGGGCTCGAAGCACATCCTCACCATCGTCGGCACGCACGACGAACCGATCTTCATGCCGCGTCCGGAAGCGGCGCTCGCGGCCATGGACCGCACGATCGACAACTGGGCGACGTGGTCGGAGGAGTTCTCGTACGACGGCCCGTGGTCCCAGGCCGTGCAGCGCAGCGCCCTCGCGCTGAAGCTGCTCATCTACTCGCCCACCGGGGCGATCGCGGCGGCGCCGACGACGAGCCTGCCGGAGGACCGCACCGGCGGGAAGAACTGGGACTACCGGTTCGCCTGGGTGCGCGACCTGTCGTACACCGTCCACGCCCTCACCCGCTTCGGCCTGCGCGAGGAGACCCACGCCGCGGTCTCGTGGGTGATGCGGACCATCGCCCAGCACGACGAGGACATGCCGATCTTCTACGAGCTGGACGGCTCGAAGAGCGACGGCGTCGAAGAGCGCGACGTCCCCGGGTGGAAGGGCATCGGCCCGGTCACGATCGGGAACCGCGCGGGCGACCAGCTGCAGCTCGGCGTCTGGGGCGACGTCTTCGAGATCCTGCGGCAGTACGTCCGCGCCGGCAACGTCCTCGACCGCGGGACCGCCTCGGTCCTGCAGGGGCTCGCCGACGACGCCTGCCACCGGTGGGAGGAGGCCGACTCGGGCATGTGGGAGCTGGAGGACGCGCAGCACTACGTCACGAGCAAGATCGGCTGCTGGCAGGCGCTCGACGCCGCCGTCGAGCTCCACGACGCGGGCATGATCGACGGTCCGCGCGAGAAGTGGATCGAGAACCGCGAGCTCATCGAGCAGTGGGTCGCCGAGAACGGCTGGGACGAGGAGCGCGGGCACTACGTCATGTACCCGGGCTCGGACAAGCTCGACACCTCGATCCTGCTGCACGCGATGAGCGCGTTCGACCGCGGACCCCGCATGGAGTCGACGATCCGGGCGGTCGAGGAGCAGCTGCAGCACGGACCGCTCGTCTACCGCTACTCGGGGATGGCCGACGAGGAGTCCCCGTTCGTGGCCTGCTCGTTCTGGCTCGCGGCCGCGATGGCCTGCGTGGGCCGCGTCGACGACGCGCGCACGCTCATGGACGACATGGTCGCGCAGGCCAACGACGTCGGCCTGTTCAGCGAGATGATCAGCGAGGACGGCTCCTTCATGGGCAACATCCCGCAGGGGCTCTCGCACCTGGCGTTGATCCAGGCCGCCCTGACCATCGAGGAGGTCGCGTCCGAGGACGCGTGACGGTCACCCGAGACTGATCGCGACCAGGCCGGCGACGCCGACGAGGTAGAGCAGGACCACCACGAGTGAGTCGACGCCCATCCCGGCCACCCGACGCCGGGGTCGGAACACGAGGCCGACCGCGTAGACGAGCGTCAGCACGACCGCGAGCGCGGTGAGGTACACGTCGCTCGCGTTCGCCTGCGGGAGCACCGCCTTGCCGGACAGCACGGTGGCGACGAGGAAGAGGACCGGCAGGAAGGCGTTCCCACCGAAGATGTCCGACACCGCCAGGTTGTCGTCGCCCTGCCGGACGGCCTGCAGGCCCGTGGAGATCTCCGGGAGGCTCGTCGCGAGGGCCAGGACCGTCGCGCCGAACAACACGCCGGAGAGCCCGATCTGCTCGGAGGCGGCGTCACCGGCGCGCTCGAGCACGACACCCGCGACGAGGGTGGCCAGCGCGGACACCGAGAACACGATCGCCGCCTTGCGGGTGCTCATCGGGTGGTCGTCCTGCTTGCGGGTGCGGTGGCCGGACGTGTGCGGGCTCGCGTCCGGCGCCCGCCCGTCCTCGTGCCAGGGAAGCCCCTTGCCGGCGCGCTGCACCAGCAGGAGGCCGACGAGCCAGATCACGGCGATCAGCACGACGTCCGGGGTGAGCCGCGCCACGACGAGGTCCGGCGGCAGCTGACTGCCGGCGATGACGACGCCGAGCACCGCGACCACCACGACCGCCTCGAGCACGAGGGTCAGCGAGGCCGCCCGGTACGTGATCGGCGCCACGCCCTTCCCCCGCTTCCCGAAGGCGTCGATGACCGCGATCACGACCGTCTGCAGGGCGATCCCGCCGAGGATGTTCCCGGCGGCCACCTCGATCGACCCGGACAGGCCGGCGCTCACCGTGATGGCGATCTCGGGCAGGTTCGTCGCGACGGCCAGCACGATCAGGCCGCCGAGCGCGCTCCCGAGGTGCAACCGGGCGTCGAGCACGTCGGTGGTCTTCGAGAGCTGGATGCCGGCCACCCAGATCACGGCGGCACCCGCGACGAAGACGACGACGAGCAACCAGAGCGGCAGGGAGTCCATGGGTCGACCGTGGCCCGGTCGACCCGAGGACGCTCCCGGGATGCAGGAGCCGCGACGTGCGGTACGACGCGCGGAGCGGCCCGGCTGAGCGCGCCGTCGGCGGTACGGCGGATGATGGTCTGACGATGAACGACGTCGACGCACGGATGGACCGGCTCAGGAGGGCCGCCCGGTACCGGTACCAGCAGCTCGTGAACAGCGAGATCGAACGCGGCACCCTCGACCCGGACGAGGTGCGCGAGGAACGGCGGCTGCTCGCGGCGGCCGACGTCGCCGCCCACGCACGGGCCCGCATCGAGGAGGCCGAGCGGCGCGGGGTCTTCGAGGGCAACCCGTACCACGGCAAGCCGCTGCCGGGGAACGACGGGCAGCACGACCCGGACTGGTGGATCAAGTCGAAGATCGAGCGTGAGGACATCCGCGGCATCGCGCCGCCCGCCCTCGCCCTGCGCACCGAGGACGCCGGACTGGACGACGCCCTCGATGCGCTGTCGGTCGAGTCCGACGTCCGCGACGTCCTCGAGGACTTCAACGCGCGCGTGAAGGAGGCCCGTCGGCAGCTGCTCGGCGGCCCCCCGGTCGTGACGCCGATGCGCGACGTCGACGCCGAGCTCGCGCGGTGGCGGGACCGACGCGAGGAACGCGCCGCAGCAGCCGCTCGTTCGGCGGCGGAGACGGCGGCAGACGCAGCGGCGGCCCGGCCACCCCGGTGGTGGCGCCGACGTCGCTGAGGCGACCCGCGCCTCCCGGGTGACGGCCGCGCGGCGCGGTGCTTCGGACGACGAACGGCGCCACCCCGGTGTGGGATGGCGCCGTGTCGTGTGGTGCGGGGTGTTACTTGATCTTCGCGGTGATGGTCGCGGTGCCCACGAGGAGGCCGGACTTCACGGCGTCGGTCTTGAAGGTGCTGTTCAGCAGCTTCGCCGCGTCGGCGGACACGTGCACCGTGGTGCCGGTGAGGATGGCGTTGTCACCCTCGAGCTGCAACGGCTTGAGCGTGCCACCGTGCAGCGAGAAGAGGTAGGCGTTCGCGACCGCGACCTTGCCGTTGACCAGCACGTCACCGTAGAGCTTGGACGAACCGGGGTTCACGACGAAGTTCTCGAGCGTGACCGTGGTGGCGCCGGCGCTCAGGGTCAGGCCCGAGTCGTCGTGGTCGAGCAGGCCCTGCACGTACGGGCGGTAGTTGCCGTCCGGCGACCAGTACGTGACCGAACCCGAGGTGATCGGGAAGGAGACCGACCCGTCGGCGAGCTTCGCGTTGCCGGAGACGCCCGGGGTGAGCTTCAGCGTCGAGAGCGCCTGGGTGAAGCCCGAGTCGAGCTTGACCGCCGTGTCGCCGCCGAGGACCTCGGGGACGCTGGCCACCGGGCCGGGGATCTTCGACGAGGACGAGGAGACGGTGTGCACCGAGCCGTCGGCCTGTGCGGCCGAGACACCGAACGCGGCGCCGCCGAGGACGAGCGCGCCGGTCGTGGCGAGGGTGATCGAGGTCTTGAGTGACTTGCGCATTGGTCGTGTTCCTTTGCTGTGGTGGACGCTCCGGCCGATGGCCGGTCCGAACGCTCCGACGCGTTCGTGTGCTGTGAGGCAGCTGCAGCCCGGCCGAACCTGACCGGTGAGCGTCCTGGGCGTTTGCCCTTGTGCATCTGATTCGGCACCCTCGCGGAAACGGTTTGGAACCCGGCCGAAGTTCTTCCCGGGCGCTGCCTGGGACGCGCGGGGTCACGCCTCCGTACCGTGGGGGCATGGCCCCCGCACTCTCGACGAGCACCGACCGGATCCGCGCGATCGACGCGTGGTGGCGTGCCGCCAACTACCTCACCGTCGGGCAGATCTACCTGCTCGACAACCCGCTCCTCACCCGGCCGATCGCACCCGACGACGTGAAGCCCCGGCTCCTGGGCCACTGGGGGACCTCACCGGCGCTCAACCTCGTGTACGCGCACCTCAACGCGCTCATCACGGAGACCGACCGGGACGTGCTGTACATCTGCGGTCCCGGGCACGGGGGCCCGGCGATGAACGCCAACGCGTGGCTCGAGGGCACGTGGGGCGAGCTGTACCCGGCGATCACCCCCGACCCGGCCGGTCTGCAGCAGTTCTTCCGCCAGTTCTCCTTCCCCGGCGGCATCCCCTCGCACGCGGCACCGGAGACGCCGGGGTCGATCAACGAGGGTGGCGAGCTCGGCTACTCCCTCGCGCACGCCTACGGGGCAGCACTGGACAACCCGGACCTCGTCGTGGCGTGCGTCGTCGGTGACGGCGAGGCGGAGACCGGCCCGCTGGCGGCGTCGTGGCAGGCCCACACCTTCCTCGACCCGGTGCACGACGGAGCCGTCCTGCCGATCCTCAACCTCAACGGGTGGAAGATCGCGAACCCGACCGTCCTCGCCCGGATCCCCGACGAGGACCTCACCGCCTACTTCCGCGGACTCGGGTACGAGCCCGTCGTCGTGGACTCGGCCCGGGTCGACGACGATCCGTTCGCCGTGCACGCCCTGTTCGACGGGGCGCTCCGTCGCGCGATGGCGACCATCGACGACATCCAGGCGGCAGCCCGCGGCCAGGCGCAGCGCGCAGCCGCCGGACAGCCCGCCGGAGCGGCGGACCTCCGTCCGCGCTGGCCGATGATCGTGCTGCGGACGCCGAAGGGCTGGACCGGCCCGAAGGTCGTCGACGGCGAGCAGGTCGAGGGCACGTTCCGTGCGCACCAGGTGCCGCTCCCCGGCGTCCGCGAGGACGCGGGACACCGGGAGCAGCTCGAGGAGTGGATGCGCTCCTACCGTCCGGACGAGCTGTTCGACGAGGACGGCCAGCCGGTCGGCATCCTGACCACCATCCGGCCCGCCGGCGAACACCGGATGAGCGCGACCCCGCACGCGAACGGCGGCCGCATCCGGACCGCCCTCGACCGTCCGCCGCTCGACGGCTTCGGCGCCACGGTCGGGGAGACGGCGAGCGCCACCGGCACGCTCGGTCCGTGGTTGGCCGCGCTCGTGCAGCGGAACCCGTCGACCTTCCGCCTGTTCGGCCCGGACGAGACGATCTCGAACAAGCTCGACGCGGTCTTCGACGTCACCTCCCGCGTCTGGCGTGCGCAACGCGGGCCGGGCGACGAGCACCTCGGCGCGCAGGGCCGCGTGACGGAGGTCCTCTCGGAGCACCTGCTCGAGGGCATGCTCGAGGGTTACGTGCTGAGCGGTCGCCACGGCATCATCAACACCTACGAGGCCTTCGCACACATCATCGACTCGATGGTCGGGCAGTACGCCAAGTGGTTGGAGTCGTCGACCGACATCGACTGGCGGGCGCCGGTCTCGAACCTGTCGATCCTGCTGTCGTCGCACGTCTGGCGGCAGGACCACAACGGGTTCTCGCACCAGGACCCGGGGTTCCTCGACGTCGTCGCCTCGAAGCAGCAGGACCTCGTCCGGATCAAGCTGCCGGCGGACGCCAACACGCTGCTCGCGGTCGCCGCGCACGCCCTGGAGACGACCGACCGGATCGAGGTCATCGTCGCCGGGAAGCACCCCGAGCCGGTGTTCCTGTCCCTCGACGACGCGGTCGCCCACGTCGCCGCGGGCGCAGGTGTCTGGGGCTGGGCCGGGACCGAGGAGACGGTGGGGCGCGCCGACGTCGTGCTCGTCTCGGCCGGCGACGTCCCGACCGTCGAGACCGTCGCCGCCGCGGACATCATCCGGGAGCACGCCCCCGAGGTGGGCGTCCGGGTCGTGAACGTCGTCGACCTGCTGTCGCTCGGTGACCCGCGCAAGCACGAGCACCCGATGTCCGACGAGCGCTACGACGAGCTCTTCCTGCCGGGTACCCCGGCGGTCTTCGCCTTCCACGGCTACCCGTCGCTCGTGCACCAGCTCACGTACCGTCGGAACGGGCACGACGACCTGCACGTGCACGGCTTCCTCGAGCGGGGCACGACGACCTCGCCGTTCGACATGCTCATGCGGAACGAGATGGACCGGTTCGCGCTCGCCCACGACGCGCTGACCCGGGTCGACGCGGCGCGGTACGAGGAGCTGCTCGGTCGCCTGTCGGCAGCACGCGACGCCGCACGGACGTACGCGTACACGAAGGGCGAGGACCACCCCTCGCTCGGCGGGTGGGAGTTCGCCGGCTGGCCGCAGGACGAACCGTCGTCCGGCGGCGTCGGCGGCGACCCGGGAGCGGGCGAGACCGAGGCGGCCGCGCCCGGCAACTAGGTCACGTCCGCGGATCCTCCTCCACGGCCTGGAGGCACGGATCGCCTTCCACAGGACCGGTCACGCCCGCGGCGTGGCCGGTCCTGTCGCGTCAGGCTGGCGGCATGGACGGAACGTGGATCGCGTGGACGAGCGCCGTGGTCTCGGCGGTGAGCGGGTGCGGCGCGGTCGCCGCCCTCGTCGTCACCGTGAGCGACGGCCGGGCCGCTCGGCGGAACACAGAGTTCTTGGCGCACCGCGACCAGTGGTGGAACCGTTGGACGTGGATCGCCGAGCGGGCCGTGTCCGACGACGCAGGGCTCCGTGCCGTCGCCGCCGTGATGGCCCTCGCGATCGAGACACGGCCGTGGACGACCCGCGACGACCACTGGGTGTTCAGGGCGCTCCGTGATCACCTCGACGACGGAAGGAACCCCGATGATCTCGAAGATGTCTGACCGCGACTTCAAGCGGCGCCTCGACTACGCCGAGCTGTGCATCCCCCCGCTGCTCGCAGATCCGCACGACGGTCCACGTGTGCGCGCAGAGGGCGGCGACCGCGAGCTCGCCGCGCTCCGCGCCGAGTGGCGCGAGCGCGAGGAACGGGCACGGGCCCGGCGCCTGAAGTGGGAGGCCTCCATCGCCGAGGGGTGACCGTCGCCGCCCCGCGCTCCGTGGCACGCTGGACCGGTGACCGACCTCGTGATCCCGGCTCCCACTCTGCCGACCGTGCCGACCTCGACCGGTGGACGGTTCCCCGTGCGGCGTGTGTTCTGCGTCGGCAGGAACTACGCCGCCCACGCGCGCGAGATGGGTCACGACCCGGACCGCGAGCCACCGTTCTTCTTCACCAAGCCGGCCGACGCGGTGGTACCGGACGACGCGGACACCCCGTACCCGACCATGACGGAGCGGCTCGAGCACGAGGTCGAACTGGTCGTCGCCATCGGGACCGGGGGCAGCGAGATCGCCGTGGACGACGCCCTCACGCACGTCTGGGGCTACGCCGTCGGCCTCGACCTGACGCGGCGCGACCTGCAGGCTGACGCGAAGCGGCTGGATCGTCCGTGGGACACCGCCAAGGGGTTCGACGGCTCGGCCCCGGTCGGTGTGATCGTCCCTGCGGCGGGGGTCGACCCCACCGCCGGCACGATCGAGCTGCGCGTGGACGGCGAGCTCCGGCAGTCCGGTGACCTGTCGGACCAGATCTGGTCGGTCGCCGAGGTGATCGCCGAGCTGTCCCGGTTCGTGGCCCTCGCTCCCGGTGACCTCGTGATGACGGGCACGCCGGACGGGGTCGGCACGGTCGGTCGGGGCGACGTGCTCGACGGCAGGATCGCGGGCGTCGGCTCGGTCCGGACCCGCATCGTCTGACCACGCTCCGGCGCGCGGCGGTCGCTGGGAGCCCCCTCAGACTGGGCGCGTATCCCGGTGTGGACGCCGCTGGGGGCAACGGCGACGTCACCACGACGGGACAGACCGCGCGCAACGGCGCGTGCGGACGTGTCCGGACAACGGAGGTGTGCCGTGCAGGAACACGACCTGCTCGCGACGTCCTGGACCTGGGCCGGACCAGAACCGATCGCGCAGCGCGTCCGCGCCGTCGGTGCCGCCGGCTTCGCGGGACTCTCGCTGTCGCTCGACGACCTCCACGAGGTCCGCGCGACCATCGGCTTCGCCGAACTCCGCCGGGCGCTCGACGCTGCCGGCATGGTCTGGGTCCAGCTCGGGCCGCTCGCGCGCTGGTGGACGTGCTCCTCGCGGACCGCCGAGCAGGACGCCGACCGCGGCGTCGTGCTCGAGGCCGCCGCGACGCTCGGGGCGTGGCAGGTCGTCGTCCGTGCCGACGTCTCCCTGCCCGGCGTCTCGCCGGCCGCGATGGTCGACGACTGGAACGACCTGGCCGATCACGCCGCGAAGGTGGGTGCGCAACTCGTCCTCGAACCGGAGCCGTGGTCGAACCTGCCGACGGTCGAGCGCGCCTCCCGCTTCGTCGCTGCCGCCGGGCACCCGAACGGCGGCCTGCTCGTCGACGCGATGCACGCGCTCCGGGGCGGCTCCACCCTCGCCTCGATCCGGCAGGGCGTCGCGCCGTCCACGCTCGCCGCGGTCGAGCTCAGCGACGGCCTGCTGCACACGCCGTCCGGGATGACCCTGGCGGAGGAGTCCGCGTCGGCCCGTCACCTGCCCGGCGCCGGCGCGTGGGACCTCCCGGGCCTCGTCCGCACCCTCCGCGACCTCGGCTACGACGAACCGTGGGGCGTCGAGGTCCGGACGCCTGCACACCGCGCCATGCCGACCGAGGACGCCCTGCGCACCGCCGCCGCCGCGACCCGTGCCGTCCTCGACGCCGCCGACGCGTTCGGGGCACCGGCCGCACCGGCGATGCCGACCACCCCGGCGCCCACCTCGGCCGTCGACTTCGAGCCGCCGACGCACCGGCCCGGAACGGGCGCCGACGGGGTGCGACGTCGGGACGCCGACACAGGCACGCCCGCGTAACCTCGTCCGCATGACCGACCACGCAGCACACGACGACGACCTCCTCCGCCGCTCGCAGGAGTCCATCGACGAGGCGAAGGCGGCCGCGGCCGACGTGATCGAGCCCGAGGAGGACGACCTCATCGACGAGGACCTCCCGGTGGCGGACGACGCCGCACCGGCGGACGGGCCCGCACCCGCGGCCTGACCACCGGCTGGCGAGGCACCTCCCACCGCCGCCCACGTGCAGCCGTCAGCGCACGCGGGCGGCGGTGTCGGTGATGCGCCGGCGGTGCCCCGCTCCGAAGCCCGTTGCGTCCGTGGACGGGTGGATTCCGCCCGCAGTGTGACGAACGGGTCGTCCGCGACGTCTTCTGTACGGGTCCACCAGCAGCGGAGTCCCGTCGCTGGTGCCCAGCGCGTCGCGGTCAGCCATCCCTGAACGGCCGGCTGCGGCGCTCGCGCGGTGGCCCGTGCGTCCCCTGATCCGGCGCGCGGGCCACCGTCCCCTACTGGTGGGCGTGGTCCGCCTCGTCGTCGTCGACCTGGTCACCGAGGAAGTCCGCGTAGGTGACCTCGGGTCCGGACGCGGTGTCGTCCGGCTCGGTCGGGGCATGTTCCGCCCGGTCCCCCGGGGCAGCGCCGCGCTCCTCGGTGGTGAAGGGCGGCAGGTAGTTGCTCGCGCTCATGCTCGGGCCCTTTCGTCCCGGCGACCGTAACAGCCTGCGGCGGTGTCGCTGCGGGCCGGTGCGGAATCGTCCCCCGCTCCGCGCCCGAACGGGGGACGGAAGTTCGCCCCGGGCGGACCCCATGCGGATGCATGCTCAGGTCTCCCGCACCACGTCCGTCGGGTCCTTGTCCTCGCGCCACCCCCGCCACGACGGCTGGCGGAGCCGACCGTCCGACGTCCACTCCGCGAACTCGACCTCGCCGACGCGCTTCGGCGTCACCCAGTGCGCGTCGCGGGCGTCCGGTCGCGGCACGTCGACGAAGGGCGAGGTCTTCCGCTCGAGTGCGCCGAGCAGCGAGCCGATCTCGTCCAGGTCGCGGTCGCGGAACCCGGTGCCGACCTTGCCGACGTACTCGAGCCCGTCCGGTCCGGGCACGCCCAGCAACAGCGAGCCGACGCCACCCGCACGCCGACCGTTGCCCGGCTTCCAGCCGCCGACGACGACCTCCTGCGTCGCGTGGTGCTTGATCTTCACCCACGCCTCGGAGCGCCTGCCCTCGGCGTACCGGGACGACCGCTTCTTCGCCACGACCCCTTCGAGCCCCCGCTCCGCCGAAGCCGCGATCGCCCCTTCCAGGTCGCCGTCGTACGCAGGGGGGACGTCGATGGCTCCGCCCGGGTCGACGACGGTCTCCAGCGCCTGGCGCCGGGCGTCGTACCCGAGCCGGGTCAGCTCGTGGCCGTCCGCCTCGAGCACGTCGAAGAGCAGCAGCCGGACCGGCGTGTGCTCCCGTGCCGCCGCCACCTCGCGCTTCGCCGTCAGCCCCATCCGGTTCTGCAACCGCTGGAAGGACGGGCGGCCGCGGTCGTCCAGCGCCACGACCTCGCCGTCGAAGACGCCGTCGACGCCGGCGCGCTCCCCGAGTTCCTGCAGTTCCGGGTACTGGTCGGTGAGGTCGTTGCCGTTCCGGCTCCGGACGGTCACGACACCGTCCCGGACGGTGCAGAGGGCACGGATGCCGTCCCACTTCATCTCGACGACCCAGTCGGCCGGGTCGAGCGTCGGCTCCCCCTCGGCCAGGGTCGCCTGCATGGTCCGGCGTTCGGCCGGCGCGGTGTCCCCGGCTGCGGCCCTGTCGATGCGCCGCTGCCCGTCTCCCCGTGCGGCGGACGGACGGGAGGCGCGGCTCGCCCCCGCCCGCCCGCCGCCGTCCGCCAGACGGTCCGGCTGGTCCTTGGTGCGGTGGATCAGCCAGTTCTTCTCGTCGCCGTCACGGCCGCGCCCGCGCCCGCGCGTGTGCAGGAGCGCGAGCCGCCGCACCCCGCCCGCTCGGCCGTGCAGCGTCACGATGACCTCTTCGCCCTCGCGCCACTTCTCGAGCTCGTAGGTACCGTCGTCCCAGATCGTGACCGTCCCGCCGCCGTACTCGCCCTCCGGGATCGTCCCCTCGAACGCGCCGTACTCGAGCGGGTGGTCCTCGGTCTGCACGGCCAGGTGGTTCTTCCCCGGGTCGGTCGGTTCGCCCTTCGGCAGGGCCCAGCTGACGAGGACACCCTCGTGCTCGAGCCGGAAGTCGTAGTGGTCCCGGGTGGCGTGGTGCTCCTGGATGACGAACGTCGGCGTGCCGTCCTTCCGGACGGTGGGCGCGTCCTCGGGCACGGGCTCCGGTGTCCTCGACGCGTCCCGCTTCGCCCGGTACGCGGCCAGGCGGTCCCGGGCGGGCTGTTCGGCGTCGTTCGCACGCTGGGTGCGGTCGCTGTCCCAGTGTCCGTGGTCGCGCCTCCCGACCGCCAACGAGGCGGACGCGACCGGGTGCAGGTGGTCACCACGGTCCTCCAGGCGTTCCAGCACCTCGTCCAACGTGAGCTGCGCGAGCCCGCGCTCCTGGAGCTCCTCCCAGGTGCGCGGAGCGGCGACCGTCGGCCGCTCCCGGCCGCGCAGCGAGTAGGGCGCGATCGTCGTCTTGTTGCCGTTGTTCTGCGACCAGTCGACGAAGACCTTGCCCCGGCGTTCGGCCCGGCTCATCGAGGAGAGCACGAGGTCGGGCAGGTCCTGTTCGAGCGCCTTCGCGAGCTCGTGGGCGACGTCGGACACCTGCGACGTCGTCGCGCGACCGTCCAGCGCGGCGTAGAGGTGGATGCCCTTCGACCCCGACGTCACCGGGTACGGCGCGAGGCCCATGCCGTGCAGGACCTCCCGGGCGGCGACGGCGACCTCGACGCACTCCGCCAACCCGACGCCCTCACCGGGATCGAGGTCGAGCACGAGCCGGTCCGGGTTCTGCTGCGCGCCCCGCGGGCCGAAGCGCCACTGCGGGACGTGCAGTTCCAACGCGGCCTGCTGCGCCATCCACACGAGCGTGGGCAGGTCGTCGACGATCGGGTACTCGGTGTCGTGCTCCTTGTGCGCGATGGTGTGGTGACGCACCCAGTCGGGTGCCGAGTCGGGGAGGTTCTTCTCGAAGAACACCTTGCCGTCGACGCCGTTCGCCCAGCGCTTCCTGGTGACCGGTCGGTCCTTCACGTGCGGGATCATCCACGGGGCGACGCGTTCGTAGTACGCGATGACCTGGCCCTTCGTGGTGCCGGTCTCGGGGTAGAGCACCTTGTCGGTGTTCGTGAGGGCGATCTGCCGGTCGCCGACCAGGACCGTGGTCTTCCTCGCGACGGGGCTCACAGCGCGACCCCGGTCGCTCCTGCCACGGTCAGCGTGCTGCCGGAGGTGTACGACGACTCCGGCCCGGCGAGGTACACGTAGGCGCTGCCGAGCTCCACCGGCTGCGCGGGGCGACCGAACGGGGTGTCCTGGCCGTAGGCGGCGATCTCGTCGCCCGGGTAGCTGATCGGCTGGAGCGGCGTCCACACCGGACCGGGCACCACGGTGTTCGCCCGGATCCCCTTCGACGCGAGCTGTCGTGCCAGCCCGTTCGTGTAGGTGATGATCGCGGACTTCGTGGCCGCGTAGTCGATCATCCGGTCCTGCGGCTGGTACGCCGAGACCGAGCTCGTCGTCACGATCGCGCTGCCCGGTGCCATGTGCGGGACCGCGGAGCGGACCAGCCAGAACAGCGAGTAGAGGTTGACCTTCATCGTCCGGTCGAAGTCCTCGGTGCTCTGCTGGGTGACGTCCTCGTGCACCTGCTGGTGCCCGGCGACCAGCACGAGGGCGTCGAGGCCGCCGAGCTCGCTGACCGCGTCGCGCACGAGCGTGTCGCAGAACCCCTCGTCGGTGAGGTCGCCCGGCAGCAGCACCGCCTTGCGCCCGAGGTCGCCGATGACGTCGCGGACCTGTTCGAGGTCCTCGCGTTCCTCGGGCAGGGCGTTCAGGGCGACGTCCGCGCCCTCCTTCGCCATGGCGATCGCGGCGGCACGGCCGATGCCGGAGTCCGCCCCCGTGACGAGCACGCGGTAGCCCGGCATGCGTCCCGTGCCGAGGTAGGTGGTCTCCCCGTGGTCGGGAGCCGGGTCCATCGCGCTCGCCAGTCCCGACCCCTGCTGTGTCTGGGCGGGGAACGGCGGTCGGGCGTACTGGTCGCGCGGGTCCTGCTTGTCGAGCTGGCTCATGCGCCCATGCTGCTCGCGCGCACTGCCGGGCGTTCTCGGGTGGCCGGGCGTTCCCCGGCGTCCGCGCGTCCTCGGGCGGCCGGGAACCCGGGCGGCGCGGAGGGGTTCAGGACCGCGTCGTCGCCAGGAGACGGCGCACCCCCGGTCGGTCGCGACGGACCTGCCGGAAGGACACCGCGGCGATGCCCGCCCACAGGACCGCCGTGGTCCAGTGTCCGGGGTCCTCGACCAGCGCCATCACGCCCCACACCCCCGAGAGCACGACGCCGCTCCACGCGCCGAACGTGCGCCGATCGAGGTCGTCAGCGTACTGCTGCACGCGCGGCCGCCAGACCTGCTCCGGGACGTCCGCCGGGACGCTGCCCGAGCGCACCCACGTCCGGGTCGCCACGACCGCTGCCCGACCGCCCCGCCGCGCCCACGCGAACACCTGCACCATCGGCAGGACCACGGCGAGCGCGAGTGCGAGCACGACCGCGGCCGTCCACGGCGCCGGGCGGTCGAACGGGAACAGCACGAAGCAGAACGGCACGGCTGCGCCGAACACGGCCATGCCGCCGAGCTGCCACCACCCCGCGGCGTCGATGCGGTCCTCGTCCACGGCCCGCCGGGATGTCGTCGTCTCCCCCGTCATGGCCGCAGGCTACGCCCGTGCGCGTCCGCGCACACCTGCCGATCCGCTCGGAGCTGCGAGCCGGAGCGCCCGTCGACGGGCATCATGAGCGGATGAGGTCGATCTGGAAGGGCTCCATCGCGTTCGGGCTCGTGAACGTGCCGATCAAGGTGTACGCGGCCACCGAGACGCACGACGTCTCGCTGCACCAGGTCCACGACGAGGACAAGGGGCGCATCCGGTACAAGCGGGTGTGCGAGTTCGGCCACGAGGTCGAGTACGCCGACATCCAGCGCGCCTACGACGACGGCGAGAAGACCGTGGTGCTCACCGCGGACGACTTCAAGCAGCTGCCCGAGGAGCAGTCGCACGAGATCGAGGTCCTCGAGTTCGTGCCGGTCGAGCAGGTCGACCCGATGATGTTCGAGAAGTCGTACTACCTGGAGCCCGACTCCCGCTCGCCCAAGGCGTACGTGCTGCTCCGCGAGACGCTGGCGAAGACCGACCGGCTGGCGATCGTGCAGTTCACGCTCCGGCAGAAGACCCGGCTCGGGGTCCTCCGGGTGAACGACGAGGTCATCCTGCTGCAGGGGCTCCTCTGGGGCGACGAGGTGCGCGCCGCGGACTTCGCGGCCCTCGACACCTCGGTGAAGGTGAGCGCGAACGAACTGAAGATGTCGTCGTCGCTCGTCGACAGCATGTCCACCGACTTCGACCCCGACCGCTACACCGACGAGTACCAGGCCGAGCTGCAGCAGCTCATCGACGCCAAGCTCGAGGCCGGCGACGACGTCGACACCGAGCAGACCTTCGGCGAGCGCGCGGACGACGACGAGGACGGCGAGGGCGGCGACGTCATCGACCTGATGGCCGCCCTGCGGGCATCGGTGGACAAGAAGCGGTCAGGAGGCTCGGGGTCGCGGTCCTCGTCCGGGACGCGGTCCTCCTCGAGGTCGTCCACCGCCGCGGAGCGGACCTCGACCCGCGGGGCGTCGGCGAAGAGCAGCGGGTCGAAGGACGCCGAGGGCGGCGCCCCTGAGGCGCCGGCGAAGAAGGCCCCCGCCGAGAAGGCGGCCGCCACGAAGGCGCCCGCGAAGAAGGCTCCCGCCGCGAAGAAGACGTCGACCCCGAAGAAGCCGACGACCGCGAAGGCCCCTGCGAAGAAGCCGGCGGCGAAGAAGCAGGCGAGCTGACGAGGTCGGCGGTCGGCCCGACCGGCGTCCGGGCCCCGACCGGCGTCCGGGCCCCGACCGGGGTTCAGGCGCCGTCCGAGCCGCCGTCCGTCGCGCGTTCGTGCGCCTCGTCGACGTCCCGTGCGGTCCTGCGGAGCCCGAACGGCAACGCCGTCCACAGCGCCGCCGTGCCCACGAACACGGCGACCCCGCCGACGATCCCGCCCGCACCGCCGATCACCACGTCGAACACGAAGTAGACCGTGCCCGAGAACAGCAGCGCGCTCGCGATCAGGGCCGCGAGCAGGATCACGTTGCCGGCGCGGACGAGGTCGTGCTTCTGCCGCTGCCGGAACACCAGTCGGTGCGTCGCCACCGCCGACAGGGCCACGACCGTCACGACGACGGCGAGGACGACCAGGACGAGGTAGACCGTCTCCTGCCGACCCGTCAGGGTGGAGAACCGCTGCTGGAACGGCAGCGTCAGCAGGAACCCGGCGAGGATCTGCGTGCCGGTCTGCACGATGCGGAGTTCCTGCTGGATGTCGACCCAGTTCCGGTCCCACCGTTCGGTCGGGGTCTCGTGCCGACCGCGTTCCGTTGTGCTCACACCGCGAACCTACCCACCGCCGCGTCGACGACCGACGAGCTGCGACACGAGCCGGTAACACGGATCGGGGAGACTGGTCGGATGACTCCACAAGAGCCTGGGAGCCTGCAGTCGCCACCCGCGACCGACGGCCCACCCGTCACCGTCTCCGTCACCCGTCTGGTAGAACCCGAGCGCATCCCCGAGGTCACCCGCTGGGTGCAGTCCGGCGTGAACCTGGCCAACCGCTACCCCGGGTTCCTCGGCTCGGGGTGGGTGCGCTCGCACGCGACGAGCCGCGAGTGGCACATGCTGTACCGGTTCGCCGACCACGACTCGCTCGCCACGTGGGAGAACTCCGACGACCGGCTGCGGTGGCTCGACCTCGGCCGCGACCTCGTGGTCGAATCCCGCGTCGAGAGGCGCACCGGGATCGAGGGGTGGTTCGACGTCCCGCAGGACGCCCCGGCCTCGAGCGCTCCCCCGCGCTGGAAGCAGGCGGTGAGCATCTGGCTCGGGTTCTTCCCGGTCAACCTCGTGTTCACGTACCTGGTCGGCTGGCTCGTCCCCGCGTTCGGGCACCTGGCCGTGCTGCCCCGGGTGCTCGTCACGACGCTCGTGCTCACGCCGATCATGACGTTCTGGGTGCTGCCGTTCGTGACGAAGCTCATCCGCCCCTGGCTCCTGGCGCCGCCCCGGAAGGCGTGACCTCAGCCGAGCACCGACAGCTGGTCGAGCCGCTCGAGGATGACGCCCTCGCGCAGGGCCCACGGGCAGATCTCGAGGGCCGGCAGGTCGAAGATGTCGAGGCACGCCTCGGCGACGAGGGCCCCGGGCACCACCTGGTGCGCGCGGCTCGCCGAGACGCCCGGCAGCGTCGCGAGCTCGTCGACCGACATCGTGAGCAGTTCCGGCAGCTTCTGGCGCAGTACGGCGCCGTCGAGGGCGCGGGGCACGAGCGGCCCGGCGGCGGACGGGGCGGCACCGCAGATCCGGGCGATCGACCGGAACGTCTTCGACGTCGCCACGGCGCGGTCGGGGCGGCCCGAGCGGAGCAGTCGTCCGGCGTCGCGCGCGATCGCGACGCGGATCTCGTGCCGGATCCGACGCACGTCGTCCTCGGTCGGGGTGCCGGCGGCGAAGTAGGAGCGCGCCAGACGTGCGGCGCCGATCGGCATCGACCACGCGACGTCCGGTGCCTCGTCGGCACCGCCCGCGATCTCGAGCGAGCCGCCGCCGATGTCGAACACCGCGAGCCGTCCTGCTGACCACCCGAACCAGCGGCGGACGGCGAGGAACGTCAGCCGCGCCTCGTCGCCACCGGACAGGACCGCCAGCTCGACGCCGGTCGAGGCCTCGACGTGGGCGAGCACCGCGTCCGAGTTGCCGGCGTCGCGGACGGCCGAGGTCGCGAACGCGAGCATGTCCTCGCACCCGCGTTCCTCGGCGACCCGGACGGCGTCCGCCACGAACGCGGTGAGGGCGTCGACGCCCTGCGGGGTCACCGCGCCGGCGTCGTCGAGGTGCTCGGCGAGCCGGAGCGGCTGCTTGAACGAGGACGCCGGCAACGGTGCGGCGCCGCCGTGGGCGTCCACCACCAGCAGGTGCCCGGTGTTGGACCCGATGTCGAGGACTCCCACGCGCATGGGGACAACGCTAGCGGGGCCGGGAGCGCGGGCCGCTCAGCGGTGGCGCGCCATCGGCACGTGGCCCGCGCCGACCGAGCCTGCGAGGGAGGACTCACGCCCGCAGGAAGCGCTCCAGTTCCGCCGTGGTCGGGTACGAGGCCTGCGCGCCCACCCCGGTCGCGGCGTACGCACCGACGCCGACGGCGAACCGTGCCGCGTCGACGAGGGGGTCCCCCGCCGCGAGACGGAGCGCCACGGCCCCCATGAAGGCGTCGCCGCACCCCGTGGTGTCGACCGGCTCCACCCGCACGGCGTCGATCGACACCGGGTCGGCGTCGCCGTCGTGGACGGTGCAGCCCGCGCCGCCCCGCGTGACGACGGACCGGGTGACGCCGTGGTCGCCCAGCGCGGCGGCCTCGTGCTCGTTCACGAGCAGGACGTCGGTCAGCTCGAGGAGCTCGTCCGGAACGGCACCGAACGGCGACAGGTTCGTCAGCACGGTGACCCCCGCGGCTCGTGCGGCCCGGGCGGCAGCGAGGACCACGTCGATCGAGACCTCGAGGCAGAGGCCGAGCACCGCGGCGCCGTCGAAGGCGTCCGCGGGGACGTCGGTCGGCGCCAACGTGGCGTTCGCCCCGCCGGAGATCACGATGGTGTTCTCCCCCGCGGCGTCGACCGTGATGACGGCGGTGCCGGTGGCCACGCCCTCCCGGACGGCGACGTGCGTGACGTCCGCACCCGCAGCCGCGACGGAGTCGCGGAGCAGCGTCCCGTTCCCGTCGTCGCCCACCGCACCGACCATCCGGACCGCGCCCCCGAGCCTCCCGGCAGCCACCGCCTGGTTGGCGGACTTGCCGCCGGGCAGGGTCTGCAGGTCCGACCCGTGCAGGGTCTCCCCCGGCTTCGGGAACCGTTCGGTGCGGACCACCAGGTCGGCGTTGAGCGATCCGACGATCACGATGGTCTCGGTCACCGGGCGGTCTCCTTCTGCGCTGTGACGGACGCCGTCTCGGCGCCCTCGGGTCGGGGGATCAGGAACGAGATCGCGAGCGCGACCGTCGTGATCGCGGCCCCGAGCAGCATGCCACCGGAGTACCCGGCGGTCCCCGCGGACCCGCCGACGCCGAGGGCGATCTGCAGCGCCGGCAGCACCGCGAAGCTCACCCCGGCGCCGAGGTTGAACGCGCCGGCGTTCAGGCCGGGGAGGAAGCCGGGGTTCGACGCCGGCGACAACACGATGCCGAGGCCGTTCAGGATGATGTTCGCGATGCCGGCGTAGGTGACGCCGATCAGGACGGTCGCGGTGACCAGGACCGGCAGGGAGTGCACGCCGACGAGCGCCATCAGGACCGTCGAGACGATGCTGCCGACCAGGCCGACGCGGAGCACGGCACGGTAGCCGATCGTCGGCGCGAGGCGACCCGCGAAGGGTCCGACGATCCAGCCGACCAGTGCGTAGGGGGTGAGGAACACGAGCGACGCCAGGTCGGGCTCCATGCCGAAGCCGGCGTCGCCGTTCTGGGCGAGGCTCGTGACGAGTCCGTTGACGACGGCGAACACGCCCGTCATCGTGAGGAACGTCGTCGCGAGGAGCGCCCACGTGGCCCGCCGCTTCAGGAAGCGCGTCTCGACCAGGGGCTCGCGCACCCTCGACTCGACCGCCCAGAACACGGCGAAGGCGACGAGCGCGACCACGACACCGCCGACCACCAGCACCGGGTTCGCCGCGCCGAGCTTGCCGGCCTCGTTGAAGGCGGTGAGCAGCGCGCCGACGGAGACCACGAGGGGGACGACACCGACCCAGTCCATCCGGGTCCCTGCGGAGGGCTTCGACTCGACGCCCCAGACGGTGACGAGCGCCAGCGCGACCACCGTGACGACGGCGATCACCCAGAAGATGCCGCGGAAGCCGAAGTTCGTCGCGATCCACCCGCCGGCCAGGGCGTCGACGCCCGCGATGCCACCGTTCACCGCGGTGAGCAGACCGAGCGCGGCACCGTAGCGCTTCGGGTCGCTGATCTCGTTCCGGAGCACGAGCAGGCAGATCGGCACGACCGGCCCGGTGACGCCCTGGATGATGCGGCCGGCGAAGAGCATCGGCACGTTCACCGCGAGCGCGGCGACGACGCTGCCGACGAGCATCACGGCGAGCATGCCGACCAGGACCCGCTTGCGGCCGACGATGTCGGACAGCCGCGGCAGGAACAGCGAGAAGAGCGCCGCGAGGGTGAAGTACAGGGTCTGCGAGAGCCCGATGGTGGCGTCGTCGGTGTGCAGTTCCCGCGCCATCGTGACCAGCGCGGGGCTGAGCATGCTCGCGTTGAGCTGGAACGCGATGCACGCGGCGAGGAGCGCGGCGGTGAGGGCGCCGATCGACTTCGTCGTCGATGTGGTGGTCATGGTGCTCAGGCCTCCGGGGTCGTGGTGGTGGCGGCGCTCGGCACCGTCGTGATGCCGGCCTCGACGGCGTCGGCGGCTGCCCGCGGGGTCCAGCCGGTGTCGGGCGTCTCGCCGATGCGCTCGAGGGCGTCGACGACGAGGTCCCAGAATCGGGCGTGGTCGAGTTCCGTCGCGGCGCTGGTGCGGCAGTCCTCCGGCGCCGGCGCACGGAAGTCCGCGACGGTCATGCCGAGGGTCAGCGCGCCTTGGGTCTCCACACGGATCGGGACCTTCACGGCGCGGACGATGGTCGGGTCGATGACGTACGCGACCGCGCAGGGGTCGTGGACCGGCGGGGCGTCGAAGCCCTGGGCGTCCTTGTAGGTCTGGCCGAAGAAGTCGAGCAGTTCGCCGACGAACGCGGCCGGACCCGTGCCCACGGCGGCGATGCGCGCGGCGACCTCGGGGGTGGCGAGGGCCTGGTGGGTGAGGTCGAGACCGACCATGACGACGTCCCAGCCCGCCTCGAAGACGATCGCGGCGGCCTCGGGGTCGATGACGATGTTGAACTCGGCGACCGGGCTCCAGTTGCCGACGTGCACGCCGCCACCCATCAGCACGACCTGCTTGACGCGCTCGACGATCCGCGGCTCCTTGCGGGCGGCGAGGGCGATGTTCGTCAGGCCGCCGGTCGGCACGAGCGTCACGGTGCCGGGCTCGTGCGCCATCACCGTGTCGATGATCAGGTCGACGGCGTGACGCTCGTCGAGGTCGAAGGACGGCTCGGGGAGCGCCGGCCCGTCGAGGCCGCTCTCGCCGTGGATGGCCGGGGCGACCTCGATCTGGCGCAGCAGCGGACGGGCGGCCCCGGCGGCGAACGGCACACCGGTGATGCCGGCGATCCGCGCGACGGCGAGGGCGTTGCGGGTGACCTTCGGCAGGGTCTGGTTGCCGACGACCGTGGTGACGGCGAGGAGCTCGACGTCCGGGTTGCCGTGCGCCAGCAGGATGGCGACGGCGTCGTCGTGACCGGGGTCGCAGTCGAGGATGATCTTGGACGGCTGGGTCGTTCCGGACACGCGAGGTGCTCCACTTCGTCGGGGATGAGGCTTGGGCCCGACGTGGTGGGGATCCGCGGCGGAGGATCAGCTCCCGCGGCACGTCAAGCGTTTGACATGGAAGCACGTCAAGCGTTTGACGTCAAGCCGGGCCGAGACGGACGGGCGGTCGGCGCGCGGTCGACGGGCCGTCGAGGGCTCCGTGCCGACCGGCATCGGTAGCATCGGAGCGTGCCATCCTCAGCCGTCCCCGGCCGCCGTGTGACCGCTGCGATGGTGGCCGACCGTGCCGGCACGAGCATCGCCACGGTGTCGCTCGTGGTGAACGGCAAGGAGCGCGGTCGCGTGTCCGCCCCGATCGCCTCGCGGGTGCGCGAGGCCGTCGAGGAGCTCGGGTACGTCGTCGACCACGCGGCGAGCTCCCTGGCCCGCGGGAGCGGCGACCTCGTCGTGCTCATCGCGCCCGACCTGTCGAACCCCTTCTTCGCCGAGGTCATCCGCGGCGTCCGTGACACCCTCGGTGACCGCTTCCAGCTCGTGCTGTCCGTCACCGAGCGCGGCGCCCAGCCCACCGCCGCCGACGTCCGGCGGTTCGAGCGGCTCCGCCCGGCGGGGATCCTCGTGGACGCCCCGGCGGCCGGCGAGTCCATGGCAGCCGGCATGCCGGTGGTGCTGCTCGACGCCCCCGGGGGTCCGGACGCCGTGAACTACGACCTCTCCCCCGGCGTCCACGCGCTCGTCGCCCACCTGCACGAGCGTGGACACCGGCGGGTCGGCTACCTCGACGGGACCTCGCGGGCCGCGACGTTCGGCGTCCGCCGGGAGCTCTTCGAGCAGGAGTGCGCGGCGGCCGGCATCGAGGTCTCCGAGGTCACGGCGCGCGCCGACCTCACCGTCGACGCCGCGGCCTCGGCGACGGAGCACGTCCTCGAGGCGTGGCAGGACGACGACGTCACCGCCGTCGTCGCGGCCGCGGACACGCTCGCCTACGGCGTGCTGCGCACCGCCGTCCGGTCGGGCATCGCGGTCCCGGGGCAGCTGGCCGTCGCCGGGTTCGACGACCTGCCGTCGTCGTCGGTGACCGCGCCGGCGCTCACGAGCGTCGCGCTCCCCGGCGCGGAACTCGGTCGCGCCGCGGCACTCCGGCTGCTCGCCACGCTCGACGCCACCGAGGTCGCGACGACCGCGCTGCCGACCCGGCTCGTCCGCCGGGCCAGCACGGGCGCGTAGCGCGCCGCGCTGGCGCTGCCGGTCCAGTTCGGCCCGGTCCTGCACGCGGAAGCGACGCTTCTCCCCGAGGTGCTCACGTCATCTCCGCGAAAGCGACAGTGCGCCGCCGATGTTCCGCGGCAGACTGTCGCTCTCGCGATGCGGGTGCAACCGCAATCGGCCGCGGCGGTGGACGCACGCCACGACGGACGGGAGGCCCGGTTCCGGCCGGCAACGGGCCTCCCGTCCGCGCGCGGTACCGACCACACCGCCAGGCGACAGATCCCGCCCGTCGCGCACGATCACCGACGCGAAAGCGACAGATGTCCGCGGACGTTCCGCGCAGATCTGTCGCTTTCGCGAGGCAACTACTGCGGCGTGCGGTCCGCGGGGTCGGCCGTCTGCGCAAGCTCCGCATGCGCCGCGCGCTGCGCACGCTCGAGCTCGTCGGCTTCCTCGCCCCCGACGGCCTCGCCGCGGGCGACCATGCCGGCCGTGTCGGACAACGTGATCTGCGGCAGGAACAACGCCAGCAGGAACGCCACCGCGATGAACGGCAGCAGGTACCAGAACACCGGTGCGAGCGAGTCGGCGTACGCGTTCACGATGCCGTCCTGCACCGCAGCCGGCAGCTTCGCGACGGTCGCCGGGTCGATGCTGCCCGCCGATGACGCCGCGTCGGTCGCCGAGCCACCGGCTCCGCGGAACACGTCCGTGAGCGACGTCGTGAGCCGCGCCGTGAACAGGGCGCCGAACACGGCGGTGCCGAGGGAGGCACCGACCTCGCGGAAGTAGTTGTTCGTCGAGGTGGCGGTGCCGACCTGCTCGGCGGGCACGGCGTTCTGCGCGACGAGGACGACCACCTGCATGATCAGGCCGAGCCCCGCACCGAACACGAACAGGTACGCGCAGATGAGCCAGATCGGGGTGTCCGCCGCCAGCTGGGTCATCGCGAGCATCGCGACGGCCACCAGGACCGTGCCGACGATCGGGAACATCCGGTAGCGCCCGGTCTTGGTGATCAGGACACCCGATGCGATGGACGTCCCGATCAGGCCGGCCATCATCGGCAGCATCAGCAGACCCGACACCGCGGCCGAGGTGCCGGACGCCATCTGCAGGAACGTGGGCACGAAGCCGATCGCGGCGAACATTCCGATGCCGAGCACGAGGCCGATGCCCGTCGCCAGCAGGAACGTGCGGTTCCGGAAGAACGAGAGCGGGAGCACCGGGTCCTGCGCCCGCGACTCCACGAACACCAGGAGCGCGGCCGACACGACGAGTCCGGCGAACCAGGCCCACGTCTCGACGGCGTCCCAGCCGTGGTCGCGGCTGCCACCGAACTCCGAGAAGAAGACCAGGCACGTGGTCGCGGCGGACATGAAGAGCACGCCCAGCACGTCGATGCGCTTCGTCGCCTTCTTGTTCGGCAGGGTCAGCGCGAACCACGCCACGAAGAACGCCGCGATGCCGACCGGGATGTTGATGTAGAACGCCCAGTTCCAGGTGAGGTGGTCGACGAAGAAGCCGCCGAGCAGCGGGCCGCCGATCGCGGACAGGCCGAAGATCGCGCCGAGCGGGCCGAGGTACTTGCCGCGCTGCGAGGCGGGCACGATGTCCGCGATGATCGCCTGCGACAGGATCATCAGACCGCCGCCGCCGAGTCCCTGCATCGCGCGGAACACGACGAGCTGGG
Source organism: Curtobacterium sp. L1-20 (assembly GCF_048755855.1). Lineage (GTDB taxonomy): Bacteria > Actinomycetota > Actinomycetes > Actinomycetales > Microbacteriaceae > Curtobacterium. The sequence goes on along the minus strand of NZ_CP151473.1, from coordinate 880,415 downwards.
TGAAGTCACCGGCGAACGCGCACCCGGCGGACGCGATGGTGAACAGCGCGATCGCGATGAGGAACAGGTTGCGGCGGCCGAGGACGTCGCCGAACTTGCCGTAGACGGGCATCACGATGGTGGAGGCGAGCAGGTAGCCGGTCGTCAGCCACGCCTGGTGCGCGACGCCGCCGAGTTCGCCGACGATGGTGGGCATCGCCGTGGACACGATGGTCTGGTCGAGGCTGGAGAGCAGCATCCCCGCGATGAGCGCGGAGAAGATGATCCAGATGCGCCGCTGCGTGAGCAGCAGCGGTCCGTCGGAGCCTGGGCGAGCACGCTTGGTCGTGCCCGGCGCGGTGGCGCTCATGGGGTGGTGTCCTGTCCGGTCGAGATGGCCGCCCGCATCAGGCGGAGGTTGGTGGTGAGCAGGTCCCCGAACGTCGGCCCGGTCACTTCGTCGAACGCGTCGTCGAAGTACGTCTCCGCCGTCACCTTGAGCATGCCCGCGGCCGCCTCGGTGACGAGCCGCGCCCGGCGGTCGTCCGGGTCGTCCCACCCGAAGCGCAGGCGGACGGCGTCGGTGATCCGGGCGAGCTGCACGTCCGTCGCGGACAGGAAGCGGGCGACGAGCGCCGGCTCCCGCTCGAAGACGCCGCGGACCAGGACCTCGTCCGCGCGGTCGATGCCCGCGCGGTGGAACTGGTCGATCGCCATTGCCACGATCGAGTCGAGCGGGTCGAGGTCGTCGGCGACGACCCCGCCCGCGGCGTAGGACTCGATCGCCTCGACGTCGGCGTGCAGCTCGATGCCGAGGACGACGTCCTCCTTCGACGCGAAGTGGTTGAAGAAGGTGCGCCGGGACACCCCGACGGTCTCGCACAACTGCTCGATCGTGAACCCGTGCAGGCCGTGCGCGATCGTCGAACGGCGCGCTTCGACGATCATGCGTCGGCGCAGCGCGCGGGTGCGTCCGGTGGTGCTCACCGGACAAGAATTGCACTCTCGCGCTGAGAGTGCAATGTGTGATCAGGTCAGAGCGCCTTCGCGAAGCAGAACGACCACGGCATGGTCGCGGCGTAGGGCTCGTAGACCGGGATCGGGTCCCATCCGGTCTTCTCGTACAGGGCGACGGCGTCGGGCTGCCTGTCCCCGGTCTGCAGGATCAGCCGGTCGGCACCGAGCTCACGGCCGACGCGCTCGCACTCGTCGAGCAGCGCGGTGGCCGCGCCCTTGCCCCGCGCCGCTGCCAGCACGATCAGGCGCTTGAGCTCGACCTCGTCGCGGAGCCGACGGATCGCGATGTGCCCCACGGCCCGCCCGGCCTCGTCGACAGCCAGGAGCGAGGTGATGACCGTCGTCGGGTCGACCGACAGCGCGCGGCTCCGTTCTGCCGTCACCGCCGGGTCCTCGTCGGCGTTGGACGAGCCGTAGCGCTCGTGCATCTCCTCGTCCATGCGGGCGCGGAGTTCCTCGGCGCGGGGGTCGTCCCACGCGACGCGTTCGATCGTGATCACGGTCGACGATCCTGTCACGGATGCCGGCGCCGACGCACGCTCAGGCGCGGCCGGCCAGCGCGGCGATCGCGCCGTCCCCGCCACGGAGCGCGGCGAGCACGGCAGCGGCGTCGTCGTGCACCTCGACCGCACCGGCCCCGCGGAGTTCGTCCCCGCCGATGCCGCCGGTCATCACCGCGATGCAGGTCACCCCGACACGGCCGGCCGACTCGACGTCCCACATCGCGTCGCCCACCATCACGGCGGCGTCGGCACGCACGCCCGCGCGGTCGAGGGCGACCTGGATGATGCCGGGGTCCGGCTTCGCCTGCTCGACGTCCTCGGAGCTCGTCACCGCGGTGAGCCACTCCTCGGCGTCGAGCAGCTCGCGCAGGCGGGCGAGTTCCTGCTCGGGCGCACTGGTCGCCAGCACGACGGCGTGCCCCGCCTCGGCGACCGCCCGGAGCAGGTCGCGCGCCCCCGGCAGCAGCCGCAGCTGCGGCATGTGCTCGGAGTAGTACGCGGTGTGGAACCCCTTGACCGTGTCGCGCGTCTCGTCGGACGCGTCCGGCAGCAGCTCCTCGAGCAGCTTCGCGGAGTCCATGCCGATGGCCCGGTGGATCCGCCAGGCGTCGACGGACTCGCCCGCGGCGCGAACGGCTCGCCACCAGGCGTCGATGTGGGCGTAGTTGGAGTCGACGAGGGTGCCGTCGATGTCGAACAGGACAGCGGTGGAGGGTGCATCGGCCATCCCTCCACCCTGGCCCTGGAGGCGCGGGTCGCCTCCCAGGGGCGATCCGCGTCCGTCAGACGGTGACCGACTCCCCCGCGGCCAGGATCTGCACCGGCACCGGTCCGAGGCCGTCCGACCCGAGGAACCGCGCCGCCGACTGCTGTCCGACCTCGCTCAGCATCGCCTCGTGGATCTGCACCGCGCGCTCCGGGGACACCGCGCGGACGTAGTCGACCGCCTCGGCCGTGTTCGTCCACGGTCCGCTGGTGGGCAACAGGAGGGTCTGCACCGGGACCCCCGGCACGAGGTACGCGTCCCCCGGGTGGAAGACGACGCCGTCCACGAGGTAGCCGACGTTGGCGACGGTGGGGACGTCGCGGTGGATCACGGCGTGCTCCTCGCCGAAGACCTGCACCGAGAACGGACCGACCTCGAACGCGTCACCGGCGGACACCGCCGCGACCCGGCCGTCGTGCGCGCCGAGCTGGTCGACGATCGCCTCCGGCCCACGGACGACGAGCGAGGCGTTCGCGTCCAGGGCGGCACGGACGGCGTCGACATCGAGGTGGTCGAAGTGCTCGTGCGTGACCAGCACGGCGACGGCTGCCGTTGCCAGGTCTGCGGCCTCGGGCGTGAAGGTGCCCGGGTCGATGACGAGCGTGGCGCCGTCCCGCTCGAGGACGACCGTGGCGTGGTTGTACTTCGTCAGCTCCATGCCACCGACTCTACGGACCGCCGCCCCGGTCGGACGTCAGCCCCTGTGCGGACGCCACCGCACGACGACGGGAGGCACGGTGCCAGCCGGCACCGTGCCTCCCGTCGACCGCTCGGTCGCGTCAGCTGCTGCGCACGTCGTCGGCCGCGCCCTGGGCGTGGTCCTTGACGTCGGACGCGGCGCCCTGCGCCTCGTCCTTGACCGTCTGCGCGGCGTCCTTCGCCGTGCCGGAGAGGTCCTGCGCGTGCTCCTTCGCGGAGTCGCCGAGCTGCGAACCGACGTCCTTCGCCTGCTCCTTGACCTCGTCGACGAGCGGAGCGGCCTTCTCCTTCAGCTCGCCGGCGAGCTCCTCCTCCTTGTCCGAGGTCGGGATGAGGGACGACACCAGCCAGCCGGCACCGAACGCGATGAGGCCGACCGCGAGCGGGTTGCCCTTGGCCTTCTCGACGCCGCGGTGTGCGACGTCCTTCGCCTGGTCGGTGGCACCGGAGGCCGACCCCGACGCCGAGGAGCGCGCGGAGTCCGCAGCGCCCATGACGGAGTCGCGGACGCCCTGGAACCGGGTCTTCACCTTCTCGGTCTGCCGGTGTGCGATCGAGGACGGGCTGACCTTGTCGGCGAGCGCGTCCACGTCGGAGCCGAGCGTGCCTCGGGTGCGTTCGATGTCGGCACGGATCTCGTCTGGGGTGCTCATGGCTTCCTCCCGGTGTTCGGCTTGAGGGTGTCGGGGATTTCCTTGGCGGTCTCGACCGTCTGCGGGGCGCCCTGGATCTCCTTGACGGCCGTGCGGCCGCGCAGGGCGAGGATCGCGGCGGCGATCGCGTAGACGACGGCGATGACGACGGCGGACCACGCGTTGCCGATGAGGTACCCGAGCCCCCACCACGCAGCGATCGACAGGAACAGCAGGGCGAAGAGGGCGGTGAGTCCGGCGCCGCCGAACATGCCGCCGGCCTTGCCGGCCTTCTTCGCGGAGTCGGTCAGCTCGGCCTTGGCCAGTGCGACCTCCTGCCGGAAGAGGCTGGAGAGGTCCCGCGACACGTCGGAGAGCAACTCGCCGAGCGGTGTCGTCGCGGCACGTTCCTCGGGTGTGGGCTCACCCGTCGGGGTCGCCCCCGGGACGGTGTGGCTCATGCCGTGCTCCCCGTGCCGGGTGTGGTGTCCCCGGCTTCCTTCTCGTGCTTGACCTCGGTCGCCAGGGCCTTCGTCAGACGCCCGGCGAGGATGCCGGCGCCCGCCGCGATGGCGATGAAGGTGCCGGGACGCTTCGCGGCGAAGCTCTTGACCTCGTCGAGCAGCGAACCCGGGTCGCGGTTCTCGAGGAACCCGGCGGCGGAGCTCGCACGACCGGACAGGTCGCGGACGACCTTGGCCGCCACGCCCTGCTCGTCGTCGTTGTCGGCCATGCGACCGAGCTGCTCGCCGAGGCTGCGGAGCCCGCCGGCGGCACGCTGCTGCTGCTCGCCGGCCTGCTGCTTGAGCGTCTCCGACGCCTGGCCGTAGAGCTGCTTGGCGTGGTCGGTGGCCTCGGAGGCGACCTTCGAGGCCTGCTCCTTCGCGGTGCCGGCCACGTCGGAGGCCTTCGCCTTCGCGTCGCCGGCGACGTCCTGCGCAGCACCCTTCGCGGCGTCGGCCTTGCCGGAGCCGCCGTCGGTGCCGGATCCGGTGCTGGTGCCGGACCCGGCGTCCACGCCGGCGTCGACGTGGGTCCCGGTCCCGGTCGCGAAGCCGGGGGCACCTGCGCCGGTGGAGGTCGGGTGGGCGGGGAGCTGCTCGTCGGCGGGGACCGCGTCGAGCGGGGCGTCGAAGGGCACGTCGTCCGCCTCGTCCCCGAACGGCTCGTACGGCTTGGCGACGTCGGGGTCGCTCGGACCCGCCGCCGGTGTGGCGTTCGCGTAGGACGGGACGGTGACGCCGGGTCGGACCTCGTGGCCCTCGGACGCGGCGGTGCGGTCGTGGATCGGTGTCCCCGAGTCGTTCCCGGGTGGGTTCGTGGTCATGATCGGCCTTCCGGTGGTCGTCGCCCTCGGTGGAGACCGGGGGCGTTGCGTTCCCGAAGGTGCGCGCCCACCTCTGCGTCCTCACACAGGAACGCCAGGAAGCGCGGATCCCACATCCGTCCAGCGCAGTTCCGGTTGGATCGGGGGATGCCCCGCGTCTCCGTCGTCGTCCCCGTGCGGGACGACGCCGTGCTCCTCCGACGCTGCCTGGGAGCCCTGTCAGCGCAGACGGTCCCGCCCGACGAGGTGGTCGTCGTCGACAACGGCAGCCGGGACGACAGCGCCGCCGTCGCCCAGGGGGCCGGTGCGACGGTGCTGACCGAGCGTGTCCGCGGCATCGCCCGGGCGTCCGCCCGCGGGTACGACCACGCGACCGGGGACGTCCTCGTCCGGCTCGACGCCGACTCCGTCCCGCCACCCGGCTGGATCGCGGACGCGCTTCGGCTCCTCGAGGACCCCGGGGTCGTCGCCGTGACCGGCCCCGGTCGTCCGAGGGACGGCGGCCCCGTCGTCCGCCGGGTGTGGGACGCGCTCTACATGGGCCCGTACTTCGTCCTGATGTGGTCGGCGCTCGGTCGCCCGCCGCTCTTCGGGTCGGCCACCGCGATGCGCCGCGAGACGTGGCTCGCCGTCCGCTCCCGCGTCCACCGCCAGGACGCCGAGGTGCACGACGACGTCGACCTCAGCATGCAGCTGGACCCGGGGTGGCGGGTCGTGGCCGACCGCGCGCTCACCGTGCAGGTGTCCGCGCGACCGTTCGACGGGTTCGGGTCCGCGGTGCTGCGCACCCGACGCGCCTTCCACACGTTCCGGGTGAACGGCCGCCGCGCCAACCCGGTGCGCCGCTGGGCACGACGTGCCCGCGTCGCGGCACGGCTGCGCGCGGCGGCGCGCTGGTCGCGGCGCTGACCAGACGCGGCGTCCCACGGGCAGGAGACCCGACCACACGACGGACGGGAGGCGCGTGACCAGCGGCCACGCGCCTCCCGTCCGTCGGACCGTCGGGTCCCCGACCCTCCGGCGGCTCAGTCCTCCACGGACCGGCGCCGGCGCCGGAGCACCAGCAGGCCGGCGCCCGCCGCGAGGAGCAGCAGGGCCGCGACCCCGCCGGGGACGACGAGCTCGGTGCCGGTGAAGGCGAGTCGTCGGCCGTCCGGCGTCGTCACGACCACGCCACCGCGCGGACCCGGCGCGGCGACCACCCCGGCGACGGCCGGCACGCGCACCGACAGCTCCGCGGTGGACCGGCTGCCGTCCGCGTCCGCCACCGAGTAGGTGACCCTCGCGGTGCCGGCGAAGGCCGCGTCCGGCGTGAAGGTGACCGCGCCGTCCGTGCCCACCCGGAAGGTGCCCGTCCCGGCGATCGTCACCGTGTTGGCGAACTCGCCCGTCCGCGGGTCGACCAGGCGGACGGACCCGGCGTCGAGCGCCGTGGAGCCGGAGCTGTCGTTGCCGGCCACCGGGACGGTGACGGCCGTGCCCGGCGTGGTGGTGCTGCGGTCGTCGACGGCGGTCGGCGGGGTGCCGACCGTCACCGTGAGGGTGGAGCGGGTCGTGCTCCCGTCGACGTCGGCGACGGAGTACGGCACGGCGACCGTCCCCGAGAAGCCCGGCGCCGGCGTGAACGTGATCCGCCCGGTCACCGGGTCGACCGTCATCGTGCCCTTCCCGGGCATGGTGGTGCTGGTCACCCAGGCACCGCTGCGGTCCAGCAGCCGGACCGACCGCGGGTCGAGCGGCGTGGCGGCGTCACCGGAGGCGTCGTCGTCGAGCGGGTCGATCGTGACCGGCGTGCGCGTCGCGGTCGTCACCCGGTCCGGACGGGCCGTCGGCGCGACCGGCGTGACGGTGACGGTGACGGTCGCCGTCGCCGTCGTCCCGCCGACGTCCGACACCCGGTAGGTGACGGGCGCGGTCGTCCCGGTCCACCCGCGCTGCGGGGTGAACAGGACCGTGCCGGTCGTCCGCTCGATCCGGTAGGTGCCCGCGCCGGGCACCGCCAGGGTCTTCCCCGCGTCGGTCACGACGGCACCGGTCGGCTGCCCCGTCGTGGTGAACACCACGGACGTCCGGTCGAGCGGCGTGCCGCCGCGGACGCCCGCGGTGTCGTTGGCGAGCAGGTCGAGGCGGACCGGGGTGTTCTGCTGCGTGGAGCGTGCGTCCGCGACGGCGTGCGGCCCGACCGCGGCCACCGTCACGGTGACGGTCGAGGTCGAGGACGCGCCGTCGACGTCCGACACCCGGTAGGTGACGGGGCCGGCGGTGCCGCGGAACGCGGGGGACGGCGTGCAGGTGACCACGCCGGTCGTCGTGTCGACGGTCCAGACACCCTGGCCGGGGACCGTGAGCGTCCGGCCGTCGGTGGACACGGTCGCCCGAGCCGGCTGTCCGGCGGCCGGGAAGACCACCGACGTCGGGTCGAGCGGCGTCCGGTCGTTGCCGGGACGGTCGTCGCCGATCGGTGCGATCCGCACCGCGGTGCCCTGCGTCGTGGTCGCCGTGTTCGGGGTCGCGGTCGGGACGACACCGGTGACGGTCACGGTGACCGTCGCCGTGGCAGCGGCACCGCCGGTGTCGCGCACCTGGTAGGTCACCGGCTTCGTGGTCCCGGTGAACCCGTCGGACGGCGCGAACGTCACCGCGCCGGTGGTCGCGTCGACCGTGAAGGTGCCCTGCTCGGGGATCGTGAGGGTCAGCGTCCGGCCGCGGTCGGCGACGACCGCACCGTCCGGCTGCCCGCCCACCGGGAAGCGCACGCTCGCGGGGACGAGGGCCGTGCCGCCGTCGACGCCCGGAGCGTCGTTGGCCGTGAGGGACATCGTCACCGGGGTGTTCTGCTGCGTCCGGGCGGTGTCGTCGACGGCCCGCGGGGCGACCGGCACGACGGTGACGACGAGGGACGCGGAGGTGCGCGCGCCGTCCACGTCGGACACCTGGTAGGTGATCGGCGACGCGTCGCCGCGGAAGGCCGGCACCGGTGCGACGGTGACCGCACCGGTCGACGGGTCCACCGTGTACGTGGCCTCGCCGGGGACGGTGAGGGAGCGGTGGTCGTCGGAGACGGCCGCGCCGGACGGCTGGCCGTCGGTCGGGAAGACGACGGTCGTCACGTCGATCGGTGTCCGGTCGTTGCCACCGCGGTCGTTGCCCGTCACGGTGGTCGTCACCGGGGAACCCTGTCGCGTCGACACGGCGTCGTCCGCCGCCTTCGGGGTCACCGCGGTCACGGTCACGACGATGGTGCCCGTGCCCGTCTGCCCGCCGCGGTCCGCGACCTGGTACGTCACCGGGGTGGTGTCCCCGGCGGCTCCCCGCGCCGGGGCGAACGTGACCACACCGGTGGCGGGGTCGGCCGACCAGGTGCCCTGACCGGGCACCGTCAGCGTCCGTCCGCCGTCCGCGACGGTCGCGCCGGCCGGCTGTCCTGCTGCCGGGAACACGACGGTGGTCGGGTCGATCGGCGTGCCGCCGGCGACACCGGGACGGTCGTCCGCGGTCACGTCGACCGGGACGGGCGTGTTCTGCCCGGTGGTGGCGGTGTCGTCGGCGACCTCCGGTCCGACCGGCGTGACCGTCACGGTGACCGTGGCGACCGAGGTCGCCCCGTCGCTGTCCGAGACGGCGTAGGTGACCGGCGTCGCGTCACCGCGGAAGGCGGGGTCGGGCTCGACGGTGATCGCACCCGTCGACGGATCGATCGTCCAGACGCCCTGTCCGGGCACGGTGAGCGTCCGGCCGCCGTCCGAGACGGTCGCGTCCGCCGGCTGCCCGGGCGTGGTGAACGTCACCGACGTCGGGTCGATCGGCGTCTGCGCGTTGCCGGCGGCGTCGTTCGCGAGGACGTCGATCGTCCTGGTCCCGCCCTGCACGGTCGTGGCCCTGTCCGGCGCCGCGGTGGGCGCGACGGTGTTCACCGTGACGGCGATCGTCGCGGTGCTCGTCAGGGCGCCGGTGTCGGACACCCGGTACGTGACCGGGGGGACGTCACCGGCGGAGCCGCGCTCGGGCGTGAAGGTCACCCGGCCGGTGGTCGCGTCGGCGGTGAAGGTCCCCCGGCCCGGCACCGTCACGCTCCGACCGTCCGCGGCGACCGTCGCGCCGGTGGGCTGCCCCGTCGGCGGGAAGACGACGGAGGTCGGGTCGAGCGGCGTCCCGCCCTCGACGCCCGGGGCGTCGTTCGCGGTGACGTCGACCGTCACCGGGACGTTCTGCCAGGTCGTCGCGATGTCGTCGGACGCCTTCGGGCCCACGGCCCGCACGGACGCGGTGACCGTCGCGGTGGAGGGGGTGCCGTCGGCGTCGGACACCTGGTAGGTGACCGGGGCCGCGTCACCACGCAGCGCCGGGTCCGGCGTGAAGGTCACGACACCGGTGGTGCGGTCGGCCGTCCAGGTGCCCTGCCCCGGCACCGTCAGCGTGCGGCCGGCGTCCGTGACGGTGGCACCCGTCGGCTGCCCCGCTGCCGGGAACACGACCGACGTGGGGTCCATCGTGCCGCGGTCGTTGCGGATCACGTCGACGTCGACGGCCGTCCCCTGGTCGGTGGAGACCGCGTCCGCGGCGGCGGCACCGGCGTACGTGACGCTGAGGGTGGCCGAACCCTGCTTGCCGCGGGTGTCGGTCACCGCGTAGCGGACGGGGGTCGGGTTGCCGGTGAGCTGCGGGTCCGGGGTGAAGGTCACGGCGCCCGTGGTCGCGTCGACGCGGTACACGCCCTGCCCGGCGACGGTGAGGGTGCGGCCGTCGGCGCTGAGCGAGGTCCCCGGCGTCGCGGGGTCGACGAGACGGACGGACGTGGCGTCGAGGTCACCCGTGTCGTTCGCCAGGACGTCCACCGTCACCGGCTGCCCGGGCTGGTTGCCGCGCGAGGCGTCGTCGGTCACGGTCGGGCCCGCGATCGGGTTCGCGAAGGTGCACACGACGTCGCTGCCGTTCGTGCTCGGCACGGAGAAGTCCGCCGTCGAGCCGGTCCCCTTCGTGACCACGGTGCCGGAGGTCGCGTCGGTGCAGGTGTACGTCGTCGCGTAGTCGGACGCCTTCGTGGTGCTGTTCGCCGGCGTCTGGGTCACGGTGTACGTCTGACCCGGCAGCAGGATGATCGGTCCGGCGGTCGCCGACGTGCCGGTCCCGGTCGTCGAGGCGGTCGCCGGGGTCGACACGTCGCCGCCCCCGACGGAGACCGTGAACTGGTCGTCCGCGTCCTTGCGTCCCTCGGGCAGCGAGGTCGTCGCCTGTCCGGTGGACGGGTACTGCCGCGTGCCCATGTCCGTCAGGGTCAGCGACGGGGTGTGCCGGTCGACGATGGCGCCGGTCACCGGGTTGACCTTGAGGAAGCCGTTCGTCCCGCTCCCCGCGATGTACAGGTAGCCGTCGTCCGCGAACGCGAGCGACGTCAGCGCTGCCGGCGGTGCGATCGCCGGGCCGACGGCCGTCGCGGTCGCCGAGGCCGTGCCGAGCGCGGCGGCGTCCACGCGGTAGACCTGCGCGGTGCCGGCGCTGCTCGAGATGAAGTACATGTTGCCGAGCCGGTCGAAGGCGAGGTCGCCGTTCGTCCCGGGCGGGGTGGGCGCGGTCACCGTCGTCGCGGTGCCCGCGATGGTGTTCGACGTCGGGTCGTAGCTCGTGAAGCTGAACTGGTTGCCCGAGCCCGTCACGAACCCGCCGAACCAGTACTTGCCCGTCCGCGGGTCGACGCCGCCCATCTGGGTCGCGACGGTCGCGCCCGTGGAGCGTGCGGTGCGCTCCCACGTCCCGGTGGACGCCGTGTACTCGAAGACGTTCGTGCCGTTCGTCATGAACAGCTGGTCGCCGTCGTTCGAGAAGCCGAGCTGGTTCAGGCCGGTCGCCCCGGTCGGCTCCGACAGGACCGTGGTCGCCGTGCCGGTGCTCCGGTCGACGGCGACGATGTTCGACGAGTTCGACACCGTGCCGTAGATCGCGGTGGTGAGGAACGGCGACGCGGCCGAGGCGGTCTGCGGCAGGAGGACCGCCGACGAACCGCCGATGAGGGCCACGACGGCGAGGCTGGCGAGGGTCAGGAGGCGCGGGCGTGAGGGACGCGCGCGGTGCGATGCGGGCACGACGAATGCCTTTCGGGAGACATGGTCACGGCGCCGGGGTGAGCGCCGGGGTCCACGGCGCCAGGGGGAGCGCCGGGGGCTTCACAGCGGACACGAATGTAACGGCGGGGAGACCCGCGCAGGGACCGTTTCCCGAACGGGGGGCGGGGTACTCCCCGGAACTCCGCGGTGCCCGTCCCGAACTGGGGGCGTCCTCCGGGCGCCGGAACGGCGGCCGGTTGCGACCGCACGGGGCACGCCCCGACGCGAGCGGGGTGCCTCAGGACCGCGCGGCGGGACGCGACCGGACGTGGGCCCGCTCGCCCTGCGGCCCGTACAGGCACAGCACCTCGGTGACCTGGTCGGTCACATTGCCGACCCAGTGCGGGGTGCGGGTGTCGAACTCCGCGACCTCGCCGGGCCCGAGGTCGAGGTCGTGCTCGCCGAGCACCAAGCGGAGCCGACCGGACAGGACGTAGAGCCACTCGTAGCCCTCGTGCGTCTGCAGGGTCGGCTCACCGCCCGGCGATCCCGGCGGGATGAGCTGCTTGAAGGACCGGACGCCTCCGGTGCGCTTCGTGAGGGGGATGACGACCCGCTCGCCGTGCCGCTCCGCCTTCAGGTGCACGCGAGGATCGCCGGTCGGTGGCGCTCCCACCAGGTCGTCGAGCGGCACCTGGTGCGCCCGCGCCAGGGGCAGCAGGAGTTCGAGCGTCGGCTTGCGCTGGCCCGATTCGAGGCGGGACAGGGTCGACACCGAGATCCCGGTCTCCGCCGCGAGCCCGGCGAGCGTGACCTGTCGGTGCAGACGCAGCGCGCGGAGACGCGGGCCGACCGCGTCCACCACCTGCGCCGTCGTCCGCGCGGTGATCCGTCCCTCCCGGTCGTGTGTCACGGTGTCCATGTTGCCAGACCGGCAAGGAACGTTGCCAGGGAGCGCGGGTCGCCGCACGATGAGCGCATGTACGACACCACTGACGTCCTGGTCATCGGAGGCGGCGCAGCCGGCCTCTCCGCCGCGCTCGTCCTCGGGCGCTCCCGGCGCTCCGTCCTCGTCGTCGACGCGGGCGAACCGCGCAACGGCGCTGCCGCCGGCGTCCACAACTACCTGGGTCGGGAAGGCACAGACCCGCGCGGACTCGCCCGCATCGGTCGCGACGAGGTCGCGCAGTACGGCGTCCGGTTCGCGTCCGGGAGGATCGTGGACGCGTCCGCCGGGCCCGTCACGGCCGACGACCCGGTCGGCTTCACCGCCACCCTCGACTCCGGCGGGACCGTCGCGGCCCGGCGCGTCGTGGTCGCCTCCGGCGCCCGGGACGTCCTGCCGGACGTACCGGGACTGGCCGCACAGTGGGGTCGCGGCGTCGTGCACTGCCCGTTCTGCCACGGGTGGGAGGTCCGCGACCGCCGGATCGGCGTGCTCGTGACGACGCCGTTCGGCGCCCACCAGGCACTGATGTGGCGGGCGGTGAGTGCCCACGTGACGGTGTTCGTGACCGATCCCGCACTCGTGGGCGAGCGCGACCTCGCCGGGTTCCGCGCACACGGCATCGACGTCGTCCGCGGGCCGGTGCGCGAGGTGCTGTCGGACGGCGACGTGCTGACGGGCGTGGTGCTGGCCGACGGCTCGACGGTGCCGCTGGACGCGCTGGCGGCAGCGAGCACGGCCGAGGCGCGGGTCACGGGCCTGGCGGGACTGGGGCTCGTCGCCGCGGACCAGACCGTGGGCGACGTCCGCATCGGCAGCGCGCTCCCCGTCGGCCCGACGGGTGCGACGGACGTCCCCGGTGTCTGGGCAGCGGGCAACGTGGCGGCGCCGATGGCGACGGTCATCGTCTCGGCGGCCGCCGGGACCACCGCGGGCGCCGCCGTGCACGGGGACCTGGTCCAGGCGGACCTGGTGGCCGCACTGGCGCGGGCGGACGCGCGGACCCCGGCCGGTCAGTCCACGCGGTAGCCGGCCTGGGCCGCCAGGAGCGGGGCGAGCGTGACGAGCTGGTCGGCGCCGATCGTCGCCCCGCGCATCCCCTCGAGCCGCTCGACCCGGTCGAGGTCGGCCCCACGCAGGTCGACGTGGTCGATCCGGGTGTTCGACCCCTCGACGGCCCGGATCCGAGTGCCGTCGAAGGACACCCGCAGCAGTCGGGCGTCGGCGACGTCGAGCTCGTCGATGACGCAGTCGCGGAACACGACGTCGGTCACCGTCGCCCCGCGCAGGTTCACGAAGCCGAGCTTCATGCCGGTGAACTCGACACCGTTCAACGTCGCGTCGTAGAGCTCCGCGGAGCCGACGCGACCGCCCGCGATCCGGACCTCGCGCCAGGTGCTGCTCGACGCCCGGAGGACGGGTGCGTCGAGCACCTCGACGACCGAGTCGCGCACACGCAGGCCGCGCAGGTCGGCGGCGTCCGCCCGGAGCGTGCCGACGACGCTCTCCTCGATCTCGAGGTCGGGCAGGCGCTCCCCGGCGAGGTCGAACACGTCGATGCGCTTGCCCTCGACGCGGTCGCCGGTGAGGACGTCGCCGGGGCCGGGCGTCCAGTCGTCGAGGTCGGCGGGTTCGGTCAGGGTGATGCGGGGGGCGTCGGTGCCGGAGGAACGGGCCATGCGGCCAGTCTGCCGGTGACCGCCGACCTCGTCGTCACGCCGGGGGCCGGGTCAGCACGCTGTCGAGTCGGTAGTCCTTCGACGGGCCGTGGGCCTGCCAGCGCACGGTCCACCGTCGTTCGTCGCCGTCGACGGTGCCGCGGTAGTCGTCCGGCGAGCAGGCGTGGGCGACGGTCGCACCCCACACCCAGTCGTGGAACACCCGACCGTCGGCGAAGTGCACGGTCCACGCGTCGGGACCGCCGTCGGCGTTCCGCCGGACGACGAGGGTCCGCGACACCGGGGTGGTCCGGCCGTCGAGGACCATGGTCCCCGCCTCGTCCCAGCGGACCTCGTCCGGGCCGACGGCCGTCAGCGTCGTGGTCCCCGTCACGTGTCCCCGGACCCCGGCGAGCCGGTCGTCGACGGTGCGGCGGAGGTCCCACGCCCCCAGCAGGTCCGTCGGCAGCAGCACCGTCCCAGGCTACCCGCGCGGCGGCGACGCGCCGGCGCCCGCGCGGCGGCTCCGCACCGGCGACGCCGACGGTCGGGCGGCACCGGCGGACCCACCGCCCGAGCTGCGCGCCGTCAGCCGTGCAGCGGCCCGGATGCCGGGACGCGGGCGCCGTCGGCGAACCCGGACACGAGCTCGCGCAACGCCTCCTCGGCGGTGTGCCGCGCCTCCCACCCGAGCTCGGCCCGCGCCTTGTCGACGCGCATGATCGGCACGCCCGCAGCGATGTCGACCCACCCGGCGTCGGTCGGCTGCAGGCGCAGCCGCCAGGTCAGCGTGACGATCCCACGGATCAGCCGGAGCGGCACCCGGACCGCGCCGAGCATGCCGAAGGCCCTCGCCATGCGCGGCGGGTTGAGCACCGGCGCGGCGGCGATGTTGAAGGCGCCGCCGGCCCGCCGGTCGACCGCACGCCAGAAGGCGTCCGCGACGTCGTCGGCGTGCACGGCCTGGAAGACGAACGGCAACGGCAGCGGCAGGACCGCCCACCGGATCCAGCGGACGATCGACATCGGCACGAACGGCCCGAGGAAGAGCCCGCGGATCTCTGCCGCGGCACCGCGCTGGAAGATCAGCCCGGGGCGCAGGCGCGTCACGACGACGTCGGGGTGCCGTTCGGCGAACGCGTCCATCGCGGCCTCGTTCGCGGCCTTGTGGATCGAGTAGGTCGCGGTGGGGATGCCCGTCGCCGGCCACGTCTCGTCGACCGGGGTGCGCTTGCCGTCGACGTCGACGCCGCGGTAGGTGCCGACCGAGGACGCGACGACCACCTGCGGCACGCCGGCGCGGGCGACCGCCTCCAGCACGTTCGCCGTGCCGGTGACGTTCGTCCGGTGCTGCGCGGGGATGTCGTGCGTCGGCTGGAGCGCCCACGCGAGGTGCACGACGGCGTCGGCTCCGGCGAACACGGCGGTGAGGTCCTCGACGGCCGACCGACCCCCCACGTCGACGGCGCGCCAGGACGCGACGTCGTACGGGGCCACGCGGGCGTCGGGGAGCCGCCGGGCGACCCCGACGACCTCGAGTCCGTCCTCGTCGCCGGCGCGGCCGTCCCCGCTCAGGCGGGCCTCCGCCAACCGACGGAGGACCGCCGTGCCGACGTTGCCGGTCGCGCCGACGACGACGACCCGCATCAGGCGGCGGCCAGTGCCGGGTCGAGGACGACCTTGATGCAGCCGTCCTCCTTCTTCTGGAAGACCTCGTACATGTGCGGAGCGTCCTCGAGCGACACCCGGTGGGTGGTGAGGTCGAGCGTGCCGAGCGGGTCCGACGGGTCGGACACGAGCGGCATGATGTCGTCGACCCAGCGGCGGACGTTGCACTGCCCCTCGCGGATCGTGATCTGCTTGTCGAACAGCGTCATCATCGGCATCGGGTCGGCCATGCCGCCGTAGACACCGCTGAGCGACACCGTGCCGCCGCGACGGACCAGGTCGATCGCCGTGTGCACGGCGTCGAGCCGGTCGACACCCGCGGTCTCGATCGCCTTCTGGGCGAGCTTGTCGGGGAGCAGCCCCGCGGCGCGCTGGGCGAACCCGGCGACGGGGTTGCCGTGCGCCTCCATGCCGACACCGTCGACGACGGCGTCCGGGCCGCGGCCGTCGGTCAGGTCGACGAGCTCGGACACCAGGTCCTTCGACAGGTCGAACGTCTCGATGTCGTACTTCGCGGCGAGGTCACGACGGACCTGCTCCGGCTCGACGGCGAGGACGCGGTAGCCGAGGTGCTTGCCGATGCGGGCGGCGAACTGCCCGACGGGGCCGAGGCCGAGCACGGCGAGCGTGCCACCCTCGGGGACGTCGGCGTACTGCACGGCCTGCCACGCGGTCGGCAGGATGTCGCTCATGAACAGCCAGCGGTCGTCGGGGGTGCCGTCGTCCGGGATCACGATGGGGCCGTAGTCGGCGTGCGGCACCCGCAGGTACTCGGCCTGGCCGCCGGGGACCTGGCCGTACATCTTCGTGTACCCGAAGAGCGCGGCACCGCTGCCGTACTCCGTGACCTGCGTCGTCTCGCACTGCGACTGCAGGCCCCGCTGGCACATGTAGCAGTGCCCGCAGGAGATGTTGAAGGGGACGACGACGCGGTCGCCGACCTTGAGGTTCGTGACGGCGGAACCGACCTCCTCGACGACGCCCATCGGCTCGTGCCCGAGGACGTCGCCCTTGTCGATGTACGGGCCGAGGACCCGGTACAGGTGCAGGTCGGAGCCGCAGATCGCCGTGGAGGTGATCCGCACGATCGCGTCGGTCGGCTCCTGGATGGTCGGGTCGGGGACGGTCTCGACGGACACCTTCTCGGTGCCCTGCCAGGTCAGTGCGCGCACGTCGCGTTCCTCTCGTGGTCGCTTCGGGTCGGCCGGGAGGCGCGACCCGCTTCACCCTCGTCGGTACGCCCCCGCACCGTGGTGCGTTCCCAGCCCCACCGTCCCGGTGCGCTCCGTGGCGGACGTGACGCGCGCCTCCCGGACCGCTCTGCTCGACGGGCCGCTGGTCACGCCACCGGGTCGTCGAGGACGGCTGCGAGTACGCGCTCGTGGTCGGCACGTGCCCCGGGGCCGGCGCTGCCGGCCAGCATGACGAGCGCCTTCCACAGCGCCCAGCAGCGGCCGCGCGACCACGTGTCGGCGTCGAACCCGACGCGCTCGCGGAAGACCTGGCGCGCGTCCGGCTCGAGGGACGTCCAGGCGAGCACGAGGTCGCACGCCGGGTCCCCGACACCGCACGTCCCGAAGTCGATGACGGCGCCGAGCCGCCCCTGCGCGTCGACGAGCAGGTTGCCGGGGGCGACGTCGCCGTGGAACCAGACGCCCGGCCGCCGCCACGTCGTCGCGGTGCCCGCGGCCCAGACGCGTCCGCACGCCACCTGGTCGACGCTGCCACCCAGGACCGCGAGTGCGTCGGCGACCTGATCGGCGTAGTGGGAGGGGTGCGCTCCCCGGTGGAACGAGTGCGCACCCGGCGCCGGACCGTCCTGTGGCGGGATGCCCCGGAGCTGGCGGAGCACGGCGCCGACGTCGGCGGCGAACCGCACGGTGTCCAGTCCCACGGCGAGCGCCGCGGGTGTCCCGTCGATCCACCGGCGGACCGACCACGGGAACGGGTACCCCTCCGCCGGTCGCCCGAGGCCGACCGGCTCCGGCACGGCGACGCCGAGCCCCCGTGCCAGCCAGGGCAGCACCGCCTGCTCCTTCTCGACCGCGGCGACGTAGCCGGCGGCGCTCGGCAGGCGGACGGACAGCGCGTCACCGAGGCGGAACGTGCGGTTGTCCCACCCCTGGTGGTCGACCGGCCGCACCGGCAGGTGCGCCCACTGCGGGAACCGCCCGGCGACGAGCCGACGGACCAGTGCGGCGTCGATGGTCGGCACTCCGTCGGACATGCACCGAGGTTAGGCTCCGGGCATGGCCACCGTCACCGAGCTCCTCACTGCGAACCTCCACGACGTCTTCGGCAACGCGGACGCCGCAGCCCGCCGCAGCGCGATCGAGCGCACCTACGCGTCCGACGTCGTGTTCACCGACCCGGAGGGCACCGTCGTCGGGTGGGACGCCCTCGAGCAGAAGGCCGCCGGGCTCCTCGCGTCCGCGCCCGCCGGTTCGCAGTTCGTCGAGGAGGGACGGCGGTACGTCTCCGAGACCCACGGCGTGCTCGCCTGGGGGTTCGGTCCGGTCGGCTCCCCGGTGGTGCGGGGCGTCGACGTGGTCGAGGTGCGGGACGGCGTCGTCGTCGCGCTCACGACCGTGCTGGCGGAGTCCGACCCGGCGTAGTCCCGGGGCGGGGGTCCCGCTCCGGTCAGCCGCGCAGCCGGTCGCGGTCCGCCGGCGGCAGGTGCTCGGTCGCGGTCCGTCGCGCTGCCGGCGTGAGGAAGCGGCCGCTCTGCTCGAGGAACGCGACGAGCGCGCTTTCGGACGCGCGCTTGCCGGTCTCGCGGAGCACCCAGCCGACGGCGGACTGCACGGTCTCGGTGCGCTCCCGCACGAGCCGCCCCGCGATGGCGAGCGGCACCTCGGCGTCGCCCTGCTTCGCGAACGCCAGGGTCGCCACCACGGCGATCCGGCGCACCATCGCCACGTCCGACTTCACGAGTGCGAACAGCGGCCCCGTCGACCCGCCGACGAGCGGCGCCCCGACGAGCTCCTCGGCGGCCAGGTCGACGAGCACGGTGTCGTCGAACCGCTCCGCCTTCGCCGCCGAGAGGTACTCGTCGGTCAGCTCCGGGTCGGGCCGCTCCCGCATCGCCTGCACGAGCAGCAGGACGGCGACGAGCCGGGCACCGGGGTCCTCGCTCCAGAGCAGCGCGGAGCGCTCGCCCTCGTCGAGGTCGGCGAACTGCCGGGCGACGCGACGCGCAGCCGGCACGTCGCCGGGCGTCCGGGCGAACGCGGCGAGGACCGCCTCCGCGTCGTCGGCACCCGCTCTGCGCCTCACGCGACCTCCCCGGCTGCCGCCTCGGCGCGGGGCGCCCGCCGTCGCCCGCGGACCAGGACGATGACGGCCACGGCGACCAGGAAGCCCGCGAACAGCCAGGTACCGACCTGGGGGTCGACGAGCCGCGCGATCCACGCCCCGGCCGGCGAACAGACCGCCGCGGCGACGCCGACGGTCAGTCCGGCACGGAGGTCCACGGCACGTCGACGGAGGTTGGCGACGGTGCCGGACACCGACGTCGGCACCATCGTGAGGAGCGACGTGCCCTTGGCGAGCAGGTCGCCCGCGCCGAGCACGACCTCGAGCCCCGGCACGATGACGACCCCGCCGCCCACGCCGACGAGCCCGGACAGCACGCCCGACAGCAGACCGAGCAGCAGCAGGACGAGCGCCTCGACGACGCCGAAGTGCACCTCGCCGCCGCGGGTCGGCACCGTCGTCACGAGCGAGACGAGGACGACCGCGATGAAGCCGACGAAGATCCACGGCAGGACCCGCAGCGGCAGTGCGCGCAGGAGCCGCGCGCCGATCGGGGCGCCGGTGACGCTGCCGACCGCGAGCGTGAGTGCCGCGAGCCAGTGCACCTCGCCCTGCACCGCGTAGGTGACCGCGCCGACGACCGCCGCGGGGGCGATCGCCACGAGGGACGTCGCCGACGCCCGCCGCTGGTCGAGGTGTGCGAACGCCATCAGGGCGGGGACGACGACCACGCCGCCCCCGACACCGAACAGACCGGAGAGGAGCCCCGCGACGACGCCGATCGCCACCAGCACGATGCCCTGTCCGCGACGCTCTTCCATCCCGTCCAGGCTAGCCGGGTGTGCCGCGGCGACCGCTCACGAGCAGTAGTCGATCACCGGCTCGCTCGTGCTGCTGACGGTCACCCGCGACACCCGCTCGACCCCGTCGGCCACCTGGAAGACGATGTACCGGTCACCGGACGCGATGGCCCACGTGGTGTCGAGCGTGCCACCGACGGCACCCTGACGCGTCTGCGCGAGTCCCGGGTAGGCGGCCCGGAGTTCGTCGAGGGTGCTGCCGAGGCCGACACCTTCGCCCGTCGTCGGCCCCAGCTGCCGGGCCGGAGCGCCGTCCTGCCCCTGCAGCTCGATGATGACCGTGCCGACCGTGCCGCCGGTGGTGAGCTCGACCACGCGTGCACCTCCGGTCCCCTCCCAGATCCGGGCGTCGGTGTTCGGGCACCCGTACGGGTAGATCACGGTGCCGGTGTCGTCGACCAGCGCCGCCGCGGGGGTGAAGCCCGCGCGGAGGGCTGCGTCGTCGGCACCGGCGGGGCTGCCGAGGGTCGCCGGGCCCACGCCGTCAGCGGAGACCGTCCACGTGGACCAGTCCGCCGCCGCGTACGGTGGTGCGGTCAGGGTCGGTGTGGGGATCGGCGTGGGGTCGTCCACGACAGGCGCCGACGACGGGGTGACGGTACGGCTCGGCGCACTCGTGGCGCTGGCGGTCGGCTCCGGTGCCGGGCTCGGGGCAGTCGGGATCAGGCCGAGGGCCACACCACCACCGGCGGTGCCGACGGCGAGCAGGGCGATGACGGTGAGCACGATGCCGGTCCGGCGCGTACGGCGCCTCCGCGGTGCGGCGCGCTCCAGCACGTTCTGCTTCATCGTGACGAGCATGCGCTGCAGGTCGTCTCCGATCGGGGGCTCGGAGTTCATCGCTGCACCTCCTTCGTCGCGCGGGGGCCTCGACGAGGCGCGCGCCCTCCGGGCCGGAGGCCGAGCGACTCCGCGGCCTCGGTCCACGTGCGGCCCTCGACGAGGCAGAGCTCGACGAGCCGACGATCGGTGGCAGGGAGCGGGAGCAGGTCGTCGTGCACCCACCGCAGCGGTTCCCCGCCGGCGACGTCCGCGCCGCGCGGCCCGGCGTACGACCGGCAGACCGCGAGCAGCCACGGGAGCAGCGAACCGGTCGGCAGGACGAGCCCGTCGGCGTGCTTCCACAGCGACAGGAAGGCCTCCTGGACGACGTGCTCGACGTCCTCCGGGGTCGCGGTGACCGCCCATGCGTAGCGCGTCAGCACCGGCGCGAACCGCTCGAACGCGGTCGCCAGTGCAGTCGTGTCCCCACGCACCATCCGGCGCACGAGGACCGAGTCGTCGTCGGTCACGGCACTCCCTCCACCCTGGCAATGTCGTGCCGACGACGATCCTGACACCGAGCGGAGGACTTCCTGTCGTCCGGCGTCGACCGCAGCCGAGGACTGCCACCGCGGCGGCCGGACCGGCTCAGCGGAAGTGCAGCACCTTCAGGGGGTCGACGAGCGTGCCGCCCTGCCGGACCTCGACGTGCACGTGCGGGCCGGTCGACTGGCCGGTGTTCCCCGAGCGCGCGATCTCGTTGCCCTTGGTCACGATCTGCCCCGTCTTGACCTCGATCTTGCTGAGGTGCGCGGTGAGCACCGTCGTCATGCCGTAGGTCACGACGACGTAGTTGCCGTAGGACGCATTGTTGGCGACGGTGCTCGTGACCGTGCCGGCGCCCGAGGCGTAGACGGGCGTGCCGACCGGTGCCGGCGAGTCCGTGCCCTGGTGGTAGCGCGGGACGTGCCCGGCGCCGCGGTCGTCGCCGTAGCGACCGGTGATCTTGGTGCTCGCGACCGGCCACAGCAGGCCGGTGACGGCGCGGGTGGACCAGACGCGAGTGTCGGCCTTGCCGTAGAGCACGACGTTGCCGTCGACCTGGACCATCAGCTGACCGCCGCCCGCCCGGCTCGTCGCGGTCGACCAGAGCGCCTTCTTCGCCGCGCTGTACACGACGAGGTTGCCGTCGGTCTGCACCGCGGCGTAGGCGTTCTTGTTGCCGGCGGTCTTCGAGGCCCAGATCTGCTTGCCGTCGACGACCTGCACGAGGACCCCGTCGGCGCGCATGGTCAGCGTCCGCGAGTTGGTGCGGTCGGACCGCAGGACGGTGCCGGGCAGCAGGACGTTGCCCGCGCTGACGCTGGCCTGGTACGTCGGGAACTCAACGACGCTGTGGTTCGCGGTGTTGATCATCCGCATCGTGCCGTCGGGCCGGACGCCGAAGTTGCGACCGACCTGGCCGGGGCCGCCCCAGAGCGCGACGCGGACGTTGTTGTACACGATGGCGAGCGTGCCGTTGGCGCGGACCTGGGCGAACGCACCGGGCCGGCCGGAGGTGTTCGACGACCAGAGAACCGTGCGGCCGATGCCGTACTCGACGAGGTTGCCGTCACCCTGCATGACGAGCTGGAACTGGCCGTTGTTCGAGGTGACCGAGTCGCCGGGCCAGAGCGTCTTCCCGGCCGCGACGGTGCCGGTGTAGACGATCGGAGCGGCGGATGCGGGTGCGGCGGTGCCGACGAGTCCCGCGGCGACGGCGGCGAGTGCGACGACGCCGGCGACCAGTCGCGCGCGGACCGGACGAGGGCGTGCCGTGGACGTGGAGGAGCTGCGCATGATTTCCCTGGGACAGGACCGGAGGGAGGCGGTCCGAGGTGGCGGCCACGCCCCTGCGCGACCGTTCTGCGACACGCCCGATACGCGCCGCCGAACGATGGTCACCTTTTCAGGGAGGTGGCACAACCCCTCGGCGGGGTCCGGTGAACCCCAGTTCCGGGGGCAAGTCGGCGTGTCCCGTGGTGCCGGTCGAGCCGTCCGTGCCCGGAACGGACCCGGTGATGCGCGCAAGATGGAGGCATGCCGACGCCGAACGCCGCCTTCGTCCCGCCCACGTCCCACACCACGCGCCCGGACCTCCGCGGGACCTTCGGGATGGCCGCGGCGACACACTGGATCGCCACCGCCACCGCGCAGTCCGTGCTCGAGCGGGGCGGGAACGCCTTCGACGCCGCCGTGGCGGGCGCGTTCGTGCTGCACGTCGTCGAGCCGCACCTCAACGGCCCAGGTGGCGACCTCACCGCGGTGTTCGCGACGGCGGAGGACCCCACGCCGACGGTCCTCGTCGGTCAGGGTCCCGCTCCCGCCGGGGCGACGGTGGAGCACTACCGCGCCGAGGGGCTCGACCTGGTGCCCGGGTCCGGTGCCCTCGCCGCGGCGGTCCCGGGAGCGGTCGACGCGTGGCTCCTGCTGCTCCGCGACCACGGCACGTGGGAGCTCGCCGACGTGCTCGCCCCGGCGATCGGCTACGCCCGCGACGGGCACCCGGTCGCGCCCGCGGTGGTGCGGACGATCACCGCCGTCGCGGACCTGTTCCGTGACCACTGGCCCACCTCGGCGGCGCAGTGGCTGCCGGGAGGCGCGGTGCCGGTCCCCGGGGACCTGGTGCGCAACGAGGCACTCGCGTCCGTCCTCGACCGGCTCGTCACCGCGGGCGACGGCGCTGGCAGCCGGACCGCCCGCATCGACGCGGCCCGGTCCGAGTGGGCGGACGGTCTCGTCGCCGGTGCGATCGACCGATTCGTCCGTGAGCCGCACCGGCACTCGTCCGGCACGGACCACGCCGGGGTGATCCGCGCCTCCGACCTGGCGGCCTTCCGCGCGTCGTACGAGCCGGCGACGACGGCCGAGTTCCGCGGGTGCACGATCGCGAAGACCGGCCCGTGGGGGCAGGGCCCCGCGCTGCTGCAGACCCTCCGGCTGCTCGAACCGCTCAACGACGCACTGCTCGACCCGTCCACCGAGGTCGGCGCCCACACCGTCGTCGAGGCACAGAAGCTCGCGCTCGCCGACCGCGAGGCGTTCTACGGCGACGGTACGGTCCCCCTCGACGTCCTGCTCTCCGACGCGTACACCGACGAGCGCCGCGCACTGATCGGAGACCGGGCGTCCACCGAGCTCCGTCCCGGCGCCGTCGACGGCGTGATGCACGCGCTGCCGCCGGTCCGCACGCAGGCCGAGGCCGAGGCGAGCGGCGCCGTCGGCGGGCAGGGTGTCGGTGAACCGACCGTGCAGGTCGCCCGTACCACCGAGGTGCCGCCGACCACGCCCGTCGAGGACCGCGGCGAGCCGTTCGTCGCGCCGGACGGCGAGACCCGCGGTGACACGGTCCACATCGACGTGGTCGACCGCTGGGGCAACATCGTCAGCGCGACCCCCTCGGGCGGCTGGCTGCAGTCGTCGCCGACCGTCCCGGAACTCGGGTTCTGCCTGGGCACCCGGCTGCAGATGACCTGGCTCGAGGAGGGCACCGCGTCGACGCTCCGACCGGGCGAACGCCCGCGGACGACGCTGACGCCCACGCTGGTGCTGCGCGACGGCGAGCCGGTCGCGGCGCTCGGCTCACCCGGCGGGGACCAGCAGGACCAGTGGCAGCTGCTCTTCCTGCTGCGGTGGATCGTCGGCGGGTACTCGCCACAGCAGGCGATCGACGCCCCGGCCCTGCACACCACCGCGTTCCCGGGGTCGTTCTGGCCGCGGACGTGGGAGCCCGCCGGCCTCGTGGTCGAGGACCGCCTGGGCGACGACGTCATCGCCGGGCTCGAGGCACGTGGGCACGTCGTCACCCGTGCCGGCGACTGGTCGCTCGGCCGGTTGACGTGCGTGACCCGCGACCCGGCGACCGGCGTGCTCGGTGCCGCAGCGAACCCGCGCGGAGCGCAGGGCTACGCTGCCGGTCGCTGACGGCGGCGCCGGACGGCCCGGGCCCACCGCACGAGGCGGGACTACCGCTTCGCCCGGACCCAGCGCACGAGGTTCACGACCGGGTACGCGAAGAAGAGTCCGGCAAGGACGATCAGCGCGAGCGCACCGACCCAGGCCCCGCTCGCCTGGTCGACGTTGGCGGTCTGCCAGAGCGGGACGGAGCGCACGACGGCGTTGACCCCGGCCGCGACGAGCACGAGCGAGGCGACGATCCGCCACACGAGCCCCACGCGCGTCACCGGCTCGGCGGCGACGACCCTGCCGCGTTCCGGCGCGTCGTAGGGGATCCCCATCGTCATGCCGGTGCCGCTGTCACTGCCCGCGCGCGGTCGCCCGACGGCCTCGGTGCAGTTGGGGTCGCGGCGCGGCTGCTCTGCCCGGCGGACGTCCCGCTGTCCTGCCTGCTGGAACTCGCGTGCCTTCGCCATGGTCCACTCCCCACCCGCGCGCCCCTCGCGCCGTGCCACCACGATACGCAGCGCGGAGCGCGTCGGCGAGGACCGTTACCGAACTGCTCCTCAGACGCCCGAGGGCACGACCACCGCGCGGCCCGAGAGTTCGCCGGCCTCGAGCTTCCGGTACGCCTCGAGCGCGTCGTCCAGCGCGTACCGCTCGACGTCCGGCACGATCTGCCCTGCGCGGTACATCGCGACGACCTCGTGCAGGTCCTCGATGGTGCCCCAGTAGGTGTTCGTGATCGTCGATTCGTACGGCGTCGCGAAGAAGTTCCACTCGGTGGTGCCGCCCGCGATCCCGACGACGGTGAACCGTCCACCGATCGCCATCGACGCCTGGGCGACCCTGATGGTGGGCGTGGCCCCGACGAAGTCGAACGCGGCGTCGACCCCGCGACCGCCGGTGATCTCGCGGATCGCGGCGGCCTGGTCCGGACCACTCGGCACGGTGATCGCGCCACGGGCGGCCGCACGGTCCATCGCGTCCTGCTTCACGTCCGTGGCGATGACGGTCGCACCGGTCAGCGCCGTGAGGATCTGCACGGCGATCTGCCCGAGTCCACCGAGCCCGACGACCAGGGCGAACCTGCCGCCGCCGGCCAGGTTCGGCAGGGCGTTCTTGACCGCGTGGTACGGCGTGAGCGCGGCGTCGCTGAGCGGTGCGGCGGCGATCGGGTCGGCGTCGCCGAGGGGCACGAGGTTCCGGGCCGGGACGGTGACGTACTCGGCCATGCCGCCGTCACGACCGAGGCCGATGCCCGCGTACGGGTTGGTGTCGGCGTTCTCGCAGTAGGTGTCCTGCCCCTTCGAGCAGTACGAGCAGTGTCCGCAGCCGACCGGGCCGTAGACGAGGTACGCGTCGCCCTCCGTGAAGCCCGTGACGCCGTCGCCCAGCTCCTCGACCCAGCCGGAGTTCTCGTGGCCGAGGACGAAGGCGGGCGCCTGGGCTCCCGGCTGGCCGGCCTGGAACTCGCGGTACACGGCGACGTCGGAGTGGCACGCGCCCGCCCCGGCGACCTTGAGGAGCACCTCCCCCGGCCCGGGTACGGGCTTCGGCACCTCCGTCAGCGACGGGAAGGTCTGGTACTGCTCGAACACGACGGCACGCATGGGTTGCTCCTTTGATCCGCATGCAGGCTACACCCGTCGTTCAGGCCGACATGTGTCGTCCAAATTCGGTCGGTGGTCGGCGCCCCGCGAACATCCCCCGGTCGAAGCGCGCACCACCCGGACGAGGCCCCCGAGCGACCATCGCCATGACGACGAACCACCCGATCGGACCGGTGAAGACCAGCAGGAGGATCCACGCCCCGCTGTGGTCGCGGTCGTGCAGCCGACGCACGAGCAGCGACCACCGCGGCAGGATCGTGCCGATGACCACGGCGAGGACGAGCGCGTCCCACGGGTCCGGTCGGACGTCGCGCCCTCCGGTCCCCCACCCCCACCAGGAGCCCGCGCCACGGTCCAGCAGGTAAAACGAGACCTTCGGCGACGCGACGGCGCCGAAGGGGTCGAGATAGAACTCCCACCGACCGCCGGTGCCGTGCACGCCGACGATCCAGAGCGCCAGCCCGGCGAGCGCGGCCTCGAGCACGATCACCCACCAGAACTCGGCCCGACTCGCGCGGCCGTGGAACCGCCACCCCTGCGTCCAGAACCGCGCCCATGCCACCAGCGGGCCCACCGCGTCGACCGGCCCCTGGTCGAGCACACGCGCGCCGAAGTCGTCCCTGTCCCCCATGCGCCCGATCGTAGGGCAGACCTGCGTCTTCGCCGTGAGCCGGTTGCGAGAACGGCCGTTCTCCGCTTGACTCGGTTGCGACGGTCCCGCTCGGGACCGGTCCCCCCCACGAAAGGAGCGGCCATGCCCACGCGCACCGCACGTACCGCCTGGAACGGCGGCCTCAACGACGGCTCCGGCCAGGTCGAACTCTCCAGCTCGAAGGTCGGCACCTACGACGTCTCGTTCCCGAAGCGCGCGGCCGACGACGCCGGCGGCACCACCAGCCCCGAGGAGCTCATCGCCGCCGCGCACTCCGCCTGCTACGCCATGCAGTTCTCGGCCGTCCTCGGCGAGGCCGGCGGCACCGTCGAGGCGCTCGACGTCAAGGCAGACGTCTCGCTCGGCCCGGACAGCGCCGGCGGCTTCAAGCTCACCGGCATCGTCCTCACCGTGCACGGCGAGGTGTCCGGCATCGACGAGGCGGCCTTCCTCAAGGCCGCCGACGAGGCGAAGGCGACCTGCCCGGTCTCGAAGGCCCTCACCGGCGTCGACATCGAGCTCAAGGCGACGTTCGAGCAGTAGTCGCGACCCCGGTACGGACGGGAGGCGCGGTGCCGGCTGGCACCGCGCCTCCCGTCTGCGTCGGTACCGTCGGCGCATGCGCCTGTTCCGGACCTGGACCAACCGCCTGCTGCTGGCCGGCGTGGTCCTGCTGGTCGCCGGGGTCATCGTCCTCGTCATCACGCCGCGCCAGACGTTCGGGTACTTCGCGTACTTCCCCTCGAGCCACACGGCGATGCTGCCGACCGCGCACACGTGGCAGGAACGCACCGGCCAGGTGCTCGTCCTGGTGGGCGCGGTCGCCACCGCCTTCGCACTCGGACGCGTCTCGGTGCGGCGCCGCTGACCGCACGGCAGGACCACCGAGCGCGTCCAGCCGACGTCCGGACTCGGGCGGGAGCGGCTGGCACCATGGTCGGATGGCCGAGCAGTTCCTCCCCGGTGCGCCGCGACCGGGGCGACCACCCCGGCCCCGCGTGCGCAACCTCGCCCAGCACGACATCCGCGACGCCCGCGCCCGGCTCCGCGGCACGATCTACGAGGACGTCACCCCCGACGTCCGACCCCGCGAGCAGTACTCGCCGGTGCAGATCGTCGACTTCTGCCTCGACCTCGCCGAGGTGATGCTCGCCTCCGGAGCGGACACCCGCAGCGTGGAGACCGCCGTCGTCGCCGTGTCCACCAAGTGGAACCTCGCGCCGCTCGACCTCGACTTCTCGGGCAGCTCGGTGACGATCCAGTACGCGCCGGCCGACCACCCGCCGCTGGTCAAGGTGCGGACCGTGCAGTCCGACGGCTCCGACCTCGAC
Organism: Curtobacterium sp. L1-20; assembly: GCF_048755855.1. Classification (GTDB taxonomy): domain Bacteria; phylum Actinomycetota; class Actinomycetes; order Actinomycetales; family Microbacteriaceae; genus Curtobacterium. The sequence continues at coordinate 852,770 of NZ_CP151473.1, read as the reverse complement.
CGACTGGCGCGGGCCAACCAGATCGTCGACGACCTCGTCCACGACGAACGCGACATGACCTCGGCGGTGAGCGCGCTCGTCGCCGTCCTCCGCTTGCCGCCGCGGTGGCCGACCTGGCTGGCCGACGTCGGCCTGTCGATCCTCGGCATCTCGATCGCGATGCAGGCCGGTGGCGGCTGGCGCGCGGGTCTCGGCGCCTTCGTGCTCATGCTCGGGATCATCGTGTCCGGCCGGTGGCTGACGGGTCGGGGCTTCCCGCAGTTCTTCGTGTCCGGCGCGCAGGGTGCCGCTGCCTCGGCGATCGGGACGCTCGCGATCCGTGCCGACCTGCTGCACCCGGGCCAGGCCGCGACGATGGTGGCAGCGCTCGTCGTCCTGCTGCTCCCGCACCCCTCGCTCGTCACCTGGGCGCAGGACGCGATCTCGGGCTTCCGGGCCATGGCCGTCGCCCGGGCGTTCTACATCGGGCTCGTCATCGCGGCGATCGTTGTCGGGGTGCCGGCCGGCATCGCGGTGACGGGGTGGCTGCACATCGAGGTCGACCCCTCCGGCATCGTCCTGCCGATCCTGCCGCTCTGGGCGTCACTCGCGCTCACGGTGGTGTCGGCGGCGGCGAACTGCTTCGTGCAGCAGGCGAGCGCACGGGTGATCCCGGTCGCCGTGGTGTTCTCGGTGGCCGCCGGCGCCGCCCTCCGCGGGCTGCGCGAACTCGGGTTCCCGCTCCTCGGTGCGACGTTCGTGGCGTCGGTGCTGCTCGGCGTCCTGTCCACGATCGCCGCCGCCCGGATGCGCACGGCCGTCGCGGCGATCGCGGTCCCGGCGTTCTGCGGTGCGCTGCTGCCGGGTGTCGCGGTGTCGAACGCCCTGCTCACCTTCATGTCGGGGTCGTCCAGCGCCGCGCTCGACTTCGTCGCGGCCGTCTCGGTGGCGCTCGGCATCGGTGCGGGCCTCGTGCTCGGCGGGCTCGTCGCGACGCCGGGTGCTCGGCGGGCGCTGCGCCGGTCGCGGCGGGTGGTCGTCCACTCGGTGCACAACGACACGACCGCGATCCCGGTCATCCGCGACTCCGGCTACGACCCGGGCAACGGATCGAGCCCGCGGGGCCCGCGCCCCCGCTGAGGGATCGCTGATGGGCGGACCGGACCGGGCGCGGACGCTGCCGGACGGCCTGGGATACAGGGTCGGCACACGAGGACGGGCCCGGCGACCGACCCCGCCCCGGAGGACGAGCGGTCGGTCGCCGGGCCCGCACGCAGGTCGAGCTGGTGCTCGGTCTGCGTCAGTTCGCGTCGGAGATCGCCTTCGACACGGCCGTCGGCGCGTCGTAGTCGCCGTCCGGGATGTTCCCGAGCGCCTCGAGCACGTCGTCGTCGGCACCCTCGCCCTTCGCCTTCGAGACGATGTCGTCCTTCGACGCGGGGTAGTCGATGCCGCTCAGGTACTTCTGGATCTGGATCGGGTTCGGCGTTCCTGCCATGTCGGTTCCTTCCGTCGAGGACTCCTGACTACCCGGTGGCGCCCCGGGACCCGTTCGGCGAGTGCGGGAAGCGGCTCAGAGCTCCCAGCCGCCGTCGTTCCACGTCGAGAGCCGACGTGCTGCCTGCGGCTCGTACCGCTCCATCCAGCCGCGCTCGAGCCGGGCCACCGCGCGGTCGAACGCGGGGACGAGGTCGAGGTCGGACCGGAGCATCGCCTGCAGCTGCAGCCCCTCGTACAGGGCGATGAGCTGCTCGGCTCCGCGGCGCGGGTCCATGGTGTGCGGGGCGCGACCGACCGCGACGTCGTGCTCCAGACCGCGCTTGATCTGCGCGTAGAACAGCTGGTAGCGCGACCGCAGGTACGTCGCCATCGGGTGCTGCGGGTTCCCGGCGACCGACAGCAGTGCCACCAGCAGTCGCATGAGGGCGGGGTCCTCGGCGTTCGACGCGACGATGGCGCGGAGGAGCTGCACGGTGGACCCGTCGCCCACCTCGCGCGTGACCTCGTCCATCCGGGTGCCGTTCCAGCGGTCGAGGGCGGCGAGCACGAGACCGTCCCACGACGGGAAGTGCTGCCGGAGCTCCTCGACGGGGATGCCGATGCGCTCGGCCACGTGGTCGGGGTGCGCTTCGTGGAACGGGACGTCCCGCAGCAGGTCGACGGTGGCACCGACGATCGTGATCCGCAGGTGCAGGGTGGCGGCCGCAGCGGCTGCCGCCTGCGTGTCCGCACTGGTGTGTTCGAGCATCGTGCCCTCCGTCGGTCCCGGACGTCCTGTCCGCGTCACCCCGCCAGCGGGGCACGACCATCCAAACGCACGAACGGGGGTCACCAGAATCCCCGGTACGGGTGTCAGCATGTCGGGGGACAAGCGCGTCCTCGCAGCGCATTCGCGGCGATCCGTGTGACGATGCCGGGATGACCCCGAACGACCCCACCGCACAGGGACTGGCGACGATGGCCTCGGCCGGGTTCGAGTTCGGCGGCGACCCGGAGCAGGTCGCCCACGACGTCCGGACGATGTGGGAGCAGCTCGGCCGGCCGGTCGGGGCGTTCGACGCCGCCGCCCGCGCCGTCGCCGTGCTCCCGCAGCGTCCCGAGGTCCCGATCGCCGAACAGGCCCGCCGCCGCGCCTTCGAGCGGGCGATCGGGATCAACCCCGTCGAGGTCGAGCTGGCCGCGGCGCTCTCCGCCCGGGAACTCCTCGGACGGATGGCCCGGTCCGTCACCTGCTGACGCGACCGCGCGGGTGTCGTCCGGCCCGCGCAGAGGAGGACGGTGCCGACCGGCACCGTCCTCCTCTGCTGTCGACCGGTCGTGACTACGGCGTCGGCATGCCGCCGTCGACGTGCAGGGTCTCCCCCACGACGTAGGACGACTCGCCGCTGGCCAGGAACACGAAGGCCGGAGCGAGCTCCGCCGGCTGTCCCCAGCGACCGAGGTACGTCTGCTCGCCAGCGGACGGCAAGGCCTCCGGCGGCTGGCCACCGGCCGGCTGCAGCGGGGTCCAGATCGGACCCGGTGCGACGGCGTTCACGCGGATGCCCTTCGGCGCGAGCTGCGCCGCCAGGCCCTTGGCCAGGTTGTTCACGGTCGCCTTGGTGGCCGCGTAGTGCACGAGGTGCGGGGACGGTGCGTAGGCCTGGATCGACGTCGTGTTGATGATCGTCGAGCCCGGCTGCAGGTGCGGGACCGCCGCCTTCGTGATGCGGAAGGTGGCGTAGGCGTTCGTCTTGAAGGTCTCGTCGAACTCCTCGTCCGAGATCTTCGTGATGTCGTCGACGTTCTGCTGCTTGCCGGCGTTGTTCACGAGGATGTCGAGCCCGCCGAGCTGCTCCACGGCGTCCGCGACGAGCTGCTCGCAGAACGCGAGCGAGGTGATGTCGCCGGGCAGGGCGACGGCCTTGCGACCGGCGGCCTCGATGAGCCCGACGATGCGGTCGGCGTCCTCCTGCTCCTCCGGCAGGTACGAGATGGCGACGTCCGCGCCCTCGCGGGCGTACGCGATCGCGACCGCCGCGCCGATGCCCGAGTCGCCGCCGGTGACGAGCGCCTTGCGGCCCTCGAGTCGACCGGAGCCGCGGTAGGTGTCCTCGCCGTGGTCGGCGGGGACGTTCTTCGCCATCTCCTCGTCGGTGCCGGCACCCTCGAGGTACTGCTCGTCCGGCTTCTTGTCGGCGTAGAGCTTCGTCGGGTCCTGCATGGTGTACTGGTCGATCTGCTGGTCCGTCATGTCGCCGACGCTACGCACCCGCCCTCCCGGTCCCGCCCAGGGGACTGTCCCCCGGCGTTCGGTCCTCCCCCCGTCCCGACGCCGCCGAATGTCACGGTCCGGTGACGACCAGGCTCCGATTCGGTAACACGTGTCGCTTGGTCAGCCGCGAGGTCGTACCGTCGACTGGTGACCTTCCGGACCGTGATGGCGTCGACCGCTGCCGTGCTGGCCTTCTCGGCCGGTTCGCTCGTCGTGGGCGGCGTCCCCGGTGCGACGATCGATGCGGCGGCCGCCGCCGAGACCACCGGCACCACGGTCCGTGACCAGCCCGTGCACGTCGGGAACGCCAAGCTCAAGCGCGTCGACGCGATCGAGCTCGACGCCGAGTCCCTGGTCTTCCGCGACGGCTCGAAGCGCGTGGTCGAGGCATCGATGCGCGACGCGGTCTCCACGGTCTCGCTGCTCAACCGCCTACTGGGCACGCCGTCCCGCACGCAGACGGCCGAGGGCGACGGGGGCGCGTGCTTCCCCGCCGGGACCACCTACACCTGGGGTGGCGCCGTCCGGGTGGCCGCCCTGGCGACGCCCGCGTCCGCCGGCAACGCCGTCGAGATCCGCGTGCTGCGTGACGAGGTCCGGACCCGCAACGGCGACCGCGTCGAGCTGAGCGGCCCCGACGGCGTGCAGGTCGGCGACGACATCCACGACGAGATCGCCGACGCCCCGAAGTCCGAGCGCGTGTCGTACGGCTCGGACGAAACGGCGGCGTGGCAGCTCCTGCTCGCCGAGGGCTGGGACCGGACCGACGACCCGCGGAGCGACGCCGACGACGCCGATGCCGATCGCGGCACGAACGGCGTCTCCGCCCTGACCGACGACACCACGGTGGTGGTGCTCGGGTCGCCGATGCCGGTGCACGCGCAGCGCACCTGCTGAGCACCGACCGCCCGACGCCCGGCGGGGTCAGACCCGCAGGGTCGCCACCACCGGGAAGTGGTCGCTCGCGGCCCACGTGTCGGGGCCACCGTGCCCGATGACGACCCGGTCGACACCCGCGATCCCCCGCGTGAAGACCCAGTCGATGCGGTCCCCCGAGGAGACCGGCGGCTGCCAGTCGTTGTACGTCGCCGTCTTGTCCTCCGGGTCACCGGCGACGAGCCACGCGTCCGAGAAGCCGGCGTCGGTCAGCACGCGGGAGGCCTCGCCCGCACCGGCCGGCTCGTTGCAGTCACCGGCGACGATCACCGGTCCGTCGGTCGCGCTCAGGCGCTCGGCGATCAGGGCTGCACTCCGCGCACGGACCTCGTCGCCGTGCGCGCCCAGCTCGTGGTCGAGGTGGGTGGTCAACAGCGTGAAGTCCGGCCCCTCGACGTCGAGGAACCGCGCGTGGTTCGCGATCCGCGGGTACAGGCTGTCCCAGGTGTTCGACACGGGCTCGTCCGGAGTGTCCGAGAGCCAGAAGGAGGCCTCGTCGACCGGGCGGAACCGGCTGCGGCGGAAGAACACCGCTGCGTGCTCGCCCGCGGTGCCTCCCTCGCGCCCCTGCCCGACGTCGGCGTGGTCCGGCAGGCCGGCGCGGAGGTCGTCCATCTGGTGGTCGAACGCCTCCTGCACGCAGAGCAGGTCCGGGTCGAACCGTCGGATGACGTCGAGGACCAGGGGCAGCCGGGCGGGCCAGTCGTGCACCGGGTCCGGGTTCTTGATGTTGTACGTCATGAGGGTGATGGGCCGGGCTGGGGTGCTCACCACTCCGACCGTACCGATCACCGCCCGAGCGTGACCCTGGTCGCGCGGTCAGTTGATGCAGACGCCTTCCTTGCCGTAGGTCTTCACGTCGGTCGACGACGGCTGCGGCTCGGAGGATGCCGATCCCGACGGCTTCGATCCCGTGGACCCGGACGAGCCGGAGGCCGACGAGCCGGATCCGGCCGCGGAGCCGTCCGCCGGCGTCGACGCGGCGCCGCCGGCGGCGGGCACCGGCGTGACGGTCTTCGCGTCCGTCCCGAGCACGAGCGTGACACCGGTGACCGCGGTGGTGCGCACCGCGACGGCGCCGGGGACGACCGCGGCCACGGCCTTGGCCTGGGCCTCCTGGCCGGCCGGGTACTGCACCTGCGTGGCCTTCGTGGTCTCGGACGAGCCGGGGGCGCCGACCTGGAAGCCCCGGGCGGTCAGCACCTGACCGGCGGCACCGGCCGCACCCGTGATGCCGCTGCCGTTGAGCACGGTGACGGTCGTCGCCGCAGGCTGCGCGGCGGTCGCCTTCGTGTACTCCTCCGGCTGGCCGACGAGCCCCTGCACGAACGCGGGGAGGCCGACGGTGTCGACCTCGACGATGGAGAGCGCCGAGCCGTTGACGTAGATGGTCGGCGTGCCGAGCGTCGGGATCGTGGCCGACTGGATGTTGCCCGGACGCAGGTTGCGCATCTGGCTCGCGAGGTTGATCAGGTCGGTGTCGGTCTGGATCGACCCGCCGACCGCGCCGAGGATGTTGCCCATCTTCACCGGGTTGAGGAGGGTCCCCGCGGAGAGGACCTTGCGGGCCTCCTGCGACAGGAAGTACTGCTGGCGGACGTTGCGGTCGAGGTCGCCGTTCGGCAGGCCCTTCCGCTGGCGGACGAACGACAACGCCTGCTTGGCGTCGAGCGTGGACTTGCCGGCGGGCAGGTCGACGCCGGAGTCCTTGTCCTTCACCGCATTGTTGAGGCAGACCTCGACCGGTCCGAGCTCCTTGACGACCTGGTAGAAGCCCAGCAGGGACACCCGCACGTAGTGGTCGATCGTCAGGCCACTGAGGTTCTGGATCGTCTGGATGAGCAGCTTCGCCCCGCCGGTGTCACCACCGCCGTTGAGGGTGCCGAAGTAGAAGGCGCTGTTGAGCTTGCCCTTGCCGACGCCGGGGATGTCGACGTACGAGTCGCGGGGGAACGACATCATCGTCGCGCGGGAGCCGTCCTCGTTGATGTGCAGGACGATCATCGTGTCGGTGTTCGTCGCCCCGCCGTCCGACTGGGTGCTCAGTTCCGCCATCTGCTCGGGCGTCGCGTTGTCCGGGCGGTGGTCGTCCCCGACCAGCAGGATGTTCTGCGCCTTGCCGTCGACGTCGTCCTTGCCGTTCGACTTCGCGCCGCTGATGGCGTCGATCTTCGTGATGCCGTTCGACAGGCGCCCGTAGGCGTACGCGGCGTAGCCGCCGCTCAGCAGCAGTGCCATCGTGAGCACACCGGCGACGGCGGGGAAGACCACCCCGATGCCTCGCTTCTGGCGGCCGTGGCGCGGCGGCACGAAGCCGCGGCTGGCGCGGCGCGTCGTCTCCTCGGGTTCGTTGCTCACCCGGAAACCATAACCGCAGCGCGCGGAACGGACATGGACCACCCCTGGAAGGTCGCCGCGATTCCACCGTCACCGACCAGTCGGGACGGGGCAGCAGGACGGACGGGAGGCGCGGTGCCGACCGGCACCGCGCCTCCCGTCCGTCCGTGGTGGCGACTCAGGACGGCAGCCTCCCTGTGTGGGTCTCCCGCGCCTGGAGCACCGTGATCCCGGTGATCGCGGCAGCGGCCATGACGTAGAACGCCGGTGCGAAGGTGTTGCCGGTGGCGCTGATCAGCCACGTGGCGAAGTACGGCGTGATGCCGCCGAACAGCGCGACGCTGATGTTGTAGGCGATCCCCATCGAGCCGTAGCGGATCGCGGTCGGGAACAGTTCGGCCATCGAGGCGCTGACCGCTCCGTCGAACGCCGCCATGAAGAGCCCGAGGAGCACCATCGCCGCGGCCGCGGCCCAGAAGTTGCCGGCATCCATGAGCATGAGGGTCGGGTACGTCAGCACGAGGAACCCGGCACACCCGGCGAGCATGACCGGCTTCCGCCCGACCTTGTCCGACAGCAGCCCGAAGAACGGCACGAGGCCGGCGATCACGATGAAGCCGATCACCACGACCCCGTACGACACCAACGGTGAGTACCCCAGGTCCGCCTGCAGGTAGGACGGCATGAACGTCTGCAGGATCCAGTGCCCGACGGCCTTGAGGACGACGAAGCCGACGCAGAAGAGCAACGCCTTCCACCCGGACCGCAGGGACCGACGGAGCGGGTTGGCCGCCACCTCGCCCTTCGCCTTGAGCGCCCGGAACTCCGGGGTGTCCTCGAGCTTCGAGCGCAGGTACAGCCCGACGAGACCGAGCGGCAGCGCGATGAGGAACAGGACGCGCCAGCCCCACGACTCGAGGGCACCGTCACCCGCGAGCGCGGTGAAGAGGAACACGAGACCACCGCCGACGATGAACGCGGCGAAGCCGAAGACGTCGATGAAGCTCGTGACGAACCCCCGTCGGTTCGACGGCGCGAACTCGGCGAGGAGGGTCGTCGCCCCCGCACCCTCACCGCCGGCCGCGAAGCCCTGGACCAGCCGGACCAACACGAGCAGGATCGGCGCGAGCAGCCCGACGCTCTGGTAGGTCGGCAGGATGCCCATCACGGCGGTCGCACCGCTCGTGATGAGGATCACGGTCGCGAGGGTCGTCTTCCGGCCGACGCGGTCGCCGAGCGAGCCCCAGAACAGGCCGCCGAGCGGGCGCATCACGAAGCCCGCGCCGAACACGGCGAACGCGGACAGCAGGGCCACCTGCGGGTCGCCCTGCTTGAAGAAGTACAGCGAGATGACCGTGGCCAGCGTGCCGTAGAGACCGAAGTCGAACCACTCGACGAAGTGGCCGACGCCCGCGGCGACGATCACCTTCCGCATGCTCTGGCGGCGGGCGTCGTCGCCGAGTGCCGCCGGGGCGTCCGTGGGTGTCGCGGCGCCGACGCTGTCGCGCGTCCGGGTTCCGTCGCTCATGGGATGACCTCACACTTCGTTGTCGAGAGTTCCTTGACGATAGCACTCGCCGGGCACACTGTGCCACAGAGTGGGACAGTGTCGCCATACGGTGATACCGTTCCAGCCATGCAGTCCCGTGAACAGCACCACGACGTCGTGGTCGTCGGAGGCGGTCTCGCCGGTGTCAGCGCCGCCGTCGCCGCCGCCCGCCTCGGCTCCAGCGTCGCCCTCGTCACCAACCGGCCGGTCCTCGGCGGCAACTCGTCGAGCGAGGTCCGGGTGTGGGTGGTGGGCGCCACGGCGCACGGCACGCAGCGGTTCGCCCGCGAGACCGGGATCATGGGCGAGCTGTTCCTCGAGAACCAGTACCGCAATCCGCAGGGCAACGCCGTCTACTGGGACCAGGTCGTGCTCGACCTCGTCCGCGCCGAGCCGAACCTGCACCTGCACCTCAACACCGACGTCCGGACCGTGGCGACGGCTCCCGGCGAGGACGGTGCGACCCGGATCACCGCCGTGACGGGATGGACCATGGGGTCCGAGATCGAGACGACGTTCACCGCGCCGGTGTTCCTCGACTGCACGGGCGACGGCCTGGTCGGGGCCCTCGCCGGGGCGTCCCACCGGATCGGTCGCGAGGGCCGGGACGAGTACGGGGAGGAGTGGGCACCGGACCTGCCGGACGAGGAACTGCTCGGCAGCTCGATCTTCTTCTCCACGCACGACACCGGCCGTCCCGAGAGGTTCGTCCCGCCGTCGATCGCGATCGACCTGTCCACGACGCCGATCCTCGCGAACCGGACGATCCGGACGGGCGACAACGGCTGCAACTACTGGTGGATCGAGTGGGGCGGCCAGCTCGACACGGTCACCGAGAACGAGCGCATCCGCGACGAGCTGTGGGGTGTCGTCTACGGCATCTGGGACCACATCAAGAACTCCGGGGCCTTCGACGCGGACTCCCTCACCCTCGACTGGGTCGGCTCGATCCCCGGCAAGCGCGAGTACCGCCGGTTCGTCGGCGACCACACCCTCACGCAGCAGGACCTCCTGACGCAGCGGTCCTTCCCCGACACGGTCGCCTACGGCGGGTGGTCGATCGACCTGCACCCGGTCGAGGGCGTCTACGCCGAGACCGCGGGGGCGCAGCAGCGCTACACCGACGGCACCTACGAGATCCCCTTCCGCTCCCTGTACTCGGCGGACGTGTCCAACCTGCTCTTCGCCGGTCGGAACATCTCCGCCTCGCACGTGGCCTTCGGGTCCACGCGGGTGATGGCCACGTGCGCCACGCAGGGGCAGGCAGCAGGGACCGCCGCCCACCTCGTGGCCCGGCACGGCACCACACCCCGGGAACTCGGCACCGACCACGTCGCGATGCTCCAGCAGACGCTGCTGCGCGAGGACGCCCCGGTCATCGGGGTCCGCGCGATGGACGGTGCCGATCTCGCTCCACGCGCGCGGATCAGCGCGAGCAGCGAGCTGACGGCGCTGGACACGACCCCGTGGGCGACGGCGGACACCTTCGCGCTCGACCGCGACGTCGCGGTGGTCCTGCCCGTCGACCCGGAGCTCGGTTCGTTCGCGATCCGCACGGTCGCCGACGAGGACGCCCCCACCGAGCTCACCATCGAGCTCTGGACCACCGGCAAGCCGCAGAACTACGCACCGATCGAGCACGTGTCGACGCACACCGCCGCGGTCGCGTCCGGGCCCGGCGAGGCCGTGGTCGACCTCGGCTTCCGCCCGGACGAGCCGTGCAACGCGGTCGTCGTCGTCCGTCGCGCGCCGGGCGTGCGCCTCGTCCTCACCGACGGGCACCCGTACGGCGTCCTCGCGCTCCGTGCCCGGTCGGCGGACGACGAGCAGTTCGACGACCACATCCCGGAGGAGTCCGACCAGCCCGTCACCGACTGGGAGGCGCGGGCACTGCGCGGACGGTCCTTCGCGTTCACCGCAGGCGGCGTCTCGGAGGCGTGGCGCGCCTCCCGGACCACCGACGGCTACCAGCGCCCCTACGGCGGCCCGCACCTCTGGTCGTCGGAGCCGGGCGACGGCACCGCCGCGCTGACGCTCGAGTGGGCGGAGCCGGTCCCCGTCCACCAGGTCCGGATCGTCTGGAACGACGACGTCGACGCCGACCTCGTCAACCTGCACCACCACCGGACGCCGTGGGACGCCGTCCCGACGCTGGCCCGGGACTACCGGGTGGAGGCGTGCGTCGACGGATCGTGGCGGGAACTCGCGACCGTCACCGACAACCGGCACCGCCACCGCGTGCACGACGTGGTGCCGGTCCGGACCAGTGCGGTCCGCGTGGTCGTCACCGCGACGAACGGGTCGCCGTTCGTCACGGCGAGCGCCGTGAAGGTCTACTGACCCACCACCACCGATCAAGGGAGATCGCCGTGCACCTGCGCACACTCGTGACCGTGACGACAGTCGCGTTCGCACTCGTCACCGCCGCGACGGGAGGCCCGGCCGCGAGCCCGGCCGCCGCCGTGTCGTCGGTCGCCCCCGGCTCCGCCGGCACCGCTGGCACCGCTGGCACCGCTGCGATCCAACCGAACCCGGGGAACCCCACGTCACCCAGCGCGACCGCGCACGCCGTGTCCGTCAACGGGACCGCCGTCCCGGTGAAGGCCGAGTCGGTCAGCGGCACCGCGCACGACGTCGCGATGTTCGCCAAGGGGACCGGCACGGCCACCGTCAGCGTCAGTATGCCCGGCCTCGCTGCCTCCGCCACCCCGGTCGTCACGCCGCTGACCCTCGCGATCGCCACGACCCGGACCGGATCGACCGTCACCTTCACGATCCGCGACGCGCACCCGCTCGTCGTCGAGGCCCCGGGGGTCCGCGCGCTCTTCCTCTTCGTCACGCCGACGGAGACGACGGTGCCGTCGGCGTCCGACCCCTCCGTGCTGTACTTCGGCCCCGGAGAGCACGACGCCGGCGTGATCCGTCCGACCTCCGGGCAGACGGTCTACCTGGCGCCCGGTGCACTCGTGCGGGGCCGCATCGACGGGGACGGCGTCACCGGTGTGCAGGTCCTGGGGCGGGGCATCCTCGACGCCGGCACGGACACCTCGCGGTCCGCCAAGACCATGGCGATCCGCTTCCACGACAGCTCGGACGTCACCGTCTCGGGCATCGCCGTCCGGAACGCCCAGTGGTGGCAGACCCTCTACATCCGCTCGTCCGGCATCCACGTGTCGTGGCTGAACCTGATGGGCACGCTCATCAACAACGACGGCATCGACACCGACGGAGTGCAGGACATGACGGTCGAGCACAACTTCGTCATGAGCGGCGACGACGGGTTCGGCTGGCACGCGCTGGACGCCGCCACGAACGGCGAACCCGAGACGCGGGGGCTGCACGCAGACGACACGACGTTCTGGAACGTGACCGGCGGCAACCCGGTCCGCTTCGGGTCGTCGATGGAGACCTCGCTCTTCACCGACGTCTCGATCACGCGGTCCTACGTGCTCCGTGCGAAGGAGGTCGCCCTGAAGTTCGACGTGCAGGACTGGGCAACCGCCTCGGACGTCACCGTCGACGGATTCCACGTCGAGTCGCAGCCCGTCGGGAAGCAGGCCGTCGTGCTCCAGGTGCTCAAGGGGCAGTACTCGAACGACACCGGGTACCGGGACGAGCGCGGTCGGATCACCGGGATCACGATCCGGGACTTCACGGACGTCGCCTCCGACGCGGTCGTGCTCTCCGGCTGGGACGCCACGCACGGCGTCTCGGACGTGTCCTTCGAGGACGTGGTCCTCGGCGGTACGCCCCTCACCTCCGCCCAGGTCAGGACGAACCAGTTCGTCAGTGGTGTCACGGTGTCGTGACCAGCACCACGGGCCAGAATGAACGGATGGCCACCACCCCTCCGAACCAGAGCATCGAGCGCGCCGCGGCAGTCCTCGGCGCGCTCGGTGCCGCCGACGGTGCGATGCGTGCCTCCGACATCGCGCGGGCGATCGGGCTCGGCACCTCGACGACCGGCCGGCTGCTCGCGACGCTCGAGTCGCTCGAGTACGTCCGCCGCGACCCCGAGTCGCAGGGCTACGTGGTCGGGCGGGCGGTGCTCGAGCTCGCCAGCCAGGGGCTCAACCACAACCCGGTGCACCGCGAGAGCCGGGCGGCTGCGCAGGAGCTCGCGCACCGGACGGGCCTCACCGCGAACGTCGGCGTGCAGGACGCCGCGTCGTGCATCTACCTCTGCCACTTCGAGGGGTCGCTCGCCCCGAAGTCGCACACCATGATCGGCATGCGGCAGCCGATGCACGCGTCGGCGCTCGGCAAGGCGCTCATGCTGGACATGTCACAGGCGGAGCGGACGGCGCTGCTCGGTGCGGAGCTGCCCCGCTACACGGACCACACGATCACGTCGCACGACGAGCTCACGGCGGACCTCGTCGCGTCGGCGGGCCGCGGGTGGTGCGTCGAGAACCAGGAGCTCGCGCTCGGCCGCTTCTGCATCGCGGCGCCGATCCGGAACGCCTCGGGGCACGTCACCGCGGCGCTGTCGATCTCCGGCCGGGTGACGCAGCTGCGTGACCGCGACATGGACACGCTCGCCGAGGACCTCATCGAGGTGGCCGACCGCATCAGCGTCGGGCTCGGCATGATCAGCGCGGTCGCGCACTGACGATCGGTCGCGCTACGAGCGCGCCGGGAGCAGGTGGATCGCCTCCATGGCGAGCTCGGCGGCGATCGGGTCCTTCGCGAGGACCGCGTCCTTGAGCTTCGCGAGCTCCGGCAGCACGACGTCGGCGGGGACCAGCTCGGCGAGCTCCGGCACGCGGAGCTTGAACGCGAGCCCGTCCGTCGTCGACCTGCAGAGCTGCTCGAGCGAGGGGTTCCCGCAGTGGTCCGCCCAGAGCGCGTAGATGCCGGCGCCGTCGTGCGCGACCTCGCCCTGGTGCTGGGCTCCCACCTGCGCGGTGACGTCGTCGAGCATCGCGACGACCTTGCGGCGCTGCGCGTCCGTGAACCGCGGGGTGGCGAGCCGTGCGACACCGCCGTAGATGACGCCGAGGGTGCGGTAGGCGTCGAGGAGTTCGTCCTTCGTCGGGGCGGCGACCCGGGTGTACCGGTTCGGCGCCATCTCGATCAGCCCGGCGCGGGCGAGCTCGGCGAGCGCCTCGCGGATCGGGGTGCGGGAGACCCCGAGCCACGCGATGAGGTCGTCGTCGTTCAGCCGTTCGCCGGGCTCGAGGGTGCCGTCCATGATCGCGTCGCGGATCTTGCCCTGCACGGTGTCACGGAGCAGCTTCCGCTCGGCTGCGGGCTGCGTCGATGGGACTGGCATGCGCCCAGCGTGTCACATGTCAGCCACGGGGCGCGACAGGCGCGACGGCCACCACGCGCGACGGCCGAGGTCGACCGCAAGGGCCGGGACCAGCAGTGACCGGACCACGATCGTGTCGAGCAGGACGCCGAACGCCACCACGAACGCGATCTGCACGAGGAACAGGATGGGGATCACGCCGAGGGCCGCGAAGGTCGCCGCGAGGACGATCCCGGCCGAGGTGATCACCCCGCCCGTGACGCCGAGACCGCGCAGCACACCCTCCCGTGGTCCGTGCCGGAGCGCTTCCTCGCGGACCCGGGTCATGAGGAAGATGTTGTAGTCCACGCCCAGTGCCACGAGGAACACGAACGCGTAGAGCGGCACGCTCGGGTCCGCACCGGGGAAGTGCAGGACGTGGTCGAAGACGAGCGCGCCGACGCCGAGCGCTGCCGCGAACGAGACGATGACGCTGCCGATGAGCACGAGCGGTGCGACGACGCTCCGGAGCAGGAGCATCAGGATGAGGAGGATGACGACGAGCACCACCGGGATGATGACGGACCGGTCGCGGATGCCGGTGTCGTTCGTGTCGACGGCCGTCGCGGTCACACCACCCACGATCGCGTCGGGGTCGACGCGCTCGACGGCGGTCCGGAGGTCGCGCACGGTCCGCTCGGCGGCGTCGGAGTCCGCCGGTTCGGACAGCGTGACCTCGAGCAGGACGTCCCCGCGCGAGACGGTCGGGGCGGAGGCCGCGGCTCCGGCGGACGGGCCGGTCCCGCCGCCGGCCACCGGCGTGGTGCCGGACGGCGAGTCCCTCGACGCGGCGACGACCCCGTCCACGCCGTCGACCGCGGTGATCGCCCGCACCAGTGCTCGGCTGTCCGTCTCGGCGCCGATGACCTGCGCCGGGCTGCCGGAGCCGCCGGGGAAGTGCTCGGCGAGCACCTCCTGACCGTCGCGCGCCTGCGAGCTGCCGATGACGAGGTCGCTCTGCGGCACACCGTCGGCCCGCAGCCCGACGAGCCCGGTGCCCATCGCGAGCAGCGCCACGGTGCAGACGATCCACACCGTGCGCGACCGTCGAGCGACGAGGCGTCCGACCCGCGCCCACAGACCACGGGCGTCCGGGCCGGTGACGACGGGGTGCGCGCTGCCGACGACGGGCCGGAGCGGCCAGAACGCAGCGCGACGGAACGCCAGCAGCAGCGCCGGCAGCAGGGTGAGGGCGGCCAGCAGGCTGAAGGCGATGCCGATCGCGGCGACGGGTCCGAGCGCCTTGTTCGAGTTGAGGTCGGAGAGCAACAGGCAGAGCACCCCGACGATGACCGTCCCGCCCGAGGCCAGGATCGGTTCGAGGCTCCCGCGGAGCGCTGCCCGGGTGGCGTCCCAGCCCGTGCGGTGGTCACGCAGCGCCTCGCGGAAGCGCGACACGTAGAGGAGCGCGTAGTCCGTCGCGGCACCGATCACGAGGATCGACAGGATGCCCTGCACCTGCCCGTTCACGGTGACGACGCCGGCCTTCGCGAGCCACCACACGACGAGGATCGACGCACACAGCGCGAAGGTCGCGGTACCGAGAACGAGGACGGGCAGCAGCGGGGAGCGGTAGACGACGATCAGGATCACGAACACCGCGGCGAGCGCCACCCCGAGCAGCAGCCCGTCGATGCCGGCGAACGCGGCGGTCAGGTCCGCGGTGAACCCGGCCGGTCCGGTGACGTGACCCCGCAGCCCGGACGGCAGCGCGTCGTCGACGTCGACCCGGATCGCCGCGACGGCGTCCCCGGTGTCCGCCGACCGGGTCAGCGTCGCCACGATCTCGACCGCCTCGCCGTCCTCGCTCGTGATCACGGGGCTGACGCCCTGCACGTCGTCCCGGGCGCCGAGCCGGTCGGCCAGCGCGGCGGCGGCGGACCGGTCGCCCGCGGTCAGACCGGTGTCCCGCGAGAGCACGACGACGGCAGGGGCACCGGACGCCTGCCGGAACCCGGACGCCCGCTCCTGCACCTTCGTGGCGTCGGCCGAGGCCGGCAGGAACGACGTCTGGTCGTTGGTCGAGACCTCGGAGACCTTGCCGAAGTACGGCCCGCCGACGGCGGCGATCGCGAGCCAGACGACGATGACGAGCGCGGGGAGGACGATGCGGAGGGAGCGGGTCACGGGAGCGAGCGTACTCCGATAGTCAGCATGCTGACTACCTGGCGGGACGTCGGACCACGGCCCGTAGACTCCCGGGATGGACGACGCTCCCGACGGCTGGCCCCTCGGCCGCCTCCTCTCGGCGGCGGCACGGTCCGTCGAGCGGGACTGGGACGAACGGCTGCGGGCGATCGGCCTGCCGCACGCGGCGCTCATCGCCGTCGACATCCTCATCCGGACCGGCCCCACCGGTGCCGACACCCTCGCGCGGACCGCGCGCGTGCAGCCCCAGACGATGTCGCGGACCCTCGAGCGCCTGGAGCGCGACGGCCTGGTCGAGCGCTCCCCCCACCCCGAGGACCGCCGACGGCGCATCGTGACGGTGACGGACCGCGGGCGCGCGGCGTGGGAGACCGCGCGCCACATCGAGCGCGACGTCCTGCCGGACGACCCGGCCCTCCGCGAGGCCCTCGCCGCGGTCCTCGAGCGGGGTCGCCGTCGTCGCGACCCGGAGTGAACGGCCGACGTCGAACTCCTAGCATCTGATATTCCTGATGTCGTAGACTGATCGGGTCGGCGCAGGGCCGGCCCGACCCCAGGAGTCCCCGATGTCCGAACGCCGTGCCGCGCACCACGCCGCCGAAGCACCAGACGCCGCAGCAGACCTGCCGTCCGGGCGCCGGAAGCGTCCACTCCTCGTCGCCCTGGTCGCGACGCTCGGGACCCTCGTGGGCATCGCGGTCGTCGTCGCCGTGGTCGCCAGCGTCTTCGTCGGCGGGCTCGCCCGGAGCTACGACGCCGGCAAGGACGTGATCCCCGAACCGTTCCCCACCGGTCCCCGCCCGGCCCCGACGCACGGCGCCGAGAACGTCCTGCTGATCGGCTCGGACTCCCGGTCGGGCAGCAACCCCGACGGCGACCACCGGACGTTCGACATCGGCGGCCGGTCCGACACCCTGATGCTCGTGCACGTCCCCGCAGACCGACAGGACGTGTTCCTGGTGTCGATCATGCGCGACTCGTGGGTCGAGGTCCCGGGCCACGGG
Source organism: Curtobacterium sp. L1-20 (assembly GCF_048755855.1). Lineage (GTDB taxonomy): Bacteria > Actinomycetota > Actinomycetes > Actinomycetales > Microbacteriaceae > Curtobacterium. The sequence goes on along the minus strand of NZ_CP151473.1, from coordinate 835,770 downwards.
ACGGCGAAGATCAACGCGGCGTACGCCTGGGGTGGCGTCCCGCTGACCGTGCAGACCGTCGAGCACCTGCTCGACGTCCGGATCGACCACGTCGCCGAGATCGACTTCGCGGGGTTCGCGGGCATGACCGACGCCCTCGGTGGTGTGACGGTGGATTCCCCCGAGACGTTCGACGCACGGGGACACTCCTTCGCCACCGGGCCGAACCACCTCGACGGCGACGCGGCCCTCGCGTTCGTGCGTGAGCGCTACGCCTTCGCCGACGCCGACCACACCCGCGTGCGCAACCAGCAGGCGTTCATGCGCGGGGTCCTCGAGGGCGTCCTGTCGGAGGGGACGATGACGAACCCGGGCCGCATCCAGGACTTCGTGACCGCGACGAGCAGGTACCTCTCCGTCGACGAGGGGCTCACCTTCCCGACGCTCGTCGACCTGGGCTGGTCCCTGCGCGGCGTCCGGTCCGAGGACCTCACGACCTTCACGCTGCCGACGGCGGGCAGCGGGACCTCGCCGGACGGGCAGTCGATCGTCACCCTCAACACGCTCGCGGTGCAGTCCCTCTCCCAGGCACTCCGGTCCGACGACCTGCCCGGCTGGCTGGAGCGCAACCCCCAGGAGTGAGACGGACAGCAGGACGCCCCCGCGACTCGCGCGTGAGTCACGGGGGCGTCCTGCTGTCGGACCGGTGGACCGGTCAGGCGGGGAGCTGCAGCTTCTGCCCGGCGTAGACGAGGTTCGCGTCGTCGATCGTGGACGTGTTCGCGGCCCAGAGCTTCGTCCAGCCACCGTCGATCCGGAGCTTCGTCGCGATGCTGTCGAGCGTCTCGCCCGACACGATCGTGTACGTCTTGCCGCTCGTCTTCACGGGGGCCGGCTTGGCCGGGGCAGCGGGGGCCGCGGGCGCGGCCGGGGCAGCCGACTCGACCGACCGCTGCGGTGCGGCCGGGGCGCTCGGAGCGCTGCGCTGCGGTGCGGCCTGCGGGGCTGCCTGCTGCGCCGGGGCGGGCGCAGGGGCAGCGGCCTGCGGGGCTGCACCGGCGGTCCCGCTCAGACCGAGCTTCGCGGAGCAGGCGGGCCAGGCACCCCAGCCCTGCGAGGCGAGGACGCGCTCGGCGACGGCGATCTGTGCGCCGCGGCTCGCAGCGGCGGGGTTGCCCGTGCCGCCGTTCGCCTGCCAGGTGCCGAGGGAGAACTGCAGGCCGCCGTAGTAGCCGTTGCCGGTGTTGATGGCCCAGTTGCCGCCGGACTCGCACTGTGCGAGGGCGTCCCAGGTCGAACCGGAGGCCGCGTTGGCCGGGGCGGCCGCGAGGCCGACGCCGGTCGCGGCGATGCCGGCGAACGCCAGGCCACCGACGATGGTGCGGGTGCGGGAAAGCTTCTTCATGTGATTGCTCCACCGGGGTCTCGAGCCGCGTCGAACGCGACGGTCCACTGCCCACCCCGACCGGTCGCGGTCAGTCGTGGGGGTGCGCCACCGGGGGCAGTGGTCATCGGGCCGGTGGCACCTCGGTGCGCAACCATAGGAGGATCTCAACTGTTATCAAACCGAGACAAACGGTTCTACCCATGGGTGCTATGTACCCCGACCGCGAACCTGTACGGCCGGATGCCCGTGCGTGCGGGGATCGCGGCGTACCCGGGTACGCGAACGTGGCAGTTCCCTGGCAATGGCGGCGTCACGCCCGGGACAGCAGGGTGACGGCCTCCAGGTGACCGGTCTGCGGGAACATGTCGAGCACCCGCACGCGACGGAGCCGGAGCGAGGGCATCCGCGCCAGGTCCTTCGCCAAGGTCACCGGGTTGCAGCTCGAGTAGACGACGTGCTCCACGTCGGACGCCTCGAGCCAGGTCGACAGCGCCTCGCCGATCCCCCGACGCGGTGGGTTCACGAGCACGAGTCCCGGCGTCGTGCCGGGTCGGGCGCGGAGGGCGTGCTCGGTCGCGTCGTCCGCGGCGAACCGGACGTCCTGCAGCCCGGCCTCGCGGGCCGACTGCTTCGCCGACCGGATTGCCTCGCGACTGGTCTCGATGCCGGTCACGGCACGACCGGGTCGCGCGGCGTGCAGGGCGAAGCCGCCCACACCGCAGTACAGGTCCCACATGGACGACGGGGAGACCTCGTCGATCCAGGCGGTCGCCTGCGCGTAGAGCTCGGCGGCGACGTGCGTGTTCGTCTGGAAGAAGCTCTGCGGTCGGAGGTGCATCGTCACCGCGCCGAAGCGCATCGGCAGGGTCTCCTGCTCGGTGAGCACGACCTCGCGGTCGCCCTCGGTCACCGCCTTGTGCTCGGGCAGCAGGTTCGCCGTGACCACCACCGCCTCGGGCAGGACGGCCCGGAGCCCGTCGAGGCGTTGTCGGAGCCGCGGGAGCTGCCCCTCCGAACGCAGGACGAAGCGCACCATGAGCTCGCCGTCGGGCGACTCGGTGACGAGCACGAACTTCAGCTCGCCCCGCCGCGCGGCGACGTCGTACGGGATCAGCCCGGTGTCCGCGATGAACTCGGCGAGGACCGGCAGCGCCCGCTGGATCCCGGGGGTGCAGATGCCGCAGTGGCGCAGGTCGACGCCGCGCTGCCGGTGGTCGAGGATGCCGACGGTGGGCTGCTGCACCGTCCCGCCGACCACCATCTTCGCCTTGTTCCGGTACGCCGACTCCGGACTCGTGACGGCCGGGAGCCACGCGACGGCGCCCGGACCACCGGCAGCCTCGACCGCGTCGTGCAGGAGTTCGCGCGTGCGGATCTCCTTGTCGAGGACCTGGTCGGCGTACGGCTGCCCCATGAGCGTGCACGAGCGGCACACCCCGCGGTCGAAGTAGTCGCACTGCATGGCCGAGTCAGGATACGGCAGCCGGCTCCGCCCGTCAGCCCGCGGCGGCGTCCCTGGTGGTCGTCGCGATGCGGTGGATCGACGTCGTCGCGGCGAGGAACAGGGTCGTGCCGTCGTCCCCGCCGAAGCACAGGTTCGCCACCGTCTCCGGGACGGCGATCTCCCCCAGGCGCACGCCGCTCGAGTCGAAGACGACGACGCCGCGGTGCGACGACGACCAGACGTTGCCGTGCACGTCGACACGGATGCCGTCCGGCACGCCCTCGCCCGGTTCGAGCCGCGCGAAGACACGGCCGTTCTTCAGCCGGACGCCGTCGCGGTCGTACGCGCGGATCACCGGTTCGTCCGACGACGAGCTCGCGATGTACAGCACGCGCTCGGACGGGTCGAAGGCCAGGCCGTTCGGCTCGTCGACGTCCACCGCGACCGGGCGGAGGTCCTCGCCGTCGCCGCCGCACGCGAAGACCCAGTGGTCGCCGTACTCGCGGTCGCCCGGGTGGCCCTCGCGCGGCTGCGTGATGCCGTAGGCCGGGTCGGTGAACCAGACGCTGCCGTCCCGCGCCACGACGACGTCGTTCGGCGAGTTCAGCCGGCCGCCGCCCCAGCCGTCGACGATCGGGGTGACGGTGCCGTCCCGGTCGCGTTCGACCCGCCGGTACCCGTGCGAGCACTGCACGACGCTGCCGTCGCGATCCAGGGTCCGACCGTTGGTGAACTCGACCCCCTCGGCGTAGGCGTCGACCGTGCCGGTGTCGGCGTGCCACTGCAGGATCCGGTCGCCGGGGATGTCCGACCAGCGCAGGGTGCGGCTCGCCGGGATCCAGCACGGGCCCTCGGCCCAGGTGCTGCCGGTGGCGATCCGCTCGAGCGCGGTCGGGTCGGGGACGAGGTCGGTGAACGACATGTGCTCTCCTTCGAACGCCTCGACCCTATGCGACGGCGCGGTCGACGATCTCGGTCATCGTCGCTGCGGCTGCGTCGGCGTCACCGCGCACCACCGCGTCGGCGAGCCGGACGTGGAGCCCGACGTCGTGCACGTCGGGCGGGACGTCCGCGCGTTCGTCGAGCGCCCGGGCGACCACCCGTCCCAGCCGGACGAACACCGCGTTGCCGGACAGGGCGAGCACGCTGCGGTGCACCTGCCGGTCGGCCTGGAGGAACGTGGCCGCGTCACCGGCACCGGCCGCGGTGGCGAGACGGTCGGCGGCGGCGAGCAGCGCCTCCCGTCCGTCCCGACCGGTCGCGTCCGACGCGCGCTCGGCCGCCGCCGCGGCCGCCTGCGGTTCGATCGCGCGCCGCAGCGCGCGGAGTTCGTCGAGGGCGCGGAGGCGGTCCGGCCCGGCCAGCCGCCACCCGATGACGAGCGGGTCGGTCGTGTCCCACTCCTCCGGAGGTGCCGCCCGCACGCCGACCCGTCGCCGGGCGGTCACCAGGCCGAGCCCCGCGAGGACGCGGACGGCCTCGCGGACGACGCTCCGACTCGCGCCGGTGCGCGCGACGAGGTCGTCGGTGCTGCGGGCCGTCCCGACCGGGTGCGTGCCGTCGACGACCGCTCGGCCGAGCTCGTCGAGCACGCGGTCGTAGATCACCGCTGTGAGACGGGGCTGACGACGAGCTCGTCGATCCGCACGTGCGCGGGCGACCCCAGGACGAAGGACACGGTCCGGGCGACGTCGTCCGGTTGCAGCATCACCGCGCGGGCGGCCGCGTCCGGCACCGAGGGGCGCTGGTCGAGGAAGTCGGTGGCGACGTCGCCCGGGCAGAGGTGGGTGGCCCGGACGCCGTGCGTCGCCTCCTGCTGGTTCAGCGTCCGGACGACCGAGCCCAGCGCGGTCTTGCTCGCCGAGTAGGCGACCCCGGCACCGGGCTGGAACGACCAGCCCGCGTACGAGGAGACCACGACGACCACGCCGGCGGCGGCACGCAGGGCGGGCAGGGCGGCGTCGATCACCGTGACCACCGCGGTGAGGTTCGTGTCGAGGACCGCCCGGACGTCCGACAGCGCCTGGTCGTCCCACCGACGGGCCGGGGTGTTCAGGCCCGCCGCGAGGACGAGCCCGTCGAGCCGGCCGTGCCGGGCCAGCACCGCGTCCCGGGCGGTGGCGACGGCGTCCGGGTCGGCGGCGTCCAGGGGCAGGACGTCCGCGGAGCCGCCCGCGGACCGGACGTCGGCAGCCACCGCCTCGAGCCGGTCCACCCGGCGCCCGCTCAGGACGACGGTCCAGCCGTCACGCGCTGCCGCCCGGGCGCTCGCGGCCCCCATCCCGCTGCCGCCACCGGTGATCCACAGCACTCGCTCGTCTGTCATGGCGGAATAGTATGCCGATTGCGGTCGCCGACGATCCGACGTCGGGATGCCGCCCCGACGGACGGAGCCCCGATGCACCTCGACCTCACCGACCGCGTGGTCGTCGTCACCGGCGCCGCGCGCGGCATCGGACACCGGATCGCCGAGCGCTTCGCCGCCGAGGGGGCACGTGTCGTCGCCCTCGACCTGGCGTTCGAGCAGGACCCGCCGTTCGGGCACGTCCGGTGCGACGTCGCCGATCCCGCGTCCGTCCGGGCGGCCGTCGACGAGGTCGTCGCCCGCCACGGGACGATCGACGTGCTCGTGAACAACGCGGGCATCAACGTCGAGGGTGCGGTCGCCGACCTCGGGTGGGACGACTGGCGTCGCTGCATGGACGTCAACCTCGGCGGCACGTTCCTGATGAGCCAGGCCGTCGCACCCGTGATGCAGGCAGCGCGTCGTGGGCGGATCATCAACGCCGCCTCGTTCGCCGCGATCGTGCCGAGCGTCGGCAGCGCCGCGTACGCGGCGTCGAAGTCCGCCGTCGTCGCGTTCACCCGCGTGCTCGCCTCGGAGCTCGGGCCGTGGGACATCACCGTGAACGCGTACGCGCCCGGCATGGTGCCGACGGCGATGAACGGCTTCGCGACGATGCCCACCGATGCGCAGGACCGGCTGCTCGACACCCTGTCGCTCCGCCGGTGGGAGACCCCGGACGACGTCGCCGACCTGCTCGTGTTCCTGGCGAGCGACGCAGCTGGCTACGTCACCGGGACGCTGCTCGACGTCTCCGGGGGCAAGCTCGCGACGCAGATCCCGTCGCGGGCCCACGGTCGCTGAGCCCTGCGGGCAGGCTGTCCGCCCACACAGGTTCCGTACGGGTGCCTCTCCGTAGGCTGTGAGGACCCAGTGAGCCGGACTGCCGCCCGACCCCGAGGAGGTGCCCGATGGTCTCCGTCCTCGTCGCGTTCGCGATCGTCGCCCTGATCGTCCCCACCCTGACCCCCCTGCTCGGGCGTCGTGTCTTCTACCTCGCCGCCCTCGCGCCAGCCGCCGCCGCGGTCCTGACGCTCGTGCAGACGGACCGTGCCCTGCACGGCGGGGTCACCGAGCGCTCCACCTGGGTGCCGCAGCTCGACCTCGCGATCGCCCTGCGGATGGACGCCCTGTCGTGGGTGCTCGCACTCGTCGTCTCCGTCGTGGGGGCCCTGGTCCTCGTGTACTGCGCGTCGTACTTCGAGCCGCGCGAGCCCGGCCTCGGTCGGTTCGCCGGCGTCCTGACCGCGTTCGCGGGGTCGATGTACGGCTTGGTCGTGGCCGATGACGTCATCGTGCTCTTCGTCCTGTGGGAGGCCACGACGGTCTTCTCCTACCTGCTCATCGGGCACGACGCGGCGAAGCGCGCGAGCCGTGCGGCCGCCATGCAGGCGCTCGTGGTGACCACCGCCGGCGGCCTCGCGATGCTCGCCGGTCTCGTCGTGCTGTCCGTCACCGCCGGCACGACGTCGCTCTCGGGGATCGTCGCCGACCCGCCGTCGGGCACGGTCGTCTCCGTGTCGGTGGTCCTCGTGCTGCTCGGCGCCCTGACGAAGTCCGCGATCGTCCCGTTCCACTTCTGGCTGCCCGCGGCGATGGCCGCCCCGACGCCCGTCAGCGCCTACCTGCACGCCGCGGCGATGGTGAAGGCCGGCATCTACCTGGTCGCGCGGCTCGCCCCGGCGTTCGCGCTCCTCGAGGGCTGGCGCGAGACCATCACCGTCCTCGGCGTCCTCGGCATGCTGATCGGCGGGTACCGGGCGCTCCGGCAGACCGACCTCAAGCTCCTGCTGGCCTACGGCACGGTCGCACAGCTCGGGTTCCTCGTGCTCGCCGCCGGCTGGGGCGCACCGGCGGTGGCGCTCGGCGGCGTGGCCCTGCTCGTGGCGCACGCGGCCTTCAAGTCGACCCTGTTCCTCGTCGTCGGGGCGGTCGACCACGTCACGGGCACCCGCGACCTCTCGCGGTTGAGCGGACTCGGGCGGCGGCGGCCGTGGCTCGCCGTGGTGGCCGTCCTCGCGCTCCTGTCGATGGCGGGCATCCCGCCGACGTTCGGCTTCGTCGCGAAGGAGGCCGTGCTCACCGGGTTCGTCGAGTCCCTGCACGGCCCGGACGCCGGCTGGGCGTGGGTCGCGCTCGTCGGCGTGACGCTCGGCTCGGTCCTCACCGTGGCCTACTCGCTCCGGTTCCTCTGGGGCGCCTTCGCCCGGAAGCCCGGCGTCGACGAGACGACCCCGCACGGCCTGCACGGCCTCGGCGTGGTGCCCTCCGTCCTGGCGCTGACCGGACTCGCGCTCGGACTGCTCACCCCGTTCGTCGCCCACGGCGTCGAACCCGCCGCCACCGCCGCCGCCCTGTCCGACGCGGAGGTCCCGCACCTCGCGCTCTGGCACGGCCTCGAGCCGGCGCTGGGGCTCTCCGCGGTGACGCTGGCCGGCGGTGTCGCGCTGTTCGTGCTGCGGCGCCCGGTGGAAGCGCTGCAGCACCGGCTCGCGGGGTCCCCGAGCGCGTCCGGGACGTACCGGCGCCTCATGCGCGGCCTGGACCGGGTCGCCACCGGGCTGACCGCGGGCGTCCAGCGCGGTTCGCTCCCCTACTACCTGACGGTCATCCTGTCGGTCTTCGTCGCCGGGGCGCTCGTGAACCTGGCGGTCGGCGGCCCCTGGGCGTTCCACGTCCGGTTCGCCGACTCCTGGGGGCAGGTCCCCGTCGTGCTGGTGATGTCGGTCGCCGCGATCGCCGTCCTCACCGCGAAGACCCGGTTCGCCGCCGCCGTCCTGGTCGGGGTGACCGGCTACGGCATGTCCGTGCTGTTCATCCTGCACGGCGCCGTCGACCTCGCCCTGACGCAGATGGTCGTCGAGACGGTGACGCTCATCGCGTTCGTCCTCGTGCTCCGTCGGCTCCCCCCGCGGATCGCCACGACCAACCCGTCCCGCTTCCGGGTGGTCCGCGCACTCTTCGCCGGGCTCGCCGGGCTGACCCTCGCGGTCGTCGTGGTGGTCGCCGCCTCCGCACGGACCGCCGAGCCGCTCTGGCCGGACCTGCCCGCGCTGACGAGCTCGTTCGGGCACGGCCTCAACGTGGTGAACGTGGCGCTCGTCGACCTCCGTGGCTGGGACACCCTCGGTGAGCTGACGGTCGTGGTCGCCGCCGCCACCGGTGTGGCCAGCCTCATCTTCGTGAACTCGCGCGAGGACACGCTCCCCCGGCTCCGCGACCTCCCCGCGACCGTGGCGGGCGACGGACACCGGCGGGACGGCGAACCCCGGGCCTGGCTGCCCACGAGCGCGGCGATCCCGACCGGTCGGTCCGCCCTGCTCGACGTGGTCGTCCGGCTGCTGTTCCACGGGCTCGTGGTGCTGTCGGTGTACCTGCTCTTCGCCGGGCACAACGCGGCCGGCGGCGGCTTCGCGGGTGGCCTCGTCGCGGGGATCGCGCTCGCTGCCCGCTACCTCGCCGGCGGCCCGGCCGAGCTCGGCGCCGCCGCTCCGGTCCGTGCCGGCCGGCTGCTGGGGCTGGGCGTCGCCACGGCGGCCGTCACGGCGATCGTCCCGCTGTTCTTCGGCAAGGACGCCCTGTACTCGGAGTTCTTCGAGGCGACGGTCCCCGTCCTCGGGCACGTCGAGTTCGTCACCGCGACGTTCTTCGACATCGGGGTCTACCTCGTCGTCGTCGGCCTCGTGCTGGACGTCCTCCGCAGTCTCGGCGCCGAGGTGGACCGCCAACGCCTCGAGGACGCCTCCACCCCGACCCGCGACACCACCGAGTCGTCGCCGGCGGACGTCACGCACGCACCGACCCCGGAGGGGAGCGCCACATGACCGTCACCCTGGTCCTCGTCATCGCGATGGCTGTGCTGTTCTCGTGTGGGGTGTACCTGCTGCTCGAACGCTCGCTGACCCGCATGCTGCTCGGCTTCCTGCTGCTCGGCAACGCACTCAACCTGCTCCTCCTGACGATGTCGGGGGCTGCGGGGAAGCCGCCGATCGGGAAGACCTCGGAGGGCATCACCGACCCGCTCCCGCAGGCGTTCGCCCTCACCGCGATCGTGATCACGTTCGCCGTCAGCGCGTTCCTGCTCGCCCTCATCCACCGCTCCTGGAAGCTCTCCCGCGCCGACGAGGTCGAGGTCGACGAGGCCGACCGCGCGATCGGTCGGCACCGCGACGACCCCGCCGACGAGGACCCGGAGACCACCACCGACGCCGAACAGGAGGCGACCCGATGACCTGGCTCGTCCCGCTCCTCGTCCTCGTCCCACTGCTCGGCGCCGCCGTCGCGCTCGGGCTCCTGCGCCACCAACGGCTCCAGCGCGCGATCACCGTCGTGGTCCTCGTGGTGGCCCTGGCCGTCGCCGCGACGCTCATGGTCCTGGTCGACCAGCACGGCACCATCGTGGTGCAGGTCGGCGGGTGGCAGGCGCCGTACGGCATCTCCCTCGTCGTCGACCGGCTGAGCGCCCTGCTCCTCACCGTGAGCGCGAGCGTGCTGCTCGTCGTCCTGCTGTTCTCGATCGGTCAGGGGCTCGCGGCCGACGACGGCGAGGCACCGGTCACGATCTTCTACCCGACGTACCTCGTGCTGGCGGCGGGCGTGCTCGACTCGTTCATCGCCGGCGACCTGTTCAACCTCTACGTCGCGTTCGAGATGCTGCTCGTCGCGAGCTACGTGCTCATCACGCTGGGCGGCAGCGAGCAGCGGGTCCGGGCCGGCACGACGTACATCGTCACGAGCCTCATCGCGTCGGCGATCTTCCTCGCGGCGATCGGTCTGGTGTACGGCGCGACCGGCACCGTCAACATCGCCCAGATCAGCGAGCGGGTGGCGGAGCTGCCCGAGCACGTGCAGCTCCTGCTCCACACGATGCTGCTCATCGGCTTCGGCATCAAGGCCGCGGTCTTCCCGCTGGCGTTCTGGCTGCCGGACTCGTACCCGACCGCCCCGGCCCCGGTGACGGCGGTGTTCGCGGGCCTCCTGACGAAGGTCGGCATCTACGCGATCATCCGGCTCGAGACGATCATCTTCCCCCGACCGCAGCTGAACACCGTCCTGCTGGTCGTGGCGGTGCTCACCATGGTGGTGGGGGTGCTCGGCGCCGTGTCCCAGACGGACGTGAAACGCCTGCTGTCCTTCACGCTCATCAGCCACATCGGCTTCATGGTGATGGGCGTCGGCCTCGGGTCGGTCGTCGGCACCGCCGCCGCGGTCTTCTACACGGTGCACCACATCGTCGTGCAGACGACGCTGTTCCTGGTGTCGGGGCTGATGGAACGCGTCGGCGGCACCACCTCGACCCGATCGCTCGGCGGGTTGCTGAAGGCCGCGCCGCTGCTCGCCGCGCTCTACCTGGTCCCCGCGTTCAACCTCGGTGGGATCCCACCGTTCTCGGGCTTCATCGGCAAGCTCGGCCTGTTCCGGGCAGCCGCCGAGGACGGCTCCCCACTGGCGTACGTCACCATCGGCGCCGGGGTCGTCACGAGCCTCCTCACCCTGTACGCGCTCATGCGCGTCTGGGACGCCGCCTTCTGGCGGCCGAAGCCGGCCGCCGAGGCGGCGGCGCCGCACGCCAGCGTCGCGGAGCCGCACGCCGACCTGCGGTCGCCGGAACCCGCGCCCCTCACCGTGTCGGAGGAGACGGGCAAGGCCTTCCACCCGGGAGGCTCGGTGACGGTCACCGACGCACCACACGCCACCCGCGCCTCCCGTCCGGAGACCGCACCCACGCCCACGCAGGGCGGCGTCGGCGAGGCGCCCGAGCGTGTGCGGCTGCCGCGGATGCTCGTCGGCGTGACGACCGTCGCGGTCCTCGGGTCCGTCGCGCTCACGGTCGTCGCCGGTCCGCTGTACGGCTACGCGACCCGGGCCGCGGAGTCGCTGGAGTCCCCCGACCGCTACGTGCAGGCCGTCCTCGGGGGGACGCGGTGACCGCCGGCAGCACGCGGCGCACCGCGAACGCCCGCCGGATCGTCGTCGCGTGGCGGTACGACGTGCCACTGGTGGCCGGGCTGACCGTCCTGTGGGCGCTGCTCTGGGGGTCGTGGACGCCGCTGACGCTGCTCTGCGGGGTCGTCGTCGCCCTGCTCGTGACGCAGGCGCTCCCGCTGCCCCCGGTGCCGCTGTCCACCCGGTTCTCGGTGCTCCACGCCGCCTGGTTCCTGGTGGTGTGGTCCGGGCTCGTGGTCGTGGCCTCCTTCCGGGTCGCCTGGGTCGCGCTGCGGCCGCGCGGCGTCCGACGCAGTTCCATCGCCCTCGTGCAGTTGCACACCACGTCGGAGATGACCTTCACCCTGGCGACGCTCGCGATCTCGCTCGTGCCCGGCTCGTACGTCGCCGACGTCGACCTGCGTCGCCGCCGCCTGCTGCTGCACGTGCTCGACACGGAACGTGCCGAGCAGGTCGAGGCCGCGCGCCGGGAGGCCCTCGGCATCGAGACGCTGGTCATCCGGGCGCTGGGCTCGAAGCAGGACGTCTCGGAGCTGTCCGGTCCGCGGCCGGAGGTGGCCCGGTGAGCGCCGCGGTGGTCGTCGCCGCGGTCGGCATCGCACTCGTCCTCGCCCTGCTCGGGACGGCGCTCGGCCTCGCGGTGTCCCGCATCGTGCGCGGTCCGACGATCCTCGACCGGATGATCGGGTCGGACATGGTCCTGACCACGGCCCTGATCGTGATCGCTGCCGCGATGGTGGTCCGGCAGGACCTCTCCGGCATCCCCGTGCTCGTCGTCATCGCGGCGACGAGCGTCTTCGCGACGATCGCCGTCGCGCGGGCCGTCACGCCGTCCTCGGACCCGTCGGACGAGGGCCTGACCGCGACCACGCCGGAACACGCGTCCGAGGAGGACCGCTCGTGATCGACACCATCCAGGGCTTCGTCGACGGCGCCGGCGTGCGGGCGTGGATCGCGCTCGGGCTGCTGCTCGTCGCAGCCGTCCTGTCGCTCGGCGCCGGCGTCGGCATCGTGCGCTTCCCCGACCCGCTCGTCCGGCTGCACGCGATGGCGAAGCCGCAGGTGCTCGGGCTGGCGTTCGCACTCGCCGCGATCGTCGTCGCCGTCTGGACGTGGACGGCGCTGTGGGTGGTGCTGCCGATCATGGTGTTCCAGCTGTTCCTGGTCCCGGTGTCGACGCACATGATCGCGCGCGCGGGTCTGCGGTCGGACGACCTGCGGCACGAGGACCTGCTGGTCGACGACACCGAGTCCTGACCGCGGCGCTCGTGCGGACGCGGTCGCCGGCGATCAGGCCGCCGCGCGACGCGACAGCAGCAGGTCGACCACGGCGGCGAGCACCACGACCGCCGCGGCGAGCGCCGGCAGCAGCATCGCCACCGCGGCCCCGTGGTGCTCCGCCACGTCGCCCGTCACGGCCGCGGCGACCGACTGCCCGACGATCACCGCGGAGCCCAGGATCGTCATGGTCGTCGCTGAGCGGCCGATCGGGGCGCGGTCCGAGCCGAGGCTGTACTGCGCGACGAGCGTCGGGCCGATGCCGATGCCCATCACGGCGAGCACGACACCGACCGCGAGGACCGAGCCGGCCTGCGAGAACGCGACGGCCCCGCCGAGCAGGACGACGCCGAACACGAGCCAGCGCCAGCCCAGGGCGAACCCGCGGGGGAAGGCCGCCGAGCCGAGGGCCAGCCCGGCCGAACCGATGCCCATCAGGCCGTAGAGGAGCCCGGCCTGGGCGGGTTCGCCGTGCGTCTCCATGAAGGCGGTGAGCGACGTCAGCGTCGACCCGAAGAACAGCCCGACACCGAGGATCCCGACGACCACGACGACGAGCCGGGGCCGGAGGAGCTCCCGCGCGGGCGCGGACGGGCGGTCCTCGCGGGTACCGACCGCGAGCCTGCCGGTCGGGTGCAGGGCGAAGGCGGTGACGAACACGAACGTCAGGAGCGAGGCGCCGGCGACCGCCACCCAGGGGGCGATCGCGCTGGCCAGGATCCCGACCAGGAACGGGCCGATGATGAAGACCGTCTCGTCCGCGGCGGACTCGTAGGCCATCGTGCCGCTGGTGACCTGCTCGCGTCGCGCCGGGGCCATGCGCTGCCGGATGATGGCGACCAGTCGCGTGCGGGACATCGGCGCCACCTGGGGCGCGGAGGCACCGATGCAGAACGCCGTGGCGAGCACCGCGAGGTCCGGTGCGGGCCCGGTGACCACGAGCGGGAAGAGGCCGAGCAGCGCCGCGTTGACGAGGCCGACCGGGACGAGCACCCGGCGCTGCCCGAAGCGATCGGCCGCGGCGCCGACCAACGGACCGAACACCGCGGCGCCGATGCCGACCGATGCCGAGTTGACGCCGCCGAGCGCGACCGAGTCCCGTGCAGCGACGACGAGCGTCAGCACGCCGACGACCATCATCGCGAAGGGCAACCGGGCGACGAACGCGATCGGGAAGTACCAGCGTCCGGCGAGGGAGACGAGCGACCGGTCGGCGGACCGGGTGGCCCCGGTGGACGGCGCGGACGGGTCGGGGAGGGTGTGGAGCATGAGGTGTGCCTTCTCGGCCCGCCCGGAACGGTGGGGGGACGGACCCATCGGGTGCCGCCGTTGTCCGCCGGGGTGCCGGCGGCCGGTAGATACACACTGCGTGTTGGTGGTGCGCCGCCAGGCTACCAGGGGTGCTCCGGTGCCACCCGGGGACGACCGCGGGCGGTCGTAGGATCTCCACCATGGTCGAGATCCCGGCGCCACGACCCACCGACCTCCTGACCATCGGCGAGGTCGTGGAACGGACCGGGGTCCCTGCGTCCGCCCTGCACTTCTACGAACGGAAGGGGCTCGTCCACCCGGAACGGACCGCCGGCGGCACCCGCCTGTACCCGCGCCACGTCGAGCGCCGCATCGCGATCATCCAGGTGGCGAAGCGCCTCGGGATCCCGCTCGCCGAGGTCGCCGAGCAGTTCGCGGCGCTGCCGTCCGACCGGATGCCGTCGCTGCGGGACTGGGAGCGGTTGAACGAACGGTGGCGGGCACGGTTGCGCGCCCGCCAGCTCGAACTCGAGCGGCTGCAGCGCGAGATGGACCAGTGCATCGGCTGCGGGTGCGTCTCGTTGAACGCCTGCCTGGTGATGAACCCCGGCGACGCCCTGGGCGCGGAGGGCCGTGGCGCGCGCCGACTGCTGCCGATCGAGGACGAGGTGTCGGAGCCCACCGCCTGACGGTCGTGCGGGGTGCGGCGGGGCCGCCCCGTGCCTCCCGTCCGCCGTCCGGGGGCCGACGGACGCGGGCTCAGCGGCCCGCGTCGCGGAGGCCCGCGTCGATGCGCGTGAGCAGCGCGACCGTCGCGTCGACGTCCCGCTCGTCACCGGCGAGCGCCGAGCGCAGCACGCCCGACCAGTGCGCGTGGAGCCGGGCGATGCTCTGCCCGGCGAGCGGCGTGGAGAACAGCTGCACCGTCCGGGCGTCCTCCGGGTGCGGGCGGCGCTCCACCATGCCCTTCGCGACGAGGGAGCCGAGCGCGACGCTCGTGTTGCTCCGCTTCAGCGCGGTCGCGTCGGCGACGGCGCTCGGCGTGGAGCCGGGGTTCCGGTCGACCCAGCGCATCACGAGCGCCTCGGTGCCGGTGAGCGGCACGACCTCGGGCAGCCGGGCGCCGTTCGGGTCCACCTCGCGCGCGATGCGGAGCACCACGTCGGCGAGTTCGGCGAGGAGGTCGTCCGTCACCGCTCGGTCCATGCCGCCACTGTAGCGACGGGCGCGGGCTCAGCGGCGCGGCGGGTTCCCACGCAGCCTCGGTCCGCGGAGGAACGGGATCCGCGGCATCGCCCAGTCCACCCAGACGACGCGCACCCCCGGCGCCACCGCGATCGACCAGAGGATCGACGCGGCCGCGTCGGTCGGGTAGTGCACGGCGTCGATCGAGACGGCGAAGAACACGACGACGATCGCGACGACGCCGAGCGTCAGCACCAGTCGGTGCCACCGGGTCTCGCGCAGCAACCAGATGAGCGCGATCACGAACGCCGTGATGTACACGGTGTGGCCGCTCGGGTAGCCGGGGTCGGGCTGCACGGGGAACGGGTGCGACAACACAGCGACGTCCGGACGGGCCCGGTGCACGATCTCCTTGACCACCGCCGCCGGCACCCAGGTGATCGCGATCGTCCCGCCGAAGGCCAGGGCGGGCCGCAGGTCGTGCGTCCGCCACCAGATGACCGCGACCACCACGACGGTGATGCCGATCGCCGGCCCCGGGCTGATGACGTGGTAGACGGCCGTCGAGAACGCACCGAGCGCCCCGGTGTGCAGGGTGTTGAGGGCCTTCGAGAGCCCGATGTCGACGGTGCCGAGGGTGAAGCCGACGATGGTGATGACGATCACCGCGGCGACCGCGATGGCGATGGACGCCAGCGGGGTGCGGCTCGGCAGGAGGATGCCGTCGAGGTCGTCCTCGCGTCGGCGGGGGCGGAGGGCTGCGTCGGACATCCGGCCATCGTCGCAGGTCCGGACCGGTGCGTGGCCGCGCCGCACCCGCCGGACCCTCAGAGCTCGTTCAGCGAACCGCGGTCCCGGACGAACACCGCGGCGAGGACGGCGACGACGATCGCGACGACCGCCGCCACGACGAACGCGCCGTGCATGCCGCCGAGGAAGGCGTCCCGGGCGGTCGCCGCGGCCTCCGCGCCGAGTCCGCTCGGCACGATCCCCTGCGCGAGGCCCTGGCGCGCGGCGGTCCCGAGTCCGAGCCCGGCGGTGCCGGAGAGCACCCCGGCGCTCACCACGGCCGACAGGACCGAGGTGCCGAGCGCACCGCCGAGCTGCAGGGCGGTCGCCTGGAAGCCACCGGCGACACCGGCGAGCTGCACCGGGGCGCTCCCGACGACGGCTTCCGCCCCGGCGGTCATCGTGAAGCCGGCACCGAGCGCGAACACGACGAAGGGGATCGCCATCCCGAGGTACGGGGAGTCCTGCGTGGTCGCGGTCAGGGCCAGCAGTGCGACGCCCACGAGCAGCAGGCCGAGGGTGAGCGTCCGACGCACCCCGAAGCGGCCGACGAGCGCGGCACCGATCGGGGACGCGACGATCGAGACACCGCTCAGCGGCAGCTGCATGAGACCGGCCTCGAGTCCGCTCGCCCCGCGCAGGTTGAGCATGTACAGCGAGAGGAAGAACGTCACGCCGAGCATCGCGAAGAAGTTCGCGCCGACCCCGAGCCCGCCGATGGACAGCGAGGACGAGCGGAAGAGCGACATCGGCAGCAGCGGGTCCGCGACCCGGCGTTCCACGAGCACGAAGACGACGAGGAGCACGACGCCGGCGACGAGCACGCCGAGGGTGAGCGGGCTGCCCCAGCCCCAGGACTCGGACTGCACGACGGCGAGCACGATGCCGAACAGGCCGGCTGCCAGGAGGACGACCCCGACCACGTCGAACCGGCCGCGCTGCGGGGCGGTCGACTCGCGGAGGACGAGGGCGCCCACGACGAGTCCGACGGCCGCGATCGGCGCGTTCACGAAGAACACCGACTCCCAGCCTGCGCTCGCGACGAGGATCCCGGCGACGATCGGCCCCGCGGCGATGGCGACCGACGACGCACCGCCCCAGACGCCGACCGCGACGCCGAACTGCTCGCGGGGGAAGGTCGCCCGGAGCAGCGCGAGGGTCTGCGGCATGAGGAGCGCTGCGCTGAGGCCCTGCACCGCGCGGAACGCGATGACGCCCTCGGCGGTGCCGACGACACCGATCGCGACGGAGGACAGGGCGAACGCGACGACCCCGACGAGGTACATGCGGCGGCGGCCGAAGCGGTCGCCGAGCTTGCCGCCGAGGATGAGGAACACGGCGAGCGCCAGCAGGTAGGCGTTCGTGATCCACTGCAGCTCGGTGAAGGTGGTGCCGAGGTCCGCGGCGATGGCCGGGTTCGCGATCGAGACGACGGTGGCGTCGAGCCCGACCATGAACAGGCCGAAGCACACGGCCACGAGGGTGGCGACGGGGTTGCCGCGGAGTCGTCCGCGACGGGTCTCGGGCATGGTGGTGGTCACGAGGGCTCCTTCGGTGGGCACGGATCGTGCTCCGGCGGCGGAGCCGCACGGCGAGAGGCACGAGGGTGCGAACCGAAGGACACGGGGGTGGCACCGTCGAGCGGTACACGAGCCGGTCAGCGTTCCCGCGCGCCGACCAGCCCCCTTGGTTCTGATCTCATAACTGTAGCACGGGGTCCGGTCCGGGTCAGGACTCGGCGCCGCCCTGCTCGACGATGTCCCCGGCGGGGTCGATCGACGCGCGGACGACCGCGTCGAGTGCCGACACGATGTCCTCGAGCGCCAGGGACGGGCCGTCGCCGGCGATGTCCGGCGTCGCCGGCACGTGCACGAAGCCGGCACGGAAGCCCTCGCGCCCCGCGAACGACATCAGCTCGTAGAACACCTGGTTGCAGGTGAAGGTGCCCGCGGTGTTCGACACGGCGGCGGGCACGCCGGCTGCCCGGACGTCGCGCACGATGCGCTTGATCGGCAGGCCGGAGAACGCCGCCGGCGGGCCGTACGGGTCGATCGGCTCGTCGACCGGCTGCGCTCCGGCGTTGTCCGGGATGCGGGCGTCCATCACGTTGATGGCGACGCGCTCCGGGGTGACCGCGGCGCGGCCGGCCGCGAGGCCCGTCGCGACGACGACGGTCGGGCGGTGCTGGGCGATGAGCGCCGCCAGGCGCGGGCGTTCCTCGGCGAAGACCACCGGCAGCTGTTCGACGACGAGCGTCGCCGGCCCGTCCCAGGTGGCGGCGAGGCGCTGGGCGGCGTCCCACGAGGGGTTCCGGGCGTCACCGCCGAAGGGCTCGAAGGCGGTCAGCAGGACGGTCGGTTCGCTCGGCGCAGCCACGGTCCCATGCTACGGACGCCGGACGCCGGGCGCCGGACGGGCGTGCCCTGCGCCCGACGTCCGCACCGTGTCGACCTCGTCGACTGTCGGCCCTCAGGCGCCGGCACCGCCGTCGACCGGGACGATCGCTCCCGTGACCATCGATGCGCGGTCGCTCAGCAGCCACGCCGCCACCTCGGCGACCTCCTCCGGGCGCGCCATGCGGCCGAGCGGCACCGAGGCGTCGATCTGGGCCTTCACACCCGGGGTGGCCGCTTCCCACGCGTCGATCATGTCCGTCGCGGTGCCGCCCGGGGTGATGCCGTTCACCCGGATGCCGTCCGACGCCCAGGTGACGGCCGCCGTCTCGGTGATGCTGTTGAGCGCTCGCTTCATCGCGCCGTACGCGGGCGGCGCGGGGTTGGCGCGGCGGCTGCCGATGCTCGACGTGTTCACGATCGCGCCAGCCCCGGTCCGGCGCATGAGGGCCGCCTCCGCGGTCATCGCGACCCAGTGCCCGCGGAAGTTCACCGCGAACTGCGTGTCGACGTCCTCGTCGCTCGTCGTGTCGAGGGGACCGGGCTGCTGGAAGGCCGCCCCGTTGTTGAACGCGCCGTCGAGGCGACCGTGGAGCTCCTCGGCACGGGCCACCGCCGCTCGGACGCTCGACGGGGTCGCGAGGTCGAGCGCGACGGCGTCCGCCGTCCCGCCCTCGGCACGCACGTCGGCGACGACGCCGTCGAGGGCCCGGGTGTCGCGGGCGGCGAGGACGACCGCGGCGCCTTCCCGGGCGAAGAGCCGGGCCGCGGCGGCGCCGATCCCGCGACTCGCTCCGGTGATGAGGACGACCTTGCCGGTGAGCAGGCCGACGGGTGTGGTGGTGGTGGTGGGGTTCGTCATGGCACCAGCGTCGCGCCGCCCGCACGACCCGATCCAGGTACATCCGGTACCAGGACACGGCGTCGGGCAGGGGGCAGACTCCCGGACATGGACAAGCAGGAACTCGCCGACTTCCTCCGGACCCGCCGTGCTCGCGTGCGACCCGAGGACGTCGGCCTGCCGCCGGGTCCACGGCGGCGGACCCCCGGACTGCGGCGCGAGGAGGTGGCCGTGCTCGCCCACGTGTCCACGGAGTACTACGTCCGCCTCGAACAGGGACGGGCGCCGCGACCGTCGGCCGAGGTGCTCGCGGGCATCGCCGGTGCGCTCCGGTTGACCGCCGCGGAGTCCGGGCACCTGCACCTGTTGGCGGGGACGGCACCGCTGCCCGGTGGCACCGTCGACCGCGTCGTCCGCCCGAGCATCCTCGCGGTCGTCGAGCGGCTGCCGCACACCGCGGCCTTCGTCCTCTCGGCGACCTTCGAGGTCCTCGCGTGGAACCCGCTGGCCGCCGCGCTCATGGAGGACTTCGGTCGCCGGCCGCCGTCCGCCCGGAACCTCGCCCGCCGCGCGTTCCCGCCGGACGGCGCCGCCGAGGACACCCCCGCTCCGTACGGCATCACGGACGGGCGCGAGTTCCAGCACCACGTCGTCGTGCAGCTCCGCACGACCCTCGCACGGCACCCCTCGGATCCCACGGTCCGTGCACTCGTCGACGAGCTCCACACGACGAACGCGACGTTCGCACGGCTGTGGGCACGACACGACGTCCAGGCGACGCCGATGCTCACGAAGACCTTCCACCACCCGGCGGTCGGCGCCGTCACCGTGGACTGCGACAGCATGGCCCTCGTCGAGAGCGACCAGCACCTCGTCCTGTACACGGCGCCCGCCGGGTCGCCGGACGCGGACGCCCTGGCGCTGCTCGGAGTCCTGGGGCCGGAGGCCGCCGCATCTCCTTCGAATTCGCAACACCTAGACTGACCGGGTGGCCGCAGACGACTCCCCGCCCCTCGACCCCGCCGAGCTCGGTGCCTACTTCGCCCTGATCGAGGTCAGCAGCCTGCTCCGGCACACCGTCGAGCAGCAGCTGAAGGAGGCCGGCGGCCTGAGCTACGTGCAGTTCCAGCTCCTCGCCACCCTCGGTGACGCAGCCGACGGCAGCCGCCGGATGACGGACCTCGCCGACGGCGTCGTCTACAGCCGGAGCGGACTCACCTACCAGGTCGGACTGCTCGAGCAGAGCGGCCTCGTGACGCGGAGCCCGTCCGCCGACGACGAGCGCGGCGTCACCGTGACCATCACCGACGCCGGCCGCGCAGTCCTCGGCGCGGTGTTCCCCGGCCACGTCGCGGTGCTCCGACAGCTGTTCCTGGAGCCGCTCTCCGCGCAGGACGTCGGCAGCCTGGCGGACGTGCTGGGGCGGGTGCGCGACCACATGCGGACGATCCCCCCGCGGTCCGCCCGTCCGCGCCGGAAGCGCGGCTGACCCGGACCGCGGCGCTCAGTCCTCGACGTCGAAGACCACGACACGGGCGCTCGACGCACCGATGTGCTCCGCGACCGGACGGTGCTCGGGGTGCGGCAGGTAGCCGTCGAGCGCGGCGCGGTCCCGGAAGCGCACGACGAGCATCCAGTCGAAGCCGTCCTCCTTGCCCTCGGTGCTGACGCTCGTGCCCGAGCGCACCGACTCGACGCCGTCGATGCGGACGAGGTGCTCGGCCGCGAGCGCGTCCGCTCGCGCCGCGTGGTCCCCGTCCGTCTCCCAGGCCACCAGGACCACGTGCGTCACGCCTGCCATCTGCTGCTCCCGTCGCCGACCGACGGACGGTGCCGGCGGTTCCCCTCGATCGTGGCACGGCGGTGCCGGGGCCGCCCGCAGACACCGGTCCGGCTGTGCCCGTCCACATCCGCGGCTCCTAGCGTCCATCGCGTACGAGCAAGCACTCGACGGAGAGGAAACACCATGGCAAGCGGAGTGGCAGCAGTCTGGGTCCCGGTCAGCGACATGCAGCGAGCGGTCGCCTTCTACCGCGACACGCTCGGTCTCGAGGTCTCGAGCGAGTCCGACGACTGGAGCGAGATCGACGCCAACGGCCTGCGGATCGGGCTGAACGCCCGCGAGTCGGCGTCGTCGTCGAACGGCGGCGGTGCGGTGGTCACCTTCCAGCCGGACGGGTCCATCGAGGACGAGGTGTCCGACCTCACGTCGAAGGGCGTCGACTTCGCGGGCGGGATCAGCGAGCACCCGTGGGGCAAGATCGTGCCCTTCACGGACAGCGAGGGCAACGACCTCCAGCTGTACTCGCCGCCGCAGGGCTGACGCGAGCGGGTCGTGGACGCGACCCACTGACGGACTGGAGGCGCGGTGCCAGCTGGCACCGCGCCTCCAGTCCGTCTGCAGCTCCGCCTAGAAGGCGGGCGTCCCGCCCGCGATCGTGATGGTCGACCCGGACTGGTAGCTCGACTCCGGGCTCACCAGGTGCACGTACGCCGCACCGAGCTCGGCGGGCTGGCCCGGTCGGCCGAACGGCGAGGACTCACCGAAGTGCGCGACCGTCTCGGCGTCGTCCGAACCCGGCTGCAGCGGCGTCCACACCGGCCCGGGAGCCACCGAGTTCACCCGGATGCCCTTCGGGGCGAGCTGCTGGGCGACGGCCTCGGTGAAGAGCTTGATCGCACCCTTCGACACCGCGTAGTCGATCTTGTCCGGCGACGGCGTCGACGCCTGGATCGAACCGGTGGTGACGATCGTCGAGCCGGGCTCCATGTGCGGCACCGCGGCCTTGGTCAACCAGAAGAGCGAGTAGATGTTCGTCTTGAAGGTGGAGTCGAACATCGACGTGTCGAGCGTGAGGATGTCCTCGTTGCTGTCCATGCGGCCGGCGACCATGACGAGGGTGTCGAGCCCGCCGAGCTCGTCGACGGCCTTCTGGACGAGGTCCGTGCAGTACTGCTCGTCGGAGATGTCGCCCGGCACGAGGACGGCCTTGCGCCCCTCGGACTCGAGGAGGTCGCGGACCTGCTCGGCGTCCTCCTGCTCGTCGGGGAGGTAGGAGAGGACGAGGTCGGCACCCTCGCGGGAGAGCGCGATCGCCGCGGCGCGGCCGATGCCGGAGTCCGCACCGGTGACGATGCCGCGGAAGCCGGTCAGCCGTTCCTTGCCGACGTAGCTGTCCTCGCCGTGGTCCGGCTTCGGGTCCATCTTCCAGGCCGCACCGGGCAGCGACTGCTCCTGCTGCGGGAACGGCGGCTTCGGGTAGAGGGTGTTCGGATCGCGCTTCTCGTACTGGCTCATGGCCCCAGGGTGCTCGCGGTGGCCTCACGCCCGGTTCAGGACTGCCAGGGGCGGCCACCACACCGGGTTCATCCGCCACACCGGGTTCATCCGCTCAACGCGTTGCGGAGCACAACGGAACTGCAAACCGGCATCGCGTCGGCTCCGAATGTACTGTGGGCGTCCCCTGGAGGGCGCAACAGTGCCCGTCCACCGAGAAAAGGATCAGATCATGACCACCAGCGCAGCGAACAACCGGGTCGGCTTCGGCTCGACCTGGACCCAGAAGGGCGCCGCGGTGTTCGGCGTCGTCTTCCTCCTCGTCGGCATCGCCGGCTTCATCCCCGGTCTGACCATGGACATGGGCACCATGTCGGTCGCCGGACACGGCTCGATGGCGATGCTCGTCGGCCTGTTCCAGGTCTCCGTGCTCCACAACATCGTGCACCTGCTCTTCGGTGTCGTCGGCCTCCTCGCCGCCCGCACCCCCCGCGGTTCGCGCCTGTACCTGGTCGTCGGCGGCATCGTCTACGCCGTCCTGTTCGTCTACGGCCTGTTCACCGCCGGCATGGCCGACCCGGCGAACTTCGTGCCGCTGAACAGCGCCGACAACGTGCTGCACCTCGTGCTCGCCGTCGCGATGATCGTGCTCGGCCTGCTCCTCCCCCGCATCGGGACGCGTCGGGTCTAGTCCAGCGCGACGGTCGGCACCCACGGGTGCCGACGCACACCGGGAGTCGGCCCGGACCACGGCACCACGTGGTCCGGGCCGACTCTCGTCGTCGGGGGCGGCTCCGACCGGGCGTCGGTGCGACCGTCAGAGGGCCGGCGCTCCGCCGAGGACGAGGTCCCGGACCCGTGCCGCGGCACCGAGTGCCACGGCATCCGCCCCGAGGGCGGACTGCGCGAGCCGGATCGACGCACCGCTGACCGGCGGCTCGGCCGCGATCGCCCGGGCCGTCGCCGGTTCGAGCAGGTCCCAGGACCGGGCGATCCCGCCGCCGATCACGACGGTCGTCACGTCGAGGATCCCGGCCGTCAACAGCGCCGCGCGGGCGAGTCCCCACCCGGCGGTCTCGAACACCGCCGCCGCGTCGGGGTCGCCGGCACGCGCGGCCTCCGCGACCGCACGGGCGGACAACCGACGGCCGGTCCGCTCGGCGTGACGGTCCGCGATGCCCCGTGCACCCGCGATGGTCTCCAGGTGGCCGACCTGCCCGCAGGTGCAGAGCGCGTCGCCGAAGCCCGGCACGTGTCCGATCTCGCCGGCGGCGCCGCGGGGACCGGCGAAGAGCACCCCGCCGAGCACGAGCGCTCCGCCGACACCGGTGCCGAGGGTCATCCCGAGCACGTCCGGCTCGCCGGCGACCGCCCCCGTGGCGACCTCCCCGAGCAGGAACGCGTTCACGTCGTTGTCGAGCGTCGCGGGCACCCCGAGCGCCGACGCGACCGCGTCGACCACGCCGTACCCGGCCCACCCCGTGAACGAGTTGCCGGTGACCAGCACGGTCCCGGTGTCCGCGTCGACCACCCCGGCGGCGCCGACACCCACGCCGGCCAGCGACCCGCCGTGCCGCTCGAGCAGCTCCGTGACCGCGCCGAGCGCCGCTCCGACGATGGCCGCACCGCCCGCGTGGGCGGGCGTCGGCAGGTCGATCCGGTCGACGACGTCGAGGGTCGGCGACGCCAGGAGCACCTTCGTGTTCGTCCCGCCGACGTCGACGCCGGCGAGGACGGCGTCCGTGCCGATCACGCAGTCACCGCCGCGAGGGTCGCGAGCCGCTCGGCCCGACGCCGCCGTTGCAGGACCGGGTCCGGGACGGGGACGGCGGCCAGCAGCCGTCGGGTGTAGTCCGTGGTCGGGTGCAGGAGCGTGCTGCCGGTGGCACCCTGCTCCTCGACGACGCCCTGGCGCATCACGACGACCCGCTCGGCGAACTGCTGCACGACGGCCAGGTCGTGGGACACGAACAGGCACGCGAACCCGAGGTCGCCCTGCAGCTCGCGGAGCACCTCGAGCACCGTCTCCTGCACGCTGACGTCGAGCGCGCTGGTCGGTTCGTCGGCCACGAGCAACCGCGGGGACAGCACGAGCGCGCGGGCGAGCGAGACGCGCTGCCGCTGTCCGCCGGAGAGTTCCCGTGGAGCCCGCGACGCCAGGGTGCGCGGCAGCCGGACGGCGTCGAGGACCTCGTCGACGCGACGCCGACGGTCGGCGGAGGACATGCCCCGGCGGTGCACGGCGAGGGGCTCGGCGATGCACTCGGCGACGGACATCCGCGCGTCGAGCGAGGCGACCGGGTCCTGCAGCACCACGCCGATCCCGGACCGGAGCGCACGGCGGTCGCGGCCCTTCGCGGTGCGGAGGTCCGACCCGAACAGGTGCACGCTGCCGGAGGTCGGCTTGACCAGACCGAGCGCGACCCGCGCGGCCGTCGACTTGCCGGAGCCGGACTCGCCGACCAGTCCGACGGTCTCGCCGGCGTGCACCGCGATGTCGATGCCGCTCAGGGCGTGGACGGCCCGCGCCCCGCGCCCGAACGTCACCGAGACGTCCCGCAGGTCGACCGCCGGGGGCGCGTCGTGCCTCCCGTCCGCTCCTTCCGCTGCGACCGCGGCGCGGTCCGTGACGGAACGCGGGGTGGCGGTGCCGACGGCGCCGGCGACGGCCAGCCGCGGCACGGCGGCGAGCAGCCGCTTCGTGTAGTCGTGCTGCGGCCGGAGCAGGACGTCCTCGACGCCTCCGGTCTCGACGATCCCGCCCTGCAGCATCACCGCGACCCGGTCGGCGAAGTCCGCCACGACGCCCATGTTGTGCGTGACGAGCAGGACGCCCGTGCCGGTGTCGGCGGCGAGCGCCCGCAGCAGCTCGAGGATCTCGGCCTGCACCGTCACGTCGAGCGCGGTCGTCGGCTCGTCCGCGATGAGGAGCGCCGGCGAGTTCGCGATCGCCATCGCGATGACGACACGCTGCCGCTGGCCGCCGGAGAGCTGGAACGGGAACGCCTTCGCACGGGTCTCCGGCGACGGGATGCCGACCCGGCGGAGGAGTTCGACGGCCTCGGCGTGCGCTTCGGCGGCCGTCACCGTGCGGTGGTTCCGGACGACCTCGGCGATCTGGGCGCCGATGCGGGTGAGTGGATCGAGGGCGGTCGCGGGCTCCTGGAGGACCATCGACACGGTCGAGCCGCGCAACGACCGGAGCGACGGTTCCGGCGCCCCGACGATCTCGTGGCCGTCGACGACCGCGCTGCCGGTCGCGGAGGCGTTGCCGGAGAGCAGCCCCATCGCGGCGAGCGCGACCGTGGACTTGCCGGACCCGGACTCGCCGACGAGCGCGAGGGTCTCGCCCGGCTCGACGTGCAGGGAGACCCCGCGGACGGCGTCGACGGTGCCCGACTCGGTGCGGAAGGTGACCCCGAGGTCGGTGGTGGTCAGGATGGACATCAGCGGCCCCTCACGTCGAAGGCGTCCCGGAGCCCGTCGCCGACGGCGTTGAACGCGCAGACGACCAGGATCACGGCGAGACCCGGGGGCACGATCAGCCACCAGCGTCCGGAGTAGGCGGCGGTCAGACCCGCCGAGAGCATGCCGCCCCAGTCCGTCGCCGGAGCCTGCACCCCGAGGCCCAGGTACGAGACGTAGGCGACGAGGAGGATCGCGTCGGCGACCTGGAACGTGGCCGCCACGACGATCGTCGACACCGAGTTCGGCAGCAGGTGCTTCCCGATCGCGCGGGCGTGGGAGCCGCCGATCGCGCGGAGGGTGAGCACGTAGTCGCGGTTCTTCAGCGTCAGCGTCTCGGCGCGGATGAGCCGGGAGGGCACGAGCCACGACACGAACCCGAGGATGACGATGAGGCCCCAGACGCCCGGGGTCGTGATCGCGGAGATCACGAGCAGGATGAAGAGCGCGGGGATCGCGATGCCGGCGTCGACCACGCGCATCATGACGGCGTCGACCCAGCCGCCGACGTACCCGGCGACCGAGCCCCAGAGCGTGCCGACGACCGTGGCGAGGACGCCGGCGGCGATGCCGACCAGGAGCGACACCTTCCCGCCGTACATCAGGCGACCGAGGACGTCGTGCCCGACCGCGTCGGTGCCGAACCAGTGCGCGGCGCTCGGGCCGAGGTTCGCCTGGGTCAGCTGGGTGTGCGTCTGGTCGGTCGGGTACACGAAGGGCCCGACGAAGCAGAACAGCACGATGACGACGATGACGACGAGGCCGATCACCGCGAGGGTGTTGTGCCGGAAGCGGCGGACGGCCAGCTTCCAGCCGGTCGACGCGACGACGACGGGGGCTCCCGGTGCTTCGGGAGCCATCTGGACGGCGGTCATGCGCGGCCTGCCTTCACTCTGGGGTCGATCAGGGACTGCGCGACGTCGGCGAGCAGCGTCCCGACGACCGTCGCGATCGAGATGACGAGCACGCAGCCGAGGAGCGTCGGGTAGTCCGACGTCTGTGCCGCGTTCCAGAACAGCAGCCCCATCCCGGGGTAGTTGAACAGCTGCTCGGTGACGAGCGCCCCGCCGAACAGGACCGGCAGGTAGTAGCCGAGCATCGCGACCACGGGGGTGAGCGAGTTGCGGAACACGTGCCGCCGCAGGATCGTCGCCGTCGACGCTCCCCCGGCCCGGGCCGTGCGCACGTAGTCCTCGTGGAGGTTCTCGAGCGTCGCGGCGCGCATGTACCGGCTGAACACGGCGATCATCGCGAGGGCACCGGTGACGACGGGCAGGACGAGTCCCGCCGGGTCCTGGAACACCTCGGCGAGGGTGTTGCCGCTCGGCGCCTGGGACGGCAGCCACGGCAGCTGCTGGCTGAACACGATGATCAGGACGAGCCCGAGGAAGAACGCGGGCGTCGAGTAGAAGACGAAGGCGAGGGCCGTGGCGGCGTAGTCGACCGCGCCGTTGCGACGGACCGCCTGCCACATGCCGACGGGGATCGCGATGACGATGCCGAGCACGGCGGACATGCCGGTGAGGACGAGGGTCTTCGGCAGGCGCTCGGTGATGAGCTGCGAGACCGGCTCGTTGAGCGTGTACGAGGTGCCGAGGTCACCGGTGAGCAGGCGGCCGAGGAACCGGAGGTACTGCAGGGGCAGCGGCTGGTCGAGCCCCTGCGCCTGGTTGAACGCGGTGATCTGCGCGGGCGTCGCGGAGACACCGAGGACGCCGCGGGCGGGTCCGCCGGGCAGGGCGTGCAGCAGGCAGAACACGACGATCGTGACGATGAGGATCACCGCGAGCGCCTGCAGGACGCGCCTGGTGAGGTAGAGAGCTGTGGACATGCGACTTCCGTCGGTCGGTGCGTGCGTGAGCCGGTCGGGAGGCGCGGTGCGGGTCGGACCCGCACCGCGCCTCCAGGCGGTGTCACCTGGTTACTTCGACCACTTCCACTGGGCCGGGTGGAAGTTGGCGAGCGAGTCCTGGTCGAACCCGCTCAGGCCCTTCTTGACGACCGAGATCTGGTAGTCCGGGCTCGGCAGCCAGATCACCGGCAGGTCCTTCGCGACCGCGGCGCTGTAGTCCTGCACGGCGGTGGCGTCGGGCGAGGTGGTCGTCGCGTCGATGAGGGCGTCGACCTGCTTGTTCGAGTAGCTGCCGAAGTTGGCCGAACCGCCGGTCGAGAAGAGCGACTCACCGGTCGGGTAGGCCGGGAAGTACCAGCTGCCCGCGGTGCCGAAGAACGAGAGGTCCCACGTGCAGGCCGCTTCGTCGGAGGTGCAGGTCGGGGTCTGCGACAGCACGCTCGAGACCGGGGCGGTCTTGATGGTGAAGCCGATGCCGGTCTTGGCGAGCGACGACTGGATCGCGCTCATCATGTTGTCGGTCACGGTCGAGCCGGACTGCGACAGCACCTGCATGGTGAACTTCGTGCCCTTCGCGACGCCCTCGCCGCACTGGCTGTCGGACGTGCCCGGCGAGGTGCAGACCATGGTGCCGCCCTGCTGCTCCCAGCCGTGGCTGGTGAGGAGGTCCTTGGCCTTCTTCGTGCTGAACGGGTAGGGGTTGTCCTTCTGGGTGCTCGACACGTAGTCGGACTCCTGGGCCTGCGGGATCGGTCCGTAGGTCGAGGTCGCGGTGCCGTTGAAGACGACCTTCGACAGCGACGCCTGGTCGATCGACATCTGCACGGCCTGGCGGGCGTACAGCTGCTTGAAGACGGCACCCATCGTCGGGTTGTTGAAGTTGTACGGCATGTAGGTGATCGCCCACCCGGTCCACGGCTCGACCGAGTAGCCCTTCGCCGTGAAGGACGACTTCTGGTCCATGTCGGTGGCGTTGATGTAGCCGTAGTCGACCTCGCCGGAGCGGACCGCGTTCACCTCGGCGTCGCTCGTGGTGAACGGCAGCAGGTTGACCGTCTTGATCGAGGGCTTCTCGCCGCCGTCGTACTTCGTGTTCGCGGTCAGGGTGACCTTGCCGGCGGTGGTGAAGGCCTTCACGCCGTACGGACCGGAGATCGTCTTCCACAGGTCGTCGCTGGCGTAGTCCGAGATCTTGCCGGCCGCGGTGTTGAGGTACTTCCAGACCTGCTTCGCGCCGTCGGTGGTCTCGTCGGCGTCGGAGACCTTCGCGCTCGCGCTCGTCTTGTCCCAGGCGTGCTGGGGCAGCGGGATGATGTGGCTCAGCTGGTTGGCGAGCATCCAGTCGGAGTTGTAGGCCTTGTCGAACGTGATCGTGAAGTGCGTGTCGTCGACCTTCTTGAAGGACGTCCAGTTGTCCGGCGCCTTGCCCTCGGAGTACGAACCCCACTGGTCCTTGTTCGCCTTGATCAGGTTGAACCAGAACTCGACGTCGCGGCTCGTGATCGCCTCGCCGTCGGACCAGTGCCGGTCGCCGAGGGTCACCGTGACGCTCTTGCTGTCCGCGGCGAACTGCGCATCCGTCGCGACGGAGCCGGCCTTGTTCCACGCGATCTTGCCGGTGGAGCCGTCGTAGGCCACGAGGGGCTCGTAGAGCGACTGCGCGATCGACCCGTTGTTCGTGTTGAGGTGCGCCGCCGTGCCGATCGGCAGGATCCAGTTCGGGGTGAAGTTGGCGGGGAGCGCGTAGTTGATCTCGTCGGTCGATCCCGACGAGGCGTTGCCGCCCCCGGAACAGCCGGCGAGCAGGGCGCTCACGGCGAGCGCCGCTCCGGTGAGGAGCGCCCAGCGACGGGGCTTGGACATGGGGTGTCTCCTTGTGCGAGGTACTCGGGGAGTTGGTGCACGGATGCCGATCGGCACGCGCACAGTCAATGGCCAAACGCATTGGAAAAACAAACATCTCCATGTAAAAACTGCGTTACTGCGGATCGGGCGAAAGGGTCGACCGGCCCGGCCTGCCCCTAGGCTCGCCGCAGATCGGGTCCTCCGGTCCCCTTCCGTCCGGATTGGAGAAAGTCGTGCCGGACCTCAGTGCTCGCGTCCTCGAACTCGTCGCGTCCGGGCAGGCCACGAGCCGGACCGAGATCGCCGCCCTCCTGGGTGCCGCGCCGTCGACCGTCTCCCACGTCGTCGCGCAGCTCCTGGCCCACGGGCTGCTCGCGGAGGAGGGCACCGACGTCTCCACGGGAGGGCGCCCGCG
This sequence comes from Curtobacterium sp. L1-20, assembly GCF_048755855.1. Taxonomy (GTDB): domain Bacteria; phylum Actinomycetota; class Actinomycetes; order Actinomycetales; family Microbacteriaceae; genus Curtobacterium. The sequence goes on along the minus strand of NZ_CP151473.1, from coordinate 806,079 downwards.
CAAGGTGCTCCGCCTCGGCGGCGTCGACGAGTACGCGGTCGCCGCGGACGTCGGTGGCGGCCACGCGCGCATCGGCATCGTGCTGCCGGGAGGCGCGCTGGAGTCGGTCGCGAACGTCCCGTTCGCGCTCTCCGACGGTCCGACCGCCGGGCTCCGGCGGTTGGCCGACCTGCTCGAGCGGCTCGCCGACGACCACGGCCGTGACGGTCTCCGCGGCGTCGGCCTCAGCCTCCCGGGGCCCGTCGACGTCGAGGCGGGCGTCGTCGACCTGCCGAGCCGGATGCCGGGGTGGAACGGGTTCCCGGTGGCCGCGTGGCTCTCCGAGCGCTTCGGGCTGCCGGCGATCGTCGACAACGACGCCAACTGCATGGCGGCGGGCGAGCAGACCGTGCAGGACCCGGGCCGGCGGCAGACCATCACCATCAAGGCGGGGTCCGCCATCGGCGCGGGCATCGTCATCGACGGTCGGCTGTACCGCGGGGCCACGGGTGCCGCCGGTGACATCACGCACGTCCGCATCGACGCCGCCGGGGACACCCCGTGCTCGTGCGGCAACACCGGGTGCCTCGAGACGGTGGCCTCCGGGGCCGCCCTCGTGCGGATCCTGTCCTCCGCCGGCGTCGACGTGTCCAGCACGGCCGACGTCGTCCGGCTCGCCTCGGACGCGCACCCCGAGACGACCCGGGCGGTCCGGCTGGCCGGCCGGTACCTCGGTGAGGTCCTCGCCGCGAACGTCAACTTCTTCAACCCCGACGCCGTGTACCTCGGCGGCATCCTCTCCACCCTCGACCCGTTCATCGCGGCCGTGCGCAGCCAGCTGTACGAGAGCTGCCACCCGCTCATGACCCAGCACCTCGCCATCGAGCCGGTGTCGCTCGGCGCCGACGCCGGGCTCGTCGGTGCCGGTCAGTCCGCGCTGCAGCGGAGCCTCGCCGTCTCGCTCGAGGAGCGCTCCGCGCCCGTCCCCCAGCCCGCCACCAGGAACAGGAGTGTCCGTGCCTGACCACGTGTCCCCCACCACCGCGACCCGCCGACCCGTCATCGCGATCGCCGGCCTCGCCGTCGAGACCTCGACCTTCACGCCCACGCGGACCCTCGCCCCGGCGTTCCACCCGGACCGCGGCGACGAGGTCGTGGCCCGCTACGACTTCCTCGGACCGCTCGCCGCGCAGGCGGACTTCCGTGGCGCGCTCACCGGGCACGCGCTGCCGGGCGGGATCGTGACGCGGGACGCGTACGAGTCGCTCGCGTCGGAGATCGTCGAGCGGCTCACCGACATCGTCGCGAGCTCGCACGTGGACGGTCTCTGGTACGACATCCACGGCGCCATGGTCGTCGAGGGACTGGACGACGCCGAGTCGGACCTGCTCGGTCGGATCCGCGCGGTGATCGGCCCGGACGTCATCGTCTCCGCGTCGATGGACCTGCACGGCAACGTCACCGCGGAGCTCGCCCACCAGGTGGACCTCGTCACCTGCTACCGGATGGCGCCGCACGAGGACGCCCTCGAGACGAAGGAGCGCGCCGTCCGCAACCTGATCGACGTGCTGGCCACGCGGCCCGTCGGGTCGCAGCGTCCGGTCAAGGCCTGGATCCCGATCCCGGTGCTGCTGCCCGGCGAGCAGACCTCCACGCGGATCGAGCCGGCGAGGTCCCTCTACGCGCAGGTGCCGGCGGTCGAGGCGACCGACGGGGTCCTCGACGCCGCGATCTGGGTCGGCTACGCCTGGGCGGACCAGCCGCGCGACCGGGCCGTCACGGTCGTGACCGGTTGGGACGCAGACGCGGTCGCGGCGGGCGCCGAACGGCTCGCCTCCGCGTTCTGGGACGCGCGGGAGGACTTCGAGTTCGTCGCCCCCACGGGCTCGTTCGACGAGTGCCTCGCCGCCGCGCTCGCCCCCGGTGCCGCGCGGCCGTACTTCGTCTCGGACTCGGGCGACAACCCGACCGCGGGCGGTTCCGGCGACATGACGTGGGGCCTGACCCAGGTGCTCGCCCGCCCGGAGTTCCAGGACCCGTCCGGCCCGGTCGTCATCTACGCCAGCGTCCCCGGTCCCGCCGCGGTCGCGGCCGCCGTCGAGGCCGGCGTCGGCGCGACCGTCACCGTCACCGCCGGGGCCGAGGTCGACGACGTGCACGCCGGGCCGATCACCATGACCGGCCGGGTGCACGCCGTGAAGCACGGCGACCGCGACGCCGAGACCGAGGTCGTGCTGCAGGTCGGCAGCGTGTTCGCGATCCTCACGACCCTCCGGAAGCCGTACCACCACGAGCACGACTTCACCGACCTCGACCTCGCGCCGCGGGAGGCGGACATCGTCGTGGTGAAGATCGGGTACCTCGAACCGGAGCTCTTCGCCATGTCGGCGGACTGGATGCTCGCCCTCACGCCGGGCGGCGTCGACCAGGACCTCGAGCGGCTCGGCCACCACAGGATCGAGCGGCCGATGTTCCCCTACGATCGAGTCTTCCCGGCGGCGCCGGACCTGCGTGCCCGGATCATCCCCGCCTCCAACGAACCGCTCGGAGCCACTGCATGACCCAGACCGCCGTCCGTCTCGAGATCGCCGTCACCTCCCCCACCGGCGCGGTCGTCGCGCGGGACGGCGGTGCCGACCGGGTCGAGCTCTGCGTCGGCCTCGAACTCGGCGGGCTCACGCCGTCGCAGGCGCTCGTCGAGACGACGCACGAGACCGGCATCCCGGCGCACGCGCTCGTGCGGTGCCGTCCCGGCGGGTTCGTGCACGACCGCGACGAGGTCGCGCTGATGGAACGTGAGGTCCGTGCGGTCCTCCGCTCCGGGGCCGCCGGCGTCGTCGTCGGCGCTCTGCGTGCGGACGGCTCCCTCGACGCGGACGCCCTCCGTCGGTTCGTCGACGCGGCGCGGTCGGTGAGCGCAACGGCCGAGGTCACCCTGCACCGGGCGATCGACCACGCGGCCGACCCGGTCGCGGCCGCCGCCACGCTCGCCGACCTCGGGTTCACCCGCGTCCTGACCTCGGGCGCGGCCCCCACGGCCCTCACCGGCGCCGCGACGATCGCCCGCATGGTCGAGGCCGCCGGTCCCGTGCAGGTCATGGCGGGCGCCGGGGTCATCCCCGCGGACGTCCCGGCCCTCGTGGCGACCGGCGTGGCCGCCGTGCACCTCTCCGCGAAGCGGCCGGCTGCCGACAGCGCGCACGCGGGGGTCCCGATGGGCGGGGCGGACGACGGGTCGGCGCACTTCGTCACCGACGCGGAGGTCGTCGCGGCAGCCCGGGCGGCGCTGGACGCCTGACCGGTCCTGGGTCGGGCGACGAGGTCGAGTCCGGCGCCGATAACATTAACAACGGGATGAAGCCTTGTTAATGTTTACAGCGTGAGGACTCCCGTTCAGAACCCCTTCCAGCCCGGATCCGACATCATCCCGGACGTCTGGGCAGGGCGGGTCGCGCAACTCAGCGACTGGCGCGACGTCCTCCGGCCGAGGCTGCGCAACGGCGGCTACGAGCGTGGTCGGACGATCCTCGGGGAACCCGGCACCGGCAAGTCGAGCCTCGTCAGGAAGATCGCACGGGAAGCGACGGCTGCCGGCGACTGGGTCACCCCGCAGCTCCGGGTCCCGGCCGGCGCGGACCCGCTCAAGCTGGTCGCCCGCGCCGTGGTGGAACTCGCCGACCAGGCAGGACTCCGGGGGTCGACCCAGCGACGGATCGTCGACCTGATCGGTCGCGTGGAGCAGATCGCGGTGGCCGGGTGGTCCGTGACGGTCCGCGGAGCAGACGGACCCGAGCCCCACCGCGCCCTCTTCGAACTCCTCGTCGAGCTCGGCGAGGCTGCGATCCGACAGGGCAACGTCGTCTTCATCCACATCGACGAGGTGCAGAACATCGCAGACGAAGCCGCCCTGTCCCAGCTGCTGATCGCGCTCGGCGACGCGCTCTCCCATGCGGTCAAGGTCGAGGCGCCCGGCGGAGCACACGTCGAGCGCCACCTCCCCATCGCCGTCTACCTCACCGGCCTGCCCGACTTCGAGGACATGGCCGGATCGAGGAAGGGGGCGACGTTCGCCAGGCGGTTCGCCACCACGGTGCTCGCTGCCATCGACGAGGACGACCTCCGCGCAGCACTGCAACCGTTCGTGATCGCAGGGTGGGAGGTCGCGGACGACGAAGGCGGCGTCGGTCGGGTCCGGATGGACCAGGAGGCCGTCGATGCGATCGTCGCCCTGTGCTGCGGTGAGCCGTTCCTGTTCCAGCTCGCCGGTCAGCGAGCGTGGAACGCCGGGAACGCCTCGACCATCTCCGAGGACGAGGCGATCCGCGGCTGGCGTGGTGCGGAGGGCGAGGCGTCGGCGCACGTCGAACGCATCCTGAACCGCCTGCCGCCGCGCGAGGAGGAGTTCGTGACTGCGATGGCCGCACTCGCCCCCGCGGAACGGACCGCGACGAAGATCGCGGCGAGGATGGGCCTGACGCTCGCCGCCCAGGTCGGACCGTTCTCGCAGCGACTCGACACCGTGCGCGGGATCATCTCCCGCGGCAAGCCGTACTCGTTCCGCAACCGCGCCGTCGAGGCGTACCTGACGACCGAGTGGCCCAGGACCTACTGACGCACGCCGGACGGCGGCGCACCCCCGCTCGCTACTCGACCGGGTGTGCCACCTCGTAGCGGAACACGCGGTGCAGGTCGTCCGGCCGGATCGGCTCACCCGGTAACGCGCTCCGCGCTCCGTCGGCCCGCAGCCCGTCGAGCACGATGGCGAGCTGCCGGCCGATGATCCGCGCCGCTTCCCCCGGCGGCAGGTTCGAGTAGCTGCCGAGGCGGAACGCCGCGAACGTCACGTCGTTGGCCGTCACGTCCGCGCGCAGGGCCCCCTCGGCCTGGGCGCTCGCGATCAACGCGTCGAGCCGGTCCGCCCACCGGGAGCTGAACTGCTGGTCGTCGTCGAGCGCGACCATCTTGCGGTTGAGCCGCGGGATCGCCGGGTGCTCCTGCAGGACCTCGATGATCGTGGTGACGAGCGCGACCACCCCGTCCCACCCCGTCTGCTGGGCCACGACGGCCGCCTCGACGCGCTCGAACTCGGCGAGGAGCCGGTCGTGCAGTGCGCGGACCACCTCGTCCACGCTCGGGAACCGCCGGTAGAGCGTCGCCGTCCCGATCCCTGCCAGCTGTGCGAGCTGGACCATGGTGGGGTCGGCGTCGTGCGCCGCGTAGTGCTGCTCGGCCGCGACCAGGATCGCCTCGCGGCTGCGGCGCACCTCGACCCGCTCGGCGCGGACGCGCTCGGCGCGGGCTCGCTCGGCTGCGGACATGAGAAGACCCTAATCGCGCCCCTTATGTGGAGACTTGACTCCACATAACGATCTGCATAGGTTCGTGGAGCACGCCCGCGACGTCGTGCAGGCCGGGCCGCACCCTAGGCGGACCGGCCTCGGCACGGTGATGCCGCCCAACCCGAACGGCGGCATCACCGGCGCCACGACGACCGGGCACCGCCGCAGCGGGTCGCACGGGAATGGCCCGCGGTCGCCGGTGCTTGAGCAGCGCATGACTTCGTCAGCGGAGCGCCGCGGGTGGCTCAGTGTCACGTCCGTCGCACTCGGATCGTTCGTCCTCGTCCTGTCCGAGTTCCTGCCGATCGGCCTGCTCCCCGCGATCGCCGCCGACCTCGACGTCGGCATCGGCACCGCGGGGCTGATGGTCGTCGCCACCGGGCTCGTGGGCGCGGTCGCCGCTCCCGTCGTCACGGTGCTGACCTCGCGGGTCGACCGCCGCGTCGTGCTGGTGTCGCTCACCGCCCTGCTCGTCGTCGCCGACGGCCTCGCGGCGGCCGCACCCGCGTTCTGGGTGCTGCTCGTGGCGCGCATGCTGCTCGGTGTGGGCATCGGCGGGTTCTGGGCGATCGGCGCCGGGATCGCCGGACGGCTGGTCCGGTCCGACGTCGTCATCCGGGCGACCTCACTCATCACCGCGGGCGTCTCGGTGGCCACCGTGGTGAGCCTCCCGCTCGGCGCGCTCGTGTCGTCGCTGGCGAGCTGGCGCCTGGCCTTCGTCATCGGCGGCGGGCTCGGACTCGTGGCGCTCGTGCTGCAGCTCGCGATGCTCCCGCGGATCCCGGCACTGCAGCAGGTGCGGTTCGCCACGCTCGGGTCGCTGCTCCGCGTCCCCCGCGCCCGCGTCGGCCTCATCGCCGCGGCGTTCCTCTTCGCGGCGCAGTTCGCCGCCTACACCTACATCGCGCCGTACCTGCAGCAGCTCGTCGGTGTCGGCCCGGACACGATCACGATCGCGCTCCTGGTGTTCGGGATCGCAGGCATCGTCGGCAACTTCGTCGCCGGGTTCACCCTCGGCCGCAGCGTCCTCGGCACCATCGGCTCGGCCAAGTTCGTGCTCGCGGCGGCCGTGGTGGCGCTCCCGCTCCTCGCGCACTCGGTCGTCGGCGTGTTCGTCCTGCTCGTGGTGTGGGGTCTCGTCTGGGGCGCGTTGCCGCTCGGCATGCAGACCTGGATGTCGACCGCGTCGCCCGCCGGGTCGGAGACCGGACTGGCCCTGTTCGTCACGACGATCCAGCTCGCCATCGCTGCCGGCTCGGTGCTCGGCGGCGCGGCGGTGTCGTCGCTCGGACTCGCCGCGGACTTCTGGCTGTCGGGCGCGGTGGCCGTGGTCGGCGCGGTCGTCCTCGTGTCGATGGGGCTCCGGCGGTCGAACGCCGCCGCCCCCGCCGCCGCGGCCGAGACGACGGCGACCGGCTCGGTCGCCGTCGCCTGCCCCTGAACCCCGGCGACCGGTCACAGCCTCAGGCCAGCGTGACCACCCGGTCCGCCGCCGCGATCGCCGCGGCGTCGTGCGCGGCGTGGACCACGACGACGCCCCGAGCGGCCTCGGCCGCGAGGGCGGCGACGACCAGGGCCGCCGAGTCCCGGTCGACGCCGGCGGTCGGCTCGTCCACGAGCACCACCCGCGACCCCTGCGCGAGGCCCAGTGCGACGAGCGTGCGCTGCCGCTGACCACCCGACAGCCCCTCGAGCGGCCGGTCGGCCAGTCCGCCGATCGCCATCCGCTCGAGCTGCGCGTCGACGATCCGTCGGTCGTCGCGGCCGGGCGGTCGCCACCACGGGCGTCGTCGCCACCGCCCCATCGCGACGGTGGCGCGGACGGTGAGCGGCAGCACCGTCGGTGGGACGGCCTGCGTGACGTAGGCCACACCATCCGCCGGGAGGCCCGTCACCCGTCCGGCGGACGGGTCCAGCACCCCGGCGAGCGCGTCGAGCAGCGTGGACTTCCCCGACCCGTTGGGTCCGGTGAGCGCGGTGACGGCCCCGGCGGGGAACGTGGCGCTCAGCCCGTCGAGCACGGTCCGTCCGCCCCGCCGGACGACGAGGTCGGAGGCCGTGAGGGCAGCAGCGGGTGGGGCAGCGGGCACCTGAGGACACTATCAGTATCGATAGTCATTTTCATGTAGCGTCTCGGACCGTGACCTGGCTGACCGACCCCTTCACCGCCGACTTCATGGCGCGCGCCCTCGCCGGAGGGGCCCTGGCGGCCGTGCTGTGCGCCGTGGTCGGGACGTGGGTCCTCGTCCGCGGCATGGCGTTCCTCGGTGAGGCCCTGTCGCACGGCATGCTCCCGGGCGTCGCGGTCGCGAGCCTCACCGGGATCCCGGCGGTCGTCGGCGCCGCGGCCAGTGCCGGCGTCATGGTCCTCGGCGTCGGCGCGCTCAAGCGGCGGAGCGGGTTGTCCTGGGACAGCTCGATCGGGTTGCTGTTCGTCGGCATGCTGGCCCTCGGCGTCATCGTCGTGTCGTCGTCGCGGTCCTTCGCCACCGACGTCACCGCGATCCTGTTCGGCGACGTCCTCGCCGTGACGCGGTCCGACCTCGTCGGCCTCGGGACCGCCGTGGTGGTCGCACTCGCCACGGCGACGGTCTTCCACCGCTCGTTCACGGCGGCGGCGTTCGACGTCCGGAAGGCCACCACCCTCGGACTCCGACCGCGCCTGGCCGAGGTCGTCCTCGTCGCACTGGTGACCCTGGCGGTCGTCGCGTCCTACCGCGCGGTCGGCACGCTCCTCGTCGTCGGACTCCTGCTCGCGCCGGCCGCCGCGGCCCGCGCGTGGACCCGCCACGTGACCTCCACGATGCTCGTCGGCGGCGCGATCGGCGTCGCGGCGGTGACGAGCGGACTGCTCGTCTCGTGGCACCTCGGCACGGCGGCCGGCGCGAGCATCGCCGCCGTCGCGGTCGCGAGCGTCGTGGTGTCCCGCGCAGTCGCGGTCGTCGTCCGGTCGCCCGCCCGCCGGACCGTGTCCCCGCCACCCCCGCCACCCCCGCCGGCTGCCCCGGCACCGTCACCCGTCCGAACCGATGCACCACCACGAGAGGGACCATGAACGCACCGACCACCCGTGCACCCGCGCGGACCCTGACCGCGCTCGGCCTCGCCGTCGGACTCGCCGCCGCCGTGGCCGCCTGCTCGACCACCCCGGCACCGGGAGCCGACCGCACGACACCCGCCGCGCGCCCACACGGCTTCGTGGCGGGGGCGAGCGAGGCCCCGGAACCGCAGCTGCGCCTCCTGGCCGTCTCGGCGACCGGCGAGACGGCGCTGCACGACCTGCTCACCGCGGAGTCCACGCGACTCGACGCGGTCGACGCGCCGGACCACGCGGCGACCGACGGCCGCTTCCTCGTCACGAGCGACGCGGACCGGACGACGATCGTCGACGGCGGCGCGTGGACCGTCGACCACGGCGACCACACGCACTACTACGCAGCCCGCGCCCGCGTCGTCGGGACGGTGGACGGCGGCGGCCCGGTCGACGTGCACTCGTCGGAGCGCACGACGACCATCGCCTGGCCGGACCGGGGCACGGCCGTCGCACTCGACCGCCAGGCCCTCGGCCGGGGCGACGTGGAGCGGACCGCCACGGTCGACGCCGCGGTCCTGCTGCCCCTCGGGGACCACCTCGTCGCCGCGTCGGGAGACGCCGTCCGTGTGCTCGACGCAGCTGAGCCGGACCGGTCCCCCGCGCCCGAGGAGACACCGTGCACCGCGCCCGCCGGGGGGATCGTCACCCGGGCCGGGGCCGTCGTCGGGTGCGCGGACGGTGCGGTCGTCGTCAGCGGGGACGGTGCCGCCACGTTCGTGCCGCTGCCCGACGACGCCGAGCGCCCGACGTCGTTCGCCGCGCGTGCCGGTCGCCCGACGGTGGCCGGCACCGCCGGGGACGGCGGAGCGTGGTTGCTCGACGCCCGCGAGCTGGCGTGGCAGCACCTACCAACCGAGCGACCCCTCCGGGCGGTCGTCGCCGTGGACGACCCGGACGGGCACGTCGTCGGCGTGGACGACCGAGGACGCGTCGTCGTGGCACGTGCGTCCGGTGGCGACGTCGCGACCACCGAGCCGCTGGTCGAGCCGGGGTCCGCCCCGCTCCTGCAGCTCGACGCGCAGCGCGCCTACGTCGCCGACCCGGCGAGCGGTGTCGTGCACGAGATCGACTTCGCGGACGACGCCCGTGTCGCCCGGACGATCGAGCTGCCGGTCGCACCGGTGGCCTTCGCGGAGGTCGGGCTGTGAGCGCGCGTCCCCGGCGGGCGGCACGCTCGGTCGCCGCCGCCCTCGTCCTCGCCGCGGTCGCGACCGGCACCACCGCGTGCTCGACCGCGGCCCCGGAGCGCCCGCTCGTGGCCGTCACGACGAACATCCTGGGCGACGTCGTCGACGAGGTGGTCGGGGAGGCCGCCGACGTGATGGTCCTCATGCCGCCGGGCGCCGACCCCCACTCGTTCGAGGTCTCGGCGAAGGAGGCCGCGCGACTCCGCACCGCCGACCTGGTGGTGGAGAACGGGCTGGGCCTCGAGGAGGGCGTCGCGCGACACGTCGCCGCCGCGGCCGAGGACGGCGTGCCGGTGTTCTCCGCCGGGGACGCCGTCGACGCGCTGGAGTGGACGACGGCGGACGACAGCGGCCCCGACCCGCACCTGTGGACCGACCCCGGGCGGATGATCGACGTCGTCGCCGCACTCGAGGACGCGCTCCGCTCCGCCGGGATCGATCCCGCGGGTGCGGACGCGTACGCCGGGCAGCTCGAGGACCTCGACGCGCACATGGCGTCCGCCTTCGCGGCGATCCCGGCCGACCGACGCGCCCTGGTCACGAACCACCACGTGTTCGGGTACCTCGCCGACCGGTACGGCTTCCGGGTGGTGGGTGCCGTGATCCCGAGCGGCACGACGCTCGCCTCGCCGAGCGCCGCGGACCTCCGGGACCTCGCGGAGGCGATCGACGAGGCCGGCGTGCCGACGATCTTCGCGGACGCGTCGCACCCCGCGCGCCTGGCCGAGGTGCTGGCCGAGGAGGGCGACGTGCACGTGGCGATCCGGCCCCTGGCGACCGAGTCCCTGACGGCCGATGGTGACGCCTCGACCTACCTCGGGATGATGCGGGCCAACACGGCGTCGATCGTCGACGGCCTGTCGACTGGTAGTTGAGAATGATAATCAATACAGTTTCGAGCATGACCACGACGAAGAAGACCCTCCGGGCCGCAGTGCCCGCCGCACTGTTCGCGTCCGCCGCCCTCGCGCTGACCGGGTGCGCCACCGACCCGGCGGCGGACGGGACCGAGCGCACCGCGACCCCGACGGCCGCCGGTGCCACCCGGATCACGCTGACCCACGACGGCGGCCTGCTCGTGCTCGACGGGGACCTGCGGGTGGTGTCCGACGACGCGATCGACGGCTTCACCCGGGTGAACCCGGCAGGCGACGGACGGCACGTGCTCGTGACCGTCCCGGACGGGTTCCGGGTGCTCGACACCGCGACCGATCCGGCGCTGACCGACGCCGTCTTCCCCGCGGACACCGGGGGGCACGCCGTCGTGCACGGCGACCGGACGGCGCTGTTCGCGGACGGGACCGGAGACGTGACGACGTTCGACAACACCGAGCTGGACGGCGACGACCTGCCGGAGACCAGCACGACCCGGTCCGCGGCCGCGCACCACGGGGTGGCGATCGAGCTCGAGGACGGCACGCTCCTCACGACCGTCGGCACCGAGGAGCGCCGCTCCGGCGTCCGCGCGCTCGACGCCGACGGCGAGGAGCTCGCCCGGTCCGAGGCCTGCCCCGACGTCCACGGCGAGGGCGCGGTCTCGGGCGAGGTCGCGGTGTTCGGCTGCACGGACGGCGCGCTGGTCTACGACGACGGGTCCTTCGAGAAGATCGACGCACCGACCGAGTACGGCCGCACCGGCAACCTGTTCACCACCCCGACGTCGCCCGTCGCAGTGGGTGACTACAACGACGACCCCGACAGCGAGGGCTACCTGCTCGACCAGATCGCCCTGATCGACGCCGCCTCGGGGAAGTACACCGTCGCGGACATGCCCGAGGGCGTCGGCTTCACCTTCCGCGACCTCGGCCGCGGCCCCGGTGACGAGGCCGTCGTGCTCGGGTCGGACGGCGCGCTGCACACCTTCGACGAGACCACCGGCGAGCGGCTCGACTCGTTCCCGGTGATCGACGCGTGGGAGGGTCCGGCCGAGTGGCAGGACGCGCACCCGGCACTCGAGGTCGCCGGCGACGTCGCCTACGTGACCGACCCCGCCGAGCAGCGGGTCCACGCGGTGGACCTCACGACGGGGAAGGTCGTCGCCTCCAGCGACGAACTGCCCGGCGTCCCGAACGAGATCGCGGTCGCGTAGCGTCCCGACGCGACCACGGACGGACGGGAGGCGCGGTGCCGGCCGGCACCGCGCCTCCCGTCCGTCACCGGGCCGCGGTCAGCGACCGGCCGCCGCGTGGTTCGCGACCTGCGTCGCGGACAGCACGGTGCTGTACACCGCCGCGTACCGCATCGAGCCGGTGAAGTAGAAGTTCGACGGCTGGCCCGGCCACCCGGAGACGGTGTCGTACCCGACGCGGAAGTAGCCCGTGTAGTTCTCCGGCGCCGTGAACGCGGCGTTCGACGCCACCAGGGTCCCGTCGACGTAGAGCCGCATCCCGGTCGCCGCCGACATCGTCGCCGCGACGTGGTGCCAGGCGCCGTCCGTGTAGGTCTTCGGCGAGGTGACGACCTGCGTGGTGCCGTTGTAGGTGCCGAACACGAGCTGCCCGGCGGTGTTGAGGTACACCTGACGGTCGTGCTGGCCGGAGGTGCCGACCTGGCTGCCGCCGAAGCCGATGAGCATGCCGCCGGCCACGGTGGTCCTGAACCAGACCTCTTCGCTGAACGTGGTCGGGTTGGCGTACGACTTCGGCGTGGAGACGAAGCTCGTCGAACCGTTCAGGACGTAGGAGCTGCCGGCGTCACGCGGGCAGGCGTTCGGGCTCGGGGTGGTCGCCGTCATCGAGCCCTGGTACGCGCCGTTCTGCCCCTTGCCGGACCAGTCGGCGGCCGTGGTCGCCCCGGATGCCTCCGTCAGACGGTAGGCGAAGAGCGCGTTCGCGGTGTCCGCGCCGACCGCCGTGGTGCAGGTGAAGTACGCCGCGGTCCCGGCGGTGTCGTTCGAGTTCGCGATGACGGCGCTGTAGGCGGAGCGGGTGGGCGAGAAGGCGTTGAGGAGTGCGACGACGACGAGGCCGACGACGAGCACGAGGGCGATCACGCGGCCGTCGCGGAGGCGCTGGATCCTCACGAGGGACGCACCGCCTCGACCCGACCGACGGACAGGCAGAGCACGAGCGGGACCAGGCACGCCGCGATCAGCAGCGCCCACCCGGCCGGGCCGAGGTCGATGTTCGAGGTCAACTGGTAGTGGCCGTTCTTCGTGAGTTCGTGGATGACCATGCGGCCCACCTCGCCGTCGACGAGGTGCACGCTCTCGGCGCCCTTCGCCTCGACGCGGACCGGGAACATGCCGGAGGAGACGATCGTGGCCTCGACGCCGGACGGGCTCGACGTGTTCGTGATGGTGGTCACGTTGACGAACGGCTTGAGGACGAACGCGGCGTACGACGTGGTGAGCGCACCGCCCGCGATGCGGAGGCAGGTGCGGGTGACCCGGTCGGTGAAGACGCTGGTGAGCGTCCAGATGACCAGGGTGCCGATGAGCAGGAGCGGGGCGGCGCGGAACAGCCAGCCGAGGTGCGGCACGAGCAGCGCCGGGGTCCCGATGACGTTCTCCTGCGTGAGGGTCCACGGGTCGGTGGCCCCGTTGATGTCCCCGCGGGTGTGCAGGCCGCCGTCGGCGTCGATGTCGATGATGCGGTGGGTGTAGACGACCCCGTGGTTGGCGGCGGTCTCGAAGGAGACCACGTCGCCGACGTGCAGGGTCGAGACGTCCACGGGGAGGTCGAGGACGAGCGTGCCGACCGGGGCGGCCTGGCCCATCGACGGGGTCTCGACGACGAACCAGCGACCACCGGCGGACAGGAACAGCACGGCGGCGGTGAGCAGGACGGCCGCGACCACGGCGACGGACCAGGCGAGGAGCGTCTCGAAGCGGGTGGCGGTGTGCCCGCCGAGCAACGGTCGGTCGAGCGTGCCGCTGAGCGGGATCGCTGCGGTCTGGCTCATCTGCTGCTCCGCTCCTGGGATCGAGGTGGGGTGGGGTGTGGGGGTGGGAGGTGGCGACGCTCGGCCGGAAGGGGGTCGGTCGAGCGTCGCCGGTCAGGGGCGACTAGGCCGTGAAGGTCCAGGTCATCGGCACCGAGGCGGCGAGGCCCTGGTAGGTGTTGCCGGCCGAGGGGTCGAGCGTCACGGCGAAGTTGAACGGGACGCTGGCACCGGCGGCGGGGGCGGCGGGCATGGTGAAGGCCGAGGCAGCGGCGCCCTTGAAGCTGGCGAGCGTGCCGTTGAACACGGTGGTGGCGCCGGAGGTGATGACGAGGTTCATCTTCGCGCAGAGGTCGGTGGCGGTGCCGTTGATCGAGCCGTTCGCCGACTGGGTGCAGGTCGCGCCCGGGGTGAGCGTGAAGGTCGCGGCGTTCGAGGTGCCGGTGTTCTTGATCGAGATCGCGGTGTTGACCGTGTTGCCCGGGGTCATCGTCGTGCTGCCGCCGAACTTGTTGATGGTCGAGCAGGTCGCCGAGTTGGTGGAGACCGAGCCGCCGTCCGTGCTGAGGCAGGTGACCGAGGCGCCGGCGTTCTGCTCCTGCATGATCAGCGTGCCGCTGGCGGCGGTGTTGCTGCTGTTGGTGATGCTCGCCGCGAACCCGGAGAGGGTGCCGGTCAGCGAGAGGGAGAGCAGGACGGCCGCGAAGATGCCCGCGAGGAGCGCGACGGGGGCGAAACGGATCCGCTTCAGTGCGGAGGTGCGGAGCTTGGACACGGGGTACCTCTTCGGTCAGGGAGTTCGGTGGTTGGTCGAGCAAGAGACTCGGGCTCACTTGCTTCAATGATTAAGATAGTTAATGCTTGACCAAGTTGACCACTCGTATACTGACCCCAGTGCGAGGGGCACGCCAGAACCCGACTGGAAGAGGACCATCCGTGACCGTGACCGGGCAGCCCGACGCGGCGGACATGTTGACGGCGTTCGACGCCGTCGTCCGCGCGAACGCGAGCCTCGTGCGACAGCTCAGCGCACGCGCCGGCATCCACGAGAACGCCCTGCGCGCCCTCGTGCTCGTGAGCGACACCGGGTACTCCTCGCCGACCGAGGTCGCCGGGTTCCTCGGGCTCACGTCCGGAGCCGTCACGAACATGATCGACCGGATGACGAGCGCCGAGCTCCTCGAGCGCGCACCGAACCCGAACGACCGGCGCGGGTCCCTGCTGCGGCTCCTGCCCGCGGGCGACGCCGTGGTCGAGGACTACCGGGAGCGGTACGCGGCCGTGCTGCGCCGGGTCGACGGCGCCCACGGCGGTGACCTGCTCGGAGTGCTCGACGAGCTGGCGACCGGACTCTACGGCTCGGCGGGCGACGTCCTGCCCTGACCCCTCGGTCGCCGACGGGCGAGCGACGACGACGCGCCGGGCAGCAGCGCGTCAGCGCCAGGTGCGCGCGACCACCCAGCCGTCCCCGTCCGGCGTGATGTCGACGACCACGGCCTCGTCCCCCGCGCTCACCTGGAACCGCCACCCCACGGTGCGCTCCGGTGCGTGCGTCATCGCCGACGGCAGGAACTCCGCCGTCGCCGTCAGCCGCGTCGGGGTGTCGGACACCCGCCACCGCCGCTCGCGCCACACCATCCGGTCCGGCACGCCCTGTTCCCACCACACCGTGGCGACCTCGTGCGTGAGCACCATCTCGACCTCCTCATTCGAACGTGTGTTCGAATGGTAGGCGATCCCGATGACGCTCGCGCGCCCCGATGTCGCCGAGTGCGCGAGGCGTACTGTGCGGATCATGCCCGCTCTCATCGACACGTTCACCCTGTCCAACGGCCTGCACATCCCGAAGATCGGGTTCGGCACGTGGCAGATCCCGTCCGGCAGCGACGCCTACGACGCCACCAAGACCGCACTCGACCTCGGCTACCGCCACATCGACACCGCGCTCGCCTACGGCAACGAGGCCAGCGTCGGCGAGGCCGTCCGCGACAGCGGCGTCCCCCGCGACGAGGTCTTCATCACCACGAAGCTGCCCGCCGAGATCAAGACCGCGGCCGGCGCCCGTGAGGCCTTCGAGACCTCGACCGGCAACCTCGACCTCGGTGCCGTCGACCTGTACCTGATCCACGCCCCGTGGCCGTGGAGCGACATGGGCTCCGACCACCGCGACGGCAACGTCGAGGTGTGGAAGGTCTTCGAGGAGCTCTACGACGCCGGCCGCACGAAGAGCATCGGCGTCTCGAACTTCACGGTCGCCGACCTCGAGGACCTGCTCGGCCGCACGGACGTCGTCCCGCACGCGAACCAGATCCGCTGGTTCATCGGCAACACCCAGGACGAGACGACCGCCTTCGACCGCGAGCACGACATCCTGACCGAGGGCTACTCGCCGCTCGCCACCGGCGGCCTGCTCGAGAACGCCGCGATCCGCGACATCGCGGCGACGTACGACAAGAGCGTCGCCCAGGTCGCGATCCGCTACCTGCTCGAGAAGGACGTGCTGCCGCTGCCGAAGTCGACGACCCCGGCGCGCATCGCCGAGAACGCCGACGTGGACTTCGTCCTGTCGGCGGAGGACGTGGCCGCGCTGGACGCGCTGCAGGACACCACCGACTGACGCGACCGGACGGCGGACGGGAGGCGCGGTGCGGGCCCGCACCGCGCCTCCCGTCCGACGTCGGGAACAGGACACCGCCGTCGCTGGTTGCACCGGACGGTGCCACAGCCAGCGGCACGACCCCAAGGAGGCCACCATGACCACCACCGAAACCGCCATCCTCGCCGGCGGGTGCTTCTGGGGAGCGCAGCAGCTCCTCCGTCGCCGTCCCGGCGTGATCAGCACCCGCGTCGGCTACTCCGGCGGGGACACCCCGAACGCGACCTACCGGAACCACGGCGACCACGCCGAGTCCGTCGAGATCGTCTTCGACCCGTCGCAGATCTCGTACCGCGACCTGCTCGAGTTCTTCTTCCAGATCCACGACCCGTCGACGAAGGACCGCCAGGGCAACGACGTCGGCCGCAGCTACCGCTCGGCGATCTTCTTCACGAACGACGAGCAGCGCCAGGTCGCCCTCGACACCATCGCCGACGTCGACGCGTCCGGCATCTGGCCCGGCAAGGTCGTCACCGAGGTCGAGCCCGCGGGCGACTTCTGGGAGGCCGAGGAGGAGCACCAGGACTACCTCGAGAAGTACCCCGCCGGGTACACCTGCCACTTCGTGCGTCCGGGCTGGAAGCTCCCGCACCGCGACGAGGTCGGCGTCTCGGCGTAGCGCGCGAGCGGTCCCCGCTGCCCCGACCGGGTCAGCGTGAGCCGCCGAGCAGTTCCAACCAGTCCCCGGGGAGGCGGTCCGCCGGCCCGGGGACTGCCTGGTCCACGGGGTGGCTCGTCGGAGCGGCGAGTTCCAGCCCCTCGAACCGGGTGTCGTCGCGGTAGTCCCACGCCCAGGTCTCGCCGGGTTCGTAGCTCTGGATGACCGCGTGGCCGGTCTCCTCCCAGTGCCGGGTGGCGTGCGTGAGCAGGGAGTCGTCGCAGCAGCCGACGTGGCCGCAGGCGGCGCAGCGGCGCAGGTGCACCCACCACGACCCCGTCGCGTCGCACTCGACGCATCCGTCGCCGCTCGGCGGCACCTCCGGGTGGATCATCTCGTCGTCATCCGTCATGTCGACCATCCTGGCCCCGACGTCGTGCTCCTGTCGGCCGGACCGGCCGTCGGGGTGGCCCCCGCCGTCACGCGCGGACCACCTCGACCTGCGCTGTCACGCGCGGATCCACACCGCCGCATCCGGCGCCAGCATCCCCTCCGTCACCGCGTCCGGCACGGACCGGAGCACGATCGTGCCGGCCGGCAGCGCCACCGGGGCGGTCCCGGTGTTCGCCACCACGGTCACCGGACCGGTCGTCCACGCCAGCAGCCCGGCGTCCGCGGTCCCGCGCTCCTCCAGCCACCGGAGCTCGCCGGCGGCGAGTCCGCTCGAAGCACGGAACGCGAGGGCGGCGCGGTAGAGCTCCAGCGTGGACGCCGGGTCGCCCGTCTGCTCGGCCACCGCGAACGTGCCGAAGTCCTCCGGCTGCGGCAGCCACGTGTCGGCGGAGGCACCGAAGCCGAACGAGGGGCCGTCCGCGGTCCACGGCAGGGGCACCCGGCAGCCGTCGCGGCCCCGGGTCCGGTGGCCCGACCGCTCCCAGACCGGGTCCTGCCGGACGTCGTCGGGCAGCGTCGTCACCTCGGGCAGGCCGAGTTCCTCGCCCTGGTACAGGTACGCCGACCCCGGCAGGCCGAGCATGACCAGGGTCGCCGCACGCGCCCGCCGCAGGCCGAGGGCCCGGTCCGGCTGCGGGTCGTCGACGCCGACGCCGGACTCCAGCTCGACCGGCCCGTCGTACCCGAACCGGCTGGCGTGCCGCATCACGTCGTGGTTCGACAGCACCCAGGTGGTGGGCGCCCCGACGGCGGTGTTCGCGGCGAGGCTGGTGTCGACGGTGTCGCGGATCGCCGCGGCGTCCCACGGCAGCGACAGGTACGCGAAGTTGAACGCCTGGTGCATCTCGTCCGGCCGGACGATCCGGGCCGCGCGCTCCGGCGGCAGCCACGCCTCGGCGCAGAGGATCCGGGGACCCTCGTACTCGTCGAGGATCCGCCGCCAGGCCCGGAACACGTCGTGGATGCCCTCCTGGTCCCACATCGGCGGCATGACGCCGTCGACGGGTTCGACCACGCCGTGGGTCGCGTGCGGCCAGTCCGGCAGCCCAGGGGCCTTCACGATGGCGTCGCAGACGTCGACGCGGAAGCCGTCCACGCCGCGGTCGAGCCAGAACCGCAGGGTCGTCTCGAACTCGTCGTGGACGCGCCGGTCGTCCCAGTTCCAGTCCGGCTGTTCCGGGGCGAACAGGTGCAGGTACCACTGACCCGGGGTGCCGTCGGCCTCGGTGACCCGCGTCCACGCCGGCCCCTGGAACATCGACTCCCAGTCGTTGGGCGGCTCGTCGCCGCCGGGTCCGCCTCCGTCGCGGAAGTGGAAGAGGGCCCGTTCCGGGCTGCCGGGAGGCGCGGCGAGCGCCCGGCGGAACAGCGTGTGCTGGTCGGAGCAGTGGTTGGGGACGAGGTCGACGACGACGCGCAGGCCGAGCGTGTGCGCCCGCTCGAGGAGGTCGTCGGCGTCCTGCAGGTCCCCGTAGCGGGGGTCCACGTCGCGGTAGTCGGCGACGTCGTAGCCGCCGTCCGCCTGCGGGGACGGGTAGAAGGGCGACAACCAGATCGCGTCGGCCCCGAGGTCGGCGACGTGCTCGAGCCGCGCGGTGATCCCGCGGAGGTCGCCAGTTCCGTCGCCGTCGGCGTCCGCGAAGGAGCGCGGGTACACCTGGTATATGACGGCGGTCCGCCACCACTCGTGGTCGTCGTGGGTCATGCCTGGGGCACCTCTCGTGCGTAGATCGTGGGGCGGCGGTCGCGCAGCCAGTCGTTGTGGGGGCTGGTCGACTTGTCGCGGGCGAGCGTGGGGAAGACGTCGGCGGTGACCGTGGTCGCCCCGGTCCCCCGTGGCGCCTCGGCGACGACCCAACCGAACTGGTCGACGATGACGCTCGCCTCGTTCCAGTCCTGGCCGCGCTCGGTCCCCGCTCGGTCGCAGCACGCGACGAACACGCCGTTGCCACGCGCCGCGGCCTGCGCCGCGATGACCTCGGCGACCCGGTCGCGCTCGGGGTGGGCGCCAACCGGCCAGTTCGTCGGGACGGCGACGAGGTCGGCACCGGCCAGGGCGAGCATGCGGGGCATCTCCGGGAACTCCATGTCGTAGCAGACGAGCACCCCGATCCTGCCGTGGGCGGTCGTGACGACGGGCGGCGCGTCGTCGCCGGGCTCGAAGACGAGCGCCTCCCGGTCCCACAGGTGCGTCTTCCGGTACACAGAACGCACCCCGGAGGCGTCGACCACCGCGACGCTGTTGCGGAGGACATCCCCGTCGCGCTCGCAGAAGCCGAGGACCACCACCGTCGTGGTGCCGTGCAGCCGCTCGGTCACCCGGCGGAACAGCGCGTGCTCGGTGGTGATGGCCGCCGCTGCCGCCTCGGTGCGGTCGCGGAACACGTACCCGCTCGTCGCGAGCTCCGGCAGCACGAGGACGTCGACGCCGTCGTCGAGCGCGCGCCCGACGGCGGCGACGATGCCCTCGACGTTCGCCGCCACGTCCCCGAGGGCGGGCGCGAGCTGGTCGCAGCGGACGCGGGCGACCCCGCTCACTTGACCGCCCCCTCGGTGAGGCCCGTGATGAGTCGTCGCTGCAGGACGACGTAGGCGATCACGATCGGCAGCGCGACGAGGACGGCCGCCGCTGCGGTGACGTCCGGCTGGGCACCGTGCTGCGCCCCGGAGAAGAACGACAGCGACAGCGGCGCGGTCTGCACGGCCTGGTTCTGCGGGACGAGCACGAGCGCGAGCAGGAACTCGTTCCAGGTGAACAGGAACAGGATCGTGGCGAGCGTCGCGACGGCCGGCATGGCGACGGGCATGAGGACGCTCCGCAGGATGCGGAACCGGGACGCCCCGTCGATGCGCGCCGCCTCGAGGAGCTCCGTCGGCACGGAGGCGAAGAACGAGCGCATCCAGAAGACGCCGAGCGGGACCGACAGGCCGACCTGCGGGAGGATCAGGGCCCCGTAGGTGTCGACGAGGCCCCACCCGGCGAGCATCTGGTAGAGCGGCAGCACGGTGACCTCGTACGGCAGGACGAGCCCGACGAGCAACAGCCCGAGGATGAGCCGGCCGCCGGGCACCCGCATGTGCGCGAGTGCGTACCCGGCGAGGCAGGCGACGACGGCGGTGACCACCACGACGGTGATCGCGACGACGGCGCTGGAGAACAGCGCGGAGCCGAAGCCGCCCTCCGTCCAGGCCTCGACGTAGTTGCCGAAACCGGTGGTGCTGCCCGCGGCGCCGCCGTCCCCGCCGAGGGAGGTGACGATGACTGACGCGAGCGGGAACGCCGCGACGAGCGCCGCGATGATGAGGACGGCGTGCGTGAGCGCGCTCTCGGACCGGGCGACCCTCATGCGCGGACCCCCTTGCCCGATCGGCGTTCCGGTCGTTCGCGGAGCGCGAGCTGCACGACGCCGACCACGACGAGGATGAGGACGGTCAGCACCACGGCGAGCGCGGACGCCTGCCCGAGCGCGCGGTCCTGGAAGGCGTCCTGGTAGACGAAGACGCTCGGCACGGTCGTCGAAGTACCGGGGCCGCCGCGCGTCGTGTTCCAGATCAGGTCGAAGTTCCGGAGCGCGAAGGTGATCGTGAGGATGAGCGCGATCGAGATCTGGGGACGCAGCGCCGGCAGGGTGATCGCGGTGAACTCGCGGATCGCCCCGGCACCGTCGAGCCGGGCCGCCTCGTACAGGGAGCGGTCGATCGTGGCGATGCCGGCGAGGAACAGGACCATGCAGAGCCCGTACTCCACCCAGGTCCCGATGAGGCCGATGGAGGGCAGCGCCGTGCCGAAGTCACCGAGCCACGTGTGGGTGAGTCCGCCGAGGCCGACGGCACGCAGGGCGCTGTTCACGGGCCCGTCGTCGGCGAGGATGCCGCGCCAGGCGACCGCGACGACCACGCTCGAGAGGACCTGCGGCAGGAAGAGCACGGCCCGCAGCGTCGTCAGGCCGTGGATGCGGATGCGCGACATCGCGCCGGCGAGCAGCAGTCCGATGAGGACCGGCAGGGCAGCGTAGAAGACGAGCAGGATGAGCGAGTGCCCGAGCGCCTCGCGGAGGTCGGGGTCGGTGACGACCGCGACGTAGTTCGAGAACCCGGCCGGGGTCGCGACGCTGATGCCGTCCCAGTCGTAGAACGAGATGCGGACCGACTGCACGATCGGCACGACGACGAAGACCGCGAAGAACGCGAGGGCGGGCGCCACGTAGAGCAGTGACGACCAGCTGGGGCGGGAGGCCGCCGGACGACGCACACGAGGTGCGGCCCGGACGGCCTCCCGCTCGGAGACGGTGGCTGCCATGTCAGCCGTGCGCCTTCGCCCAGGTCTGCTGGACCGTCTGGGTGAAGGCCTTCGGGGTCGTCTTGCCGGCCATCACCTCCTGCAGCGCGCCGCCCATCTTCGACAGCATGTCGGTCGTGCTCCAGTCGTAGTAGCCGACCTGGGTCCCCGCGGCGATCGTGGCCTTCAGGGCGCTGAGGGTCTGCTCCTGCAGGGGGTCCTTCGACGTCACGCCGTCGGTGACCACCGGCAGTCGCCCGGTGTCGAGGATCCACTGCCCGGTCTGTGGGGAGTGCAGCATCGCGAGGAACGCGATGGCGGCGTCCTGGTTCTTCGACTTCGTGCTGATGTGCCACGGCGACGCGGTCGCACCGACACCGCCGGAGGTCAGCGGCGCGAGCCCGAAGCCCTTCGAGTCGAGCGAGGCGCCGTTCCACGAGCCGCCGACGAAGAAGACCCCGGTGCCCTTGGCGAAGCGCGCGATGGCGTCCTCGTTGCTCAGGCCGTCGTACCCGGTGCCGAAGTAGCCCTTCTCGGTCCAGTCGCGCATGGTCTGTGCGGCTTCCGCGTTGCCGGCCGTCTCGAAGGTGCTGCCCTTCTCGCCACCGATCCAGGCGGCGATGTCCTTCGGCGCCTGCTTCGTCACGGCGATGTCGGAGAAGACGTGCGTGGCCGCGTACTGGTCGGAGTTGCCGAGGACGAGCGGCTGCTGCCCCGCGGCCTTCGCCTTCGCCAGGTCCGCCTCGAGGTCGTCGATGGACGTCGGCGGCTGCAGCCCGAGGGCCTCGGTCTTCTGCTTGTTGTAGTAGATGCCCTGCACCTCGCTGATCGGCGACATGCCGTAGAGGGTGCCGGAGCCGAAGGCAGTACCGCCCTTGTTCCAGCGGGCCGGGGCGAGCGTCGAGGCGCCGGTGCCCGACGTCCACCCGTAGACCTTCGCGACGTCGTCGAGCGGACGGACCAGGCCGCCCTTCACGAGGGCGCCGTCGACCGCGTACCCGATGTTGCCCTCGAAGAGGTCGGGGGCGTTCGAGGAGTTCGCCGCGTTCACCACGGTCGCGGTGAGGTCGTCGAAGCTCTTGTAGGTGATCTTGACGTCGACGTTCGGGTACGCCTTCTCGTAGGCGGGGACGAGCTTCTGCATGAGCGGCTTCTCGGCGACGTCCGCCCACATGGTGAGGGTGGTGTCGCCGCCCTTCTTCACGTCGGCGGCCGTCACCTTCGCGGTGATGTCGGGCTGGTCGGCGCCCTTCGCAGCGCTGCCGGCACCGGGCGCGGAGCAGCCGGCCAGGGCGAAGACGAGTCCGATGACGGGGAGTGCGACGAGGAGTCCTCGTCGACGTGCGGGTGCGGTCATGGTCACTTCCGGGTCGTGAGTGCGGGGTCGGGGGTTGTGGTGCCGTGGAGTCGGTCGGTCCGGAGGGTCGCCGTGGCGCGGTGTGCGGACATGCCCTCGCTCGCGGAGATGACGTCGACGGCGTCGGCGAGCTCGGGCGTGGCCTCGCGGGCGATGTGCTGGTAGGTCAGGGGCTTGAGGAACCGCGACACGGACAGGCCGGCGCTGTGCTTCGCGCCGCCGGCCGTCGGCAGGGTGTGGTTCGTCCCGGCCATGCCCTTGTCGGAGTACGCCACGGTGCTCCACGGTCCGATGAAGAGCGAGCCGTAGTTCGTCAGGTGGTCGTGGAACCAGGCGTCGTCCTCGGTCTGCACCTCGAGGTGCTCCGGCGCGAACTCGTCCATCACGGCCACGGCGGCGGCGCGGTCCTCGACGAGGACGACGGACCCGAAGTCACGCCACGCGGGTCCGCAGATGGTGTTCGTGGAGAGGGTGGGCAGCTGGCGGTCGACCTCGGCGACCACCGCCTCGGCGAGCGCACGGGACGTGGTGACCAGGGCCGCGGGCGAGTTCGGGCCGT
This sequence comes from Curtobacterium sp. L1-20, assembly GCF_048755855.1. Taxonomy (GTDB): domain Bacteria; phylum Actinomycetota; class Actinomycetes; order Actinomycetales; family Microbacteriaceae; genus Curtobacterium. The sequence continues at coordinate 782,696 of NZ_CP151473.1, read as the reverse complement.
GTTCGGCCTGCCCGAGCAGGTCGGCGGCGACGAGTTCGGCGTCGGCGGTGTCGTCGGCGATGACCGCGACCTCGGACGGGCCGGCGAGCAGGTCGATCGCGACGGTGCCGAAGAGCTGCCGCTTGGCCTCGGCGACGAAGGCGTTGCCGGCACCGACGATCATGTCGACGGGTGCGTCGCCGAGGAGCCCGTACGCCATCGCGGCGAGTGCCTGGACACCGCCGACGACGAACAGCCGGTCGACGCCGGAGACGTACGCGGCGTAGGCGACGGCGGCGTTCACCCCGCCGTCGGGCTGGGGCGGCGTGCACGCGATCACGGTCGGGACGCCGGCCGCCTTCGCGACCCCGACGCTCATGAACGCACTGGCGGTGAGGGGGAAGCGCCCGGCCGGCAGGTACGCGCCGACACTGCCGACCGGGACGTACCGCTGCCCGACGGTGAGGCCCGGCACGAGCTCGGCCTCGAAGTCGGTCAGGTGCTCGCGCTGCAGTCGGGCGAACTGCTGGGTGCGGGCCGCACCGAGTTCGATGGCCGCGCGGAGTTCGGGGGTCAGCCGGTCACCGGTCGCGGCGAGTTCCTCGGCGGAGAGCTCCACGACGTCCGCGCCGTCGAGGTCGCGGGCGTACCGGCGGACGGCGTCGATGCCGTCGCGGGCGATCTCCTCGAGCATGCCGGCGACGCGCTCGGCGACCGCGGGGTCACGCTGGGCCTCGGGGGCGTCGACCTCGGGGGACTTGACGAACGAGAACCGGTGGCCGTTCTCGGCGGTGAAACGGGGGCTGAGCTTCATGGAGACGAGCCTGACGATGCGCGGGACCAAGGGCAAGGGTGAAACTTCCACGACAGACCATAGGCTGTCCCTATGACGCTGAACCAGTTGCGCGCCTTCCTGGTCATCGCCGCGGCGGGGTCCTTCTCGGCCGCGGCCGTCCAGCTCGGGATGGCTCAGCCCTCCGTGTCCGAACTCGTCAAGCGCATGGAGGAGACCTACGGCGTCCGGCTCTTCACCCGGAGCAGCCGCGGCCTCGTGCTCACCGTGGCGGGCGAGGCGCTCATGCCGCACGCGCGGCTGACGGTGGACGCGGCGGACGAGGCGGACCGCGCCCTCCGGGACCTCACGAGCCTCCGCGGCGGTGTCGCCACGTTCGGGCTGCTCCGGAACGCGAACTACTACTTCCTGTCCCGGCTGCTGGAACGGTTCCACCAGCGCTACCCGGACGTCCGGTTGCGGGTGATCGGGCTGAACTCGGTGGAGGTCGCCGAGGCCGTCGCCGCCGGGGAGCTCGAAGCCGGCCTCGTGGTCCTGCCGATCGACGCGGAGTCGCTCGAGGTGACGCCGTTGCGTCGAGACGACGTGCTATTCGCCTCCGCCGACCCGGCGAAGACCGCGCGACCGGTCACCATCGAGGACCTCGCCGCCACCGACCTCGTCCTCTACGACGCCCACTACGGCTGGCGCGACCCCACCCGACGACAGCTCGCCGAACGCGCCCAGCTCGCCGGCGTCTCGCTCCTGCCCCGCATCGAGGTGGAGCACATCGACTCGGCCCTCGACCTCGTCGCCCGGGGCGCCGGCGACACCATCGTCTCCGGCGCCGTCGCCGCCGGCCGCACCTTCCCCACCGGACTGCACACCGTCCCGTTCGCCGACCCGCTGTACGACACCATCGCCCTCGTCCAACGCGCCGGCGTCCCGCTCTCACCCGCCACCCGCGAACTGGCGCGCCTGGCGCGCCGGATGCTCCTCGAGGGCTGACGCCGTGGGGGCGACCCCAGGGTCGACGGAGGCCGCGCGACCGGGCCGAGCCGCGCCTCCCGTCCGGATTACAACGTTGACGTAGCGTTTCCAGCGCTGTAAACATGAGCAGGCGCGAGGATGCGCACGAGGGAGCAGCAATGGTCGGCAGCAGGACAGGGTTCACCGGGACGACGCTCGGACGGCGGGGGTTCCTCGCCGGAGCGGCGGGCGGCATCGCACTCGGCACGTTGGCGTTGGCGGGGTGCGCGACACCCGGGCAGGCCGCAGCGGGCGGCACCACCACCCTCCGCTTCTACGAGCAGAAGCAGGAGGTGATCGCCTACTTCGACAAGCTGCTCCGCCGCTTCGAGCGGGAGCACGCGGGCGTCTCCGTGGTGCACGACAGCTCGAACGCCATCGCACCGCAGTTCGTCCGCGGGCAGCCCGCCGACGTCGGGTGCTTCAACGACAACCTCGAGCTCGCCCGCTACGTCGAGCGCGGCGTGCTCCGCGACCTGAGCGGACTGCCGTCGGCCAGCCGCATCCGTCCGAGCATCGCCACGCTCGGGGACCAGTACGCCAAGTACCCCGGCCGGGTCAGCGTCCTGCCGTACTCGTTGGCCGCCGCCGGGGTCATCTACAACAAGAAGATCTTCCGCGACCACGGCCTGCCCGTGCCGACCACCTGGCACGAGTTCGTCGACGTCTGCACCGAGCTGCGGAAGGCCGGGATCACACCCGTGTACGCGACCGACCGCGACACCTGGACGCTGTGGCAGGGGCTGTTCGACTACTCGGTCGGCAGCCTGGTGGACACCGGCTCGTTCTTCCGGAAGATGAAGGCGATCGGCGCCGACGTCGGACCCGACTCCGAGGTGTCGTTCGAGAAGACGTTCGCGGTGCCGATGGAGCGCGCGAAGACGATCTCGACGTTCTTCAACCCGGACCACGCCACCCGGTCCTACGCCGACGGCAACCTGGCCTTCGGGCAGGGCAAGGCGGCCATGTACCTGCAGGGCCCGTGGGCGCTCGGGCAGATCGCGCTCGTCGACGACAAGCTCGAGGTCGGCACGTTCGCCCTGCCCGTCTCGAACGACCCCACGGAACGCAAGGCCCGGGTGAACGTCGACCTCGGCCTCTACGTCCCCGAGGCCACCGCGCACGTGGACCGCGCGCACGAGCTCGTCGAGTTCCTCATGCAGGACGAGGTCATCGACGCGTACAACCGCGACAACCTCGCGTACTCCACCCGCAAGGGCGCTCCGCCGCAGACGGACGAGCGTCTGGCGGGCCTGCAGCAGTACGTCGACGACGCCGCGTTCTACCAGGGCGCCGGCACCTTCATCCCGACCTCGATCCCGCTCGGCAACTACCTGCAGACGGCGATCCGGAGCGGTGACTTCACCTCGATGCTGCGCCGACTGGACGCGGACTGGCGGCGTCTCGCCGGCCGGTCGGCGACCGTCTGAGCCCGGCGACCAGGACCCCAGGAGCGATCATGACCATCCAGACCCCACTCGCGCGCGAGTCCGACCAGCCAGCACCGGGACCGGCCACGGCGGCGACGCGCGTGCACCGTCGCGTCGGTTCCCTGCGCCGCACCGAGCCGATGTACTACTTCTTCATCGTGCCGGCCCTCGTGCTGTTCACCGCGTTCGTCGTCGCCCCCGCGTGCGTCGGCATCTTCTACAGCTTCACCGACTACCTCGGCTTCGGGTCGTGGCACTTCCTCGGGCTCGAGAACTACAAGGCGCTCGTGTCCGACCCGTCGATCCTGGCGTCCTACGGCTTCACGCTCGGGTTCGCGCTGGTCACGGTCGTCGTGACGCAGGTCATCGCGCTCGCGCTCGCGATCGCCCTGACGAAGAAGGTCAAGTACGCCGCCGGGCTCCGCTCGGTGTTCGTCATCCCGATGGTCGTCTCCGGCATCATCGTGGCCTACGTGTTCAGCTACCTGTTCTCGAACACCCTGCCCGCGCTCGCCACCTCGGTCGGCTTCGGTCCGCTCGAGCAGAGCATCCTGGGCGACCCGAACCTCGCCTGGCTGTCGATCGTGATCGTGTCCGCGTGGCAGACCGTCCCCGGCGCGCTCCTCGTCTACACCGCCGGGCTCACCTCGATCCCGAACGACGTGTACGAGGCGAGCTCGCTCGACGGCGCCGGTGCCTGGAAGCAGCTCCGCTCCATCACCCTGCCGCTCATCAGCGGGTTCATCGTCATCAACACCGTGCTCGGCGTGAAGGGCTACCTCGGCGCCTACGACGTCATCGTCGGCCTGACGAACGGCGGTCCTGGCAGCGCCACGAGCAGCGTCGCGATGACCATCTTCGGCGGCTTCACCGGCGGTGACTACGCGTACCAGATGGCCAACGCGACCGTCTTCTTCGTCATCACCGTCCTCATCTCCGTGCTGCAGCTCGCGGCGACCCGCGGAAGGAACCTGCGACTCGCATGACCGCCCTCGACACCCGAACCCAGACCACCGTCCCCGGCGGCCGCGACGACGACCGGATGGTCCGTCGGCACCGGCTCGGCCGGCCGAACTGGCCGCTGACGATCCTGCTCGCGGTCGCGTCCCTCACCGTCCTCGTCCCGCTCTACGTCACCGTCGCGATGGCGTTCAAGACGAGCGCGCAGTCGGTCGACGGCAACGCCCTGTCCCTGCCGGCGCCGTTCAACCCGACGAGCTTCGTCGAGGCGTGGCAGATCACCCGCTTCCCAGTGTCGTTCTCGGTGTCGGTCGGCGTCGCCGCGTTGACGGTCGTCGCGACGCTGCTGCTCAGCTCCTTCGCGTCGTACGCGATCGTGCGGAACTGGCACAGGCGGTTCTTCCGCTTCTCGTTCGTCTACCTGCTCGCCGCGATGTTCCTGCCGTTCCCGGTCATCGCCCTGCCGCAGATCAAGCTGACCGCCCAGCTCGGCCTGGACAACCCGATCGGCGTCGGGCTCCTGCACGCCATGTTCCAACTGTCGTTCAGCGTGCTGCTCTACTCGGCGTACCTCCGCTCGATCCCCGTCGAGCTCGAGGAGAGCGCCCGCATCGACGGCGCGAGCACGTGGCAGATCTTCTGGCGCATCATCCTGCCGCTCCTCGCGCCGATGAACGCCACGGTGGGCATCTTCGCCTTCCTGGCCTCGTGGAACGACTTCATGCTGCCGTCGCTCATCACGGCCGACCCGACGATGCAGACGCTGCCGGTCGTGCAGAACATCTTCCAGAGCAAGTTCGGCACGAACTACAACGTGGCGTTCGCCTCCTACTTGATGGCGATGGCGCCGACGATCATCGTGTACCTGTTCGCCCAGCGCTGGGTGATCTCCGGTGTGACCCAGGGAGCCGTGAAGAACTGATGACCGAGAACGTGATCCGACCCTTCCCCGGGTCGGCACCCCGAGCCGACCCGGCCGCCACGATCAGCGGTGACCACTGGCGCGTGTCCGTCCTCGCCGACGGCGTGTTCCGCGTCGAGTGGAGCGACGACGGCGGCTTCGAGGACCGCGCCTCGACGTTCGCGCTCCGCCGCGACCTGCCCGTGCCGGCGTTCACGGTGGAACGGACGGCAGCGAACGGCGGCGCGGCCGGCCGCTCCGACGACACCGCGGCCGGTCCGGCCGCGGTCGACCCTGCCGCGGCCGGCGGCGTCGTCGTCACCACCGCCCGTGCCCGCCTGCGCTACGACGGCCGACCGTTCTCCCCCGGCGGGTTCACCGTCGAGACCCTCGGCCCGGACGCGAACCGCTGGCGCTGGGGTCAGGAGCCGCGCGACCTCGGCGGCACCGGCCGCACGCTCGACGACGTCGACGGCCGGATGCCCCTGGAGTCCGGCATCCTGGCGCGCGACGGCATCACGGTCCTCGACGACTCGGAGTCGTTCCTGTTCGAGGGCGACGGCTGGATCGGCACCCGTGTGCCCGGCCGCCGTGACGTCACCGTGTTCGCCTACGGCCGCGACTACGACGCCGCCCTGCACGCCTTCCACGCCGTCTCCGGCGCGCCGTCGCTCCTGCCGCGCTGGGCGCTCGGCAACTGGTGGAGCCGCTACCACCCGTACTCGGACAGCGAGTACCTCGCGCTCGTCGACCGGTTCGCCGAGGAACGGCTGCCGTTCTCTGTCGCCGTCATCGACATGGACTGGCACCGGGTCGACTCCGTCCCCGAACGGTTCGGCAACGGCTGGACGGGCTACTCGTGGGAGCCGTCGCTGTTCCCCGACCCGGCCGCCTTCCTGGGCGCCCTGCACGAGCGGGGCATGCGCACGACCCTCAACCTGCACCCGGCCGACGGGGTGCGCGCGTTCGAGGACGCCTACCCCGCGGTGGCCGCAGCGATGGGCATCGACCCGGCGTCCGAGGAAGCCGTCGCCTTCGACCCGACCGACCGCCGGTTCCTCGAGACGTACTTCGCCGACCTGCACCACCCGCTCGAGGAGCAGGGCGTCGACTTCTGGTGGATCGACTGGCAGCAGGGCCGCACCACGAGCCTGCCGGGCGTGGACCCGCTCTGGCTGCTCAACCACTTCCACATGCTCGACTCCGCCCGCGACGGCGGCGTCGGCATGACGTTCTCGCGCTACGCCGGACCGGGCAGCCACCGGTACGCGGTCGGGTTCTCCGGCGACGCGGTCGTCTCGTGGGCGTCCCTGGCCTTCCAGCCCGAGTTCACCGCGACGGCCGCGAACATCGGGTACGGCTGGTGGAGCCACGACATCGGCGGGCACACCCGCGGCGTCCGCGACGACGAGCTCGCCACCCGGTGGGTGCAGTTCGGCGTCTTCTCGCCGATCATGCGGCTGCACTCCGCGAACAACCCGTTCATCCGGAAGGAACCGTGGGCGTTCCCCGCCGAGTCGCGCGACGCGATGGGCGACGCCCTCCGGTTCCGGCACCGCCTCGTGCCCTACCTGCACACGATGAACCACCGTGCGGCCGCGGGTACCGCCCTGGTCCGGCCGGTCTACCACCTGGAACCGCACCGCGACGAGGCCTACCGGGTGCCGAACGAGTACGCCTTCGGCAGCGAACTGCTCGTCGCACCGATCGTCGAGCCGCGCGATCCGGCGTCGCTCCTCGGTCGCGCCCGCGCCTGGTTGCCGCCGGGCACCTGGACGGACGTCTTCACCGGCACGACGTACGCCGGGGACCGCCGGGTCGACCTGCACCGCGGCGTCGAGGGGATCCCGGTGCTCCTCCGTGCCGGCGGGATCCTGCCGCTCGCCGCCGAGGACGAGGTCGACGCCACCGTGAACCCGACGTCGCTCGAGGTGCTCGTCGCGCCCGGCGCATCCGGTTCGTTCACCCTGGTCGAGGACCGCGAGGACGACCCCGCCTCGGTCTGCTCCACCCGCCTGGCATGGGACGCGGACGCGTCGGTGTTCCGCATCGAGGCGGCCGAGGGCGACCGCTCGTCGGTGCCGGCACGTCGGCAGTGGCGCGTCACGTTCCTCGCCGCACCCGCCGCCGGGCAGCGAGTGGCGGCGCAGCGCGCGGACCGCTTCTCGGTCGACCTGACGGTCGACACGGCCGAGGGAGCCGTGCTCACCCTCGTCGGACCGCCGCAGGTCGGCGTCGACGCCCGCGACGGCGCCCGCCGCCTGCTCGAGCGCGCCCAGGCGGGGAACCCGGAGAAGCTCGAGGCCTGGACCGTCGTCGCACGCGACACGTCGCGCGCGGACCGGATCGCCGAGCTGGAGAGCGTCGACCTGCCGCCCGCGCTCCGCGCCGCACTGGTCGAGCTGCTGGGCAGCGTCCACCCCGGTACGGACTGACGCACCGTCGGACGGGAGGCGCGTGGCGGGGCCGCCACGCGCCTCCCGTCCGTCGTTTCCTCCGTGATCCCGTGGAGTGCCGCGCTCGTCGAGGACGTTTCATCGTCGCTTCATCAGGGCCTCGGCATCGTTGACGACGTGCCCCGGTCGGCTGTCCGCCGGCGACCAGCCCCTCCGCCAGGAGGGGCGCAGCCGTCCGACAGCATGCCCCGGCACGCACGACAGATCGTCGTCGACGATGACGGTCCACTTCACGAACTGAAGGAAACCACCATGAACACGAATGACCAGACCCCCAAGCGCGGTCGCGCGTTCCGCCGCGCGGGAAGCGCTGTCCTCGTCGCCGGTGCCGCAGCGTGCGCTGCGGCCGCGCTGTTCGGCACCCTGCCGGCCCAGGCGTCGGTGGCCCACCACGCTGCTCCCGCCGCGAAGACGACGACCTCGCACGTCGCCGCCGCCACGGCCAAGAAGCCCGTCTCCATCGCGGACGTCGCTTCGGCACGCACCCCGGCCGAGAAGCAGGCGCTCATCAAGCAGCTGCGGGCGCAGCTGGCGAACGACCCCACGCAGAAGGCCCTCGACGCCTACGCGAAGGCCGGCTACAAGTACGAGGACTCGCTGAACCTGGCGACGATCTGGAAGACCGACCGCACCACCGCGAAGTCGACCGCCGGGTCGAAGCTGCTCGCCGGACACGAGCTGCCCTTCGCTCCGGGTCAGGGCTTCTCGCGCACGTACACGTCGGACCAGGACCTCTACGCGCTCGGCCTCGTGGACCCGAGCGACCCGGGCCTCGCCGACCGTCTCGCGCAGCACTGGCACGTGAGCCCGGCCGCGGCGAAGGTCAAGGCCGGTTCGCTGGCACTGGCGAACAAGCCGATCCCGCTCGAGCAGCCGACGCCGACCGAGGCCGACGCGCAGAACGCCTTCACGGCCGCCGGTTACGACTACGCCTACGCGACGAAGCTCGCGAAGTACTGGCACGTCGACCCGACCACCGCGAAGGCCAAGGCCGGTTGGGACCTGCTCGCCTCCCCGAAGGTCGCGCTGCCCGTCCAGCCGTAGCACCGGAGTCGGAGCCGGGGTCGGTATCGCGTCGTTCGGGCGCGGTGCCGGCCCCGGCCCCGTTCGGGAGCGGCGGGACGACCGGGCCGCTCCGGTGAAGACGCTACGGACCGGACGGCAACAGCCGTCCGGGACGACGTGACGATGCTCGGGCAGCTCGGCGCGTTCCCTCCGACCCCGGGGATGATGCTCCGCCTGGTCGGAGCGAAGGTGAGCGGCAGCGCTGCGCGCGCCGGTCGGGACGTGGCTGCTCGCGCAGCCGAAGCAGCGGCCTGACGGCCCGGGTCGGTGCCGTCGTCCTCGCGCGCTCGCTCCGTGTCGGACGGGAGGCGCGTGACGGCCCCGCCACGCGCCTCCCACCGGTCCACGCCCACAACCCGACGACCATCGGACGGTCCGCTCCCGCCCGACGGCCGGACCGCGGCCCGGTCCATCGAGGAGACTCGAGTGGTGCAGGCGAACATCAGAACGGTGACGGTGCAGGGGCAGGTCCAGGACCGCGACGCCGACCTCGTCCACGTCCGGCAGTTCGACGTCGAGACCGACACGGGTCACCGGTACGTCGTGACGTGCGACGGCCCGCCGGTCGGCTCCCCCTCCGACTGGAGCGTGACGAGCGCGGACGATGGCCGTGCGATCGGACACGTCCGGCTGCTCGGCGCGGGCATGCCCGGTGCCACGAACTACCGGTACAAGAAGGCAGGCGCGCTGTTCTCGGGCGGCAAGCAGTTCAATCTGTGGAACGCCGTGCAGTCGCTCCTGCAGTGAGGTCGGGGGCTGCCGCAGGTTCGGTCGGCTTAGCGCGGACGCGGCAGGGCTGACGCTTCGGCCGCCCGCGTCCACTCTTCGTGGAACGAGCAATCACATCGTGAAGATCGCGAGCGCTCCGACCGCGAGTCCGAAGAGGACGAAGAAGAGCCCGGCTCCTCTGATGCCCCAGACCGCTGACCGGTCACCCTTGTCCTCGAACCCGAAGAGGCTCCGGATACCTTCCTTCATCGATGTGGACACCGACGGTGCAAACGCCATCAGTAACACACCCATGAGAAGGATGCCGAGGCCCGTGAAGATCAACTCCCCTTGCAAGTCACTCACCCCCACGTACTTGTGAAGTCACCGACTGAACCGACGCCAATACCTGCTCCCACGGGAGTCCCTGGGGAATCGAGGGCGCTGGCGGAACCAAGGTCGCCGGCTCCGTGGCGAACCGGACGAAGCGCATGCCGCGCTGGGCAACTTGTTGACACACCGCCGCAAGACGACCCGAGCTCGGGTCCGGGTCTCCTGCTCATCGAAGGAAACCCTGCTCCACGAACCCCCAGATGATGGCCGCTCCCGCTATCAACCCGCCGGCAGTTGCGAGAACGTTCGAGCGGGAATTCACCGGGTCCGCCGACTCTTGCGAATCAACTCGATACCAGGAGATCCCGATTGCGGCGGCAATCAAGACCGCTCCGCTCGCGAAGAGGACTACCACAAAGGGCGAAACCATCATCTTGTGCGCCTCGTCGACGACGACGGACGGCCAATACGACGCCAATGATGATGAGGACCACCACCACACCAAGCCAGATCGGCAATGGAAGTCCGCCCGACGAGCCCGGAGGATTGATAGCCATGTAACTGCTCATTCTCAAGCCAATTCTTCTGTCGTCAAGTGAACTGCATCCTGCTGGCCTGGTCAGCCGCACTCTCGGCCTGGTAGCGGTCCACCATCGAGGGAACTTGCCGTAGGCAACGCGCGCGTCTTCGTCGACAATGGGCACTCCGTGCCCCTGTCGAGCGTCTGCCCTGTCGCGCTTAGGACCTGAGATCCAGTATCCCTCGCCCGAGTCCACGTCGTAGAAGTCAGCGTCGTGGACTGCCGGCAACGCCGCTGGCGAGAGCCCCGCTTCCGCCTCGCGAGCCATCGATCCGAAGTAGAGCGGATGCGGCAGGTCCGCGCGCGTCTGGTGGTCGACCGCTGCGCTCTACCGTGCTGAGCCGGGCGCCCACCCGGATGGATCCACCGCCGGACGGGAGGCGCGGCGCGGCCGTGCCACGAGCCTCCCGTCCGGTGTCCCTGCCGGACGGGAGGCGCGGTGCGGCGGCGCCACGCGCCTCCCGTCAGTCGACGGAACCGTCGGCGTACGGTGCGCTCTCTCCCACAACGAGACGGTGGCCGACGGTGACGAGGCGGCCGGCCGCGTCGTCACCGTCGATCCGGGCCAGCAGCAGGTCGAGCGCGGACTCGGCGAGGGCGACCGTGTCCGGCGCGACCGACGTGAGGCTCGGTGCGAGGCTCGCCGCCAGGCCGAAGCCGTCCCAGCCGACCACGGCGACGTCGTCCGGCGCCTCCCGTCCGCGCAGCCGCATGGCGCGGAGCGCGCCGATGGCGGCCAGGTCGTCGCGGCAGAGGAGCGCGTCGACGTCGAGCCCTGCGTCCAGCGCCGCCCCGAAGGCGGCTTCGGCGCCCGCGGCATCGCCGACCTCGCGCGCGACGAGGAGGCCGTCGTCGACGGGCAGGCCCGCGCGTTCCAGTCCGGCGCGGTACCCCTCGAGGCGGAACGTCGACGTGCGTGACGCCGGACCGGTCTCGTGCCCGAGGAACCCGATGCGACGACGGCCGAGCGCGACGAGGTGGTCGACGGCCTCGGCCGCCGCCCCCACGTTGTCGATCACCACCTGGTCGGAGTGCTCCGGGCGGACGTCCTCGCCCAGGAATACAACCACGGTGTCCCCACGGATGCCGTCGATGTACTCCGGGGTCAGCACCTGCGGGTGGATCACCACCCCGTCGACCACGCCGGCCTCGCGACCGCGGACCGCCGACCGTTCACCGTCCGCCGTGCCGCCGGTCTCCTCGAGGAGCAGCTGGTACCCGCGGTCGGCGCACACGCGCGAGAACACGTGGGCCAGTTCGGCGAAGTAGGGGCGTCGGAGGTCCGGGAACGCGAAGGCGAGCATGTTCGAGCGGCCCGTCGCCAGGCTGCGCCCGGAGACGTTCGGGCGGTAGCCGAGCTCGTCCACCGCCGCCTGCACGCGGTCGCGCATGGCCACGCTGACGTGGCGGTAGCCGCGCACCACGTTCGACACGGTCTTCATCGACACACCGGCGTGGTCCGCGACGTCCTGCAGCGTGACCTTGCCCACCCGGCCACCGTACCGGGCCGGTGGGGCGGAGCCGACCGCGGGGCAGGCTGCCGGGGCACGGACCGGCCGCGACTCAGGCGTGCGGTGGGAGCTGTCGGAGGAACGTCGTGACCAGGTCGTCGAACCGCTCCGGCTCGGCGTTGCGCTCCATGCCGTGGGGCACCGGTCCGAACCGCTCGAGGCGGACGCGGTCCGGGTGGTCCGCGGCGACCTGCTCGGACGAGGCCAGCGGCGCCTCGGCGTCCCCGGTGGAGTGCAGGATGAGCACCGGGGCCGGCACGTGCCCCAGCGACGGTCGGAGGTGGCGGGCCCGGAGCGGGCGGCGCAGCCCGGCGGCGTGCGCGAGGACGGGGACGGTCAGCGCGGCCGTGAACAGCGGCGCGAGCGGCGACGGGATGCCGGACCGTCGTGCCGCGTCGCGGATGATCGTCCGCCAGTCGAGCGCCGGCCCGACGAGCACCACGCCGGCGACGTCACGGCCGCGTCGCTGCTCGTCGGCCAGGATCACGCTGATCGTCCCGCCCATCGACCACCCGACCAGCACCACGTCCTGCGCGCCGTGGTCCAGGGCGTACCGGATCGCGGCGTCGACGTCGCGGGCCTCGTCCTGGCCGAGCGTGGCCGGCGGGGTCGCGGGGTCCTCGGCGTCGCCGCGGTACGAGACCACCAGCGACGGCATGCCGGCCGCGACGGTGGCCGGCACGCTGCGGAGCGCGGAGGTCCGCGAGGAGTGGATGCCGTGCACGTGGACCGCCCAGCGTCGGGACGGGTCCTCGGGCTCGAACAACCACGCGGCACGTCGACCGCTTGGCGCGTCCACCTGTACCTCGCGGAAGGGCGTGCCGACGTCGTCGGGGGTGGCGAACACGTACCCGGTCCAGAGCACGACGTCGTCGACACCGGGCAGGCCGGTGTCGGCACCGAGGACGGTGCGGGTGACGGTGTCGTCGTCCCGCGCGACGACGTCGCCGACGAGGGCGTGTCGGGCGTCGTCGTCCCCGAACCGGATGCGGTACGTGCCGGGGGCCTCGGTGTGGTGCGTCCGCTCGAGGCGGATGCGCTGCTCGTCGACGGCGAGCACGCGGGGTCGTCGCTTCGGACGCGGGTGCACCGCTCGACGTCCGCCGACCACACCGAAGGCCGCCGCGCCGAGGACGACCGCTCCGGCGACCCCCGCCGCTGCCGTCACTGCTGCTGTTCGTCTCATGTCGTCCAGGTCCTTCCGCTGGTGGGGATCGCCGCTCGGGTGACCCATCGCTCGGTGCGCCGGAACCGGCGGCCGTCCGCCGGGCTGAGCCGCAGGGACTCGTCCATCAGGCGCCCCTGGATGGCGATGGTCAGGGCGTAGGCCTCGCCGAGGGGATCGGGCGTGCGGCGCCACGTCCGCGCGAGCGCCGTCGACGCGTCCGCTCCGCTCATCAGCGCGAGCCGCCAGCCGAGCCACCGCCAGACCGCACGGCTCGCGCTGGGGAGGAGGTACCCGACCATGATGACGACCATCCCGGGGAAGAAGAACGCCTGGAACCCGTCGAGGAACGCCTCGCCGAGCGGCGTGAGCTCGCCGTGCACGTGTCCGAGGGTCGTGTAGGTGAGGTCGAGCACCGCTCCCACCGCGACGAAGGCGAACCCGGTCAGGAACGCGCGCCCCGGCACGGTCGTGCGCCGCGTCCACGCGGACCGCCAGGAGTCCACGGCGAGGTGCAGGACGCCGAGCATGTAGAGCGTGATGTAGACCCAGCAGGCGACCGAGGACAGGTGGTCGTCGATGAAGGTGAGCGCGGGCCCACGCCGATCGGGGATCGCGAGGAAGCAGGCGGTGAACACCGCGCAGTGCAGCAGGAGGTGGCGTCGACGCGCCGGGGGTCGGTCGCCGCTGTAGAGGCGGATGGCGTCGCGCAGGTACCAGAAGCCCGCGGTCGCGGCGAGTGCCTCGACGAGGTTCAGGACGTTCTGCCCGCCGACGACGGGGAGCGCCTCGTCCATCGCGTTCGCCGGCAGCCCGACGACGCCGAGGGTGAGCAGCCCGACGATGGCGAAGCCGCTCGCCACCCACGCGGGCGGGAACCGCTCGCGCACGGCGGCGCGGGCGCGCCACGTCCGGAACGACCGCGGCGCCCGGTAGAGGAACAGCAGCGCGCCGAGCACGAGCGCGAGCGTCGAGGCGACCGACGGGGTCAAAAGATGTCCGCCGCCGATGCGGTGTCGGCGCCGCGGAGCCAGCGGGCGAGCGCGAACGCCCCGCGCTCGGCGACCGCCTCCTCGATCTGCGCGTCGTCGGTCAGCATCGTCGTCAGGATCGAGCGCGCCCGGATCGAGATGATCGGGTCCCCCACGGCGGCGCGGAGCGCGTCGGCGGTCTCCGGCCGGGCACTGCACCCCCAGTGGCCGCCGACCGCGTGGATGCACTCGTGGAGGATCGTGTGCACCCGGATCGACTCGGTGTCCGTCGGGCGGTACATGATCACGCCGTAGGAGCCGTGGTCGATCCAGTACCCGGTGTGGTGCTGGTCGGGGTTGCTGATCGGTCGCAGCTCGATCCGCTTGCCGGTCGCGTCACCAGCCGCCCGGAGGAGTCGCTCGAGGGTGCGGTCGTCGTCGGGCAGCGCCAACGCCCCGAGGATCTCGTGGACGGCGCGGTCGACCTGGTCGATGTCCTGCACGCCCGGTCACCGTCCTCGCTCGTTGCTCTCACGGATGGCCCGCGCCAGTGCCCGCAAGGACGCCGGGGTCGTCGCGCCCGGCCCGCGCGACGAGGCACCGTGCGCGCCGGTCTGCGCGAAGGCCTCCTGCACGTCGAGGCGTGCATCGACGTCGTCGATGACGTCGGAGACCTCCGTGGTCAGGAGGTACTCCTCCGGCACACCGAAGAAGGCCGCGACGGCGGCCCGGTGCTCGCGGGTGACCGCGGAGAGCTCGCCGCTCAGGAGGGCGTGCCACTGCGGAGCCGCCAGCCCGGCGTCCCGCGCCACGTCGCTCGAGAGCAACGCTGCCTGCAGGTCCATCCGGGGGAACTGCGCCCGCGCGACCGCGAGCAGCTTGTTGACCCGGCCCGCGACGACGTCCGCGTCCGAGGCGGCCTTCGGCACGATCTCGGCCTGCGCCCGCGTCCACAGGGCGCCGACGCTGACGTCGCACGCGGCGGCGAGCGCCGACATGTCGTTCGTGGTGAAGGGCAGCTCCCCCCGCGCTCGCCGGTAGTAGTAGTTCGGGGAGAGCCCCGACCGCTTGATGAGCTCCCGCGTCGTCAGCCCGGCCGCGGACCGCGCGTCCTCGATCGCGTGCGCGACCGCACGCGAGAACTCGTCGGCGCCCCCGAGGGCCGTTGATGGCATGCGCCCAGGATACGGACCCCGCCGCACGTGCACGGCCGGACGGTTTGGCAATCCCGCCGTACCCCCCGAACTGGGGTCACGTGTTCCGCTGACGGCACACGGTCGTTCCGACAGAATGGGACGGACCCGGCGACGATGCGATGAAGCGACTTCACCTGGGGGGGCGCATCGTCGACCCGGGTCCTCCAGCCTGCGGTCCGTTCCGCGCCTACCGCTCGCCCGGCCCGCGCCGCACGCGGACGGCGGCCACGGCGAAGGGCTGCAGCGACGTCCGCACGACACCGGCGGCCGCCTCGGCTCCGCCGTCGGTCTCGGCTGGCTCGGCGATCTCGAGCGTCTCGTCGATCTCGTCGCCCAGGTAGGTCGACCGGACGGCGGTCTCGACGGGCACGCCGAACGTCAGTTCGAGGTCCACCGGCTCGTCCGCGAAGGACTGCAACCGGACGATCGACGTGCGGTCGTCGTCGCCGGCGACCACGGAGACGAGCCGGACGCGCGGGTCGCTGAGCTCGAGGAGCGCTGCGGACGCCCCGGCAGCACCGTCGGAACCGGCTGTACCGGCGGTACCGGCGGCTGGGACGGCGGCGAGTGGCCGGACCAGGTCGGCCGTCGTCTGCTCCGCCACCGCCTCGACCGGCTCCCCCGCGTGGGCCCGCACCCCGACCGCGTACTCGAACGTCGCCGTGAAGCCCTGCTCGATCGGGAAGTTCGTGTCCCAGACGTTGTTGTGCAGCCACGAGTACACGGTCGCCGCACGGGTCGGGCTGGTGCTGGCGGGGAACGGCGCGTACGGCAGCGAGATCGTGCCGGGGTGCACGAGCGGTGCGTCCTTCGTCACCCACACCACCGCGTCGTCGCCGTCCTGCACACTCACCCAGTTCCGGATCGCACGCATGTGCTGCGGTGCGCCGGGGACGTGCGCGAGGCCGTCGCCGGTCACCCCGCCGGACACCTCGTACCGCACGGTCGGGTCGGTCGCCGCGAACGGGAAGGCGAAGAAGGCGCTCTCCTTCGTGCGGGTGACGGGCTTCTCGAGGCGGTTCTCGATGCGGAGCCGGGGCTCGCCGTGCCGCAGACGGAGCGTGACGGTGACGCCGTCGACCCCGGCGGCCGCGAACCGGTAGACGAGCCGCTCCTCGACCGCGTCCGACACCCGTTCCACCAGCACCGCCGGACCACCGGTCGTCCGGCTGGCGAGGAGTTCGAGCCGGTCGGAGCTCCACAGCTTGTTCGCCAGGTGGTTCACGCCCGCGCCCGACGACCCGTACTCGTCGTAGACGTACCCGTTGAAGCCGGCGGGCGCGTGCTGCTCGACGATCTCGCGGCCGGTCGCGAGCTCGACGACGGAGGCGATGGTCGACGTCCGGGGGTCGGCGACGACGCGGAGGTGGGCGTTCTCGAGGGTGAAGAGCTCGGCGGCCGGGGTGGTCAGCGGGTCGTGGGTGCGGGACGACACGACGGCGTCGTCCGGCGCGCCGTCCGCCGCGACCACGTCGACCCGGACGAAGCCGAACGCCGGCACGTCGGCCACCTGGACGGAGAGCCAGCGACCGGACTCACGGTGGAGCGCGTTCGACTGCGGCTCGACGACGAGTCCGAGTGCCGCGCCGGTCCGGCCGTCGCGGACCGCGACGGCCGCGTCGAGCGGCACGGTCGACTCCTTCAGCAGGAAGCGCACCGCGCCGGTGCGCGTGGCCCCGGAGGCGTTCGCGACGACGATCGACGCGAGGGCGTCGTCCGCCGCGGCGACCGTGTCCTCGAGGTAGACGAGGGCGTGCTCGGCGAGGTCGCGTCCGCGTTGGTGACCCGTCAGGGCCTGTGCGACCTTCCACTGCCACTGCCGTTCGCCCGAGTCGTAGCCCTCGTCCCCGTGGGTCCACGAGTTGCTCGCACCCCACGTGTGCTCGTTGAACATCGAGATGGCGTCGTACGCGGCGTCCGAGTCCGCGCGCTCCGTCGGGACCGCTTGGCCGCCGAGCCACGCGGCCGCCTGCGAGAAGGAACGGGCGTCGCTCACCGTCGCCTGCGCCTCACGGGCGAGCGCGAGGGGGACGGCTGCGGACCCGACGCCCTCGACCCACCAGTCGCCCCAGTCCCCCTCGACCGTGGTGAGCTCGTCGCCGTGCCGGGCCTCTGCCTCGGCGAAGAAGTCCTCGTTCGTCGAGACCCGCAGGGTCGGCGACGTCCAGGTCTCGTTCCAGCGTCGGACGACCTCCGACAGGTGCAGCCGGGCCGGACCGTTGTCGCCCATGAACCCCTGCGTCCGCAGGTGCAGGACCTCCCACGGGTAGCCGGATCGCCCCTCGGCCTCTTCGCCGTGCGCACCGAACACCCCGGGCGGGAACGGGTAGCCCCGGGTCGCCAGGGCGGTCAGGTAGGCGGGCAGGTACGTCTCGGCGACCTCGTACGACTCGGTCAGACCGACCATCGGCCCCTCCATGTACGCGAGCCCGTGCGGGCTGTCCGTCATCCAGACCACGACCGACCCGCCGGCCGGGGTGCGCCACCGGAACAGGCGTGGCAGGTCGAGGGCGCCGTTCTGGTGTGGCATCGACCGTCCGGCCCAGTTGTGCGCCACGGCGAGGTAGCGCACCCCGACCTCCTGCAGGGCGTCGGGCAGGCCGGCGACCTGTCCGGGGACGTCGGTCTGCATGGCCGTCGTGAAGTCGATGCCGTACTGCTCGCGGATCCGCCGGGCCTCGCGGAGCAGCTCGTGCAGCTCCTCCGTCGAGCAGGTGTCGGTGTGCAGGTTGTACGGCATCGCGCTGAGTCCGATCGATCCCTCCTGCACGAGCCGCACGAACTCGGCGACCTTCGCGGCGGGGCGGTGCCGCTCCCAGTCGGCGAACGCCCAGAGCGCCTCGACGTTCCAGCGGAAGCGCGCGGTGTCGGGCCACTCGCGCGTCGCCGCCGCCAGCTCGACCGCGGAGTCGAGGTAGGAGCGCTGCGACGAGATCACCGCGGTCTGCGGGTCGGTGTACCCGAAGTCGAAGTGCGAGTGGTGGACGACGTGCACGGACCACGCCCGCTGCGGGAGCAGCTCGAACGACAGGGTCTCGTCGCCGGTCGCCGGGATCGCGAGCACGACCACGGTCGGCTCGTCGACACTGCGGACGAGCAGGCGGACGGAGGACTCGTCGGGCGCCGGAGCCCGGTCGACGACGAGGTCGCCGGACGGGCCGGTGAGGGTGACGACGTCGAGCCCGGGGATGCTCGCCACGGCGGCGTCGAACAGCAGGCGCACGCTCTGCACGGCCGTGCCGTCCCGCTCGGTCTGCAGCGGCTCGGGGACGACCCGCACGCGGGTCCCCCCGATCGTGCCGGAGGCGACGGTCGCCCGGTCGAGGAGTCCGTCACGGGCCTCCAGGTGCGACCAGGGTTGGGCGGAGACGAGGGCGGATTCGGTCATCGGAGCAGGACTTCCTTCGTGGATCGGTGGGCGGAGCGACGTCCGGGTGCTGGGTCGCCGGGCCCGGGTCGGGCCGTCGGGTCGGAGCGTCGGAGCGTCGGGGTCAGGCCGTCGGGTTCAGCCCGCGGGCGAAGAACCGCTGGAAGGCGAAGAACACGACGACCGTCGGCAGGGATGCGACGAGCGCCCCGGCGAGCGCCACCGGCGGCCCGTACGTCGAGTAGTTGCCGGTGAGGTCGGCGAGCGTCGCCATCACGGGCCGGATGTTCGGGCTCGACGAGAGCGTCAGGCCGAACAGCAGGTCGTTCCAGATCCAGGTGAACTGGAAGACGAAGGCGGCGAGGAGCGCGCTCGTCGACAGCGGGAGGTGGACCTGGAAGAACATCCGGACCCACCCGGCGCCGTCGAGCGAGGCGGCTTCGCGGACCTCGTTCGGCAGGCCGGTCATGTGCCCGCGCACCACGAAGAACGCGAAGGGGATGGTGAGTGCCACGTAGACGAGCAGCATGCCGTACTGGGTGTCGAACAGCGACGCCGCGGCGTACCCGGTGAAGAGCGGCGACAGGAAGGCCTGCAGCGGCAGGATCGTGCCGATGTAGATCACCCAGAACCAGAACGTCGGGCGCTTGACGGGCATGATCGTCACCGCGAACGAGGCGAGCGCCGCGATGAACACCGCTGCCCCGGCGCCGACGACGGAGTACAGCAGGCTGTTCGCCATGCCCTGGCCGACGTTCGCGTTCCGGAAGGCGGTGGCGATGTTGTCGAACAGGGACCACGAGGTCGGCCACCACGACGGCGTGCCCGAGTAGTCCGCGCTCTTCGTGAAGGCGTTCACGACGAGGAGGTACGACGGGATCAGCCAGATCAGGGACACGACGGTCAGCACGGCCGCGAGGATGCGGCGGGAGGTCTTGGTCATCGGTGGCTCCAGCTAGTCGGTCGGACGGAGTTGCCGGCGGAGGTACGCCCACGAGGCCACGACCACCACGAGCGTCAGGAACACGGCGACCGCTGCGCCCGACCCGTACCGGGAGAGCGTGAACGTCTCGCGGTACATGGTCAGCGCGAGGGTCTCGGACGCCGTGCCCGGGCCGCCGTTGGTCAGCAGCAGCACCTGGTCGAAGACCTTGAGGCTGCCGACGATCGAGATCCCCACGACGACGACGGTCATCGGCCGCAACTGGGGGAACGTCACCGACCAGAACAGCCGCCAGCCCGAGGCGCCGTCGATCTGTGCCGCCTCGAGGGTGTTCGGCGGGATCGACTGGAGGCCGACCAGGAACAGGATGACGCAGGCGCCGGTGGCCTGCCACGTGGTCGCGACGATCATCATCACGGTGTTGAGCGGCCACTGGAGCAGCCACTGCGAGACGAGACCGTCCAGCCCCAGCGTCCGCAGGAGCGTGTCGAGACCGCCGTCCGTCGAGAGCATGAAGGTCCACACGACGGCCGTGGCCGAGCCGGAGATGGCGTAGGGCAGCACGATCGCGAACCGTGCGAGACCGCCGAGCCGGAGCTTCCAGGTCTCGACCGCGATCGCGAGGCCGATCCCGACCGGCAGCAGGAGCGTCCCGACGACCCAGAGGAACGTGTTGAGCACGGACTGCCCGAAGGCGGGGTCGGCGAACATCGCGCGGTAGTTGTCGATGCCGACCCAGCTCCGGGTGAACCCGTTGTCGTCGAAGAAGCTGCGGTAGATCGTGAACAGGAACGGGACGACCAGCAGCGCGACCACCAGCACGACGGACGGCGCGAGGAACGCGCCGCCGGCGAGGCGTGCCCGGAGCGGTGTCCGTCCGGCGGACGGCGGCCGACGTCGGTCGGTGGGGCGCGCCTCCTGGTCGAGGGCCGTCTCGGGGACGGGCGGTTGCGTGAGCGTCATGCGGCGTTCCAGGTCTTCCACTCGGTCACTGCGCGGTCCTGCATGGAGCGCAGGGTCGCGAGACCGTGCGCCTTCGAGGGGTTCACCATGAAGGACCCGAGGTCCTGCACGTTGCCCTCGATGAGCGGCGTGGGCGATGCCTCCCAGTACCGGGTGAGCTCGACGGGCTTCGTCGCGGCGATGTCCTTCGCCAGGTCCTGCACGAGGTGCGACTTCGGCAAGGCGTGGGGGTTCGGACTCGTATCGCCGAGGAACCCCACCCATGCCGTCTGCACGTCCGTCGCCAGCCAGTTCTCCGCGACGGCGACCGCGGCGCGGTGCCGGTGCGCCTTGACGGGCACCGAGAGCGACCCGCTCTCGACGACGACGGTCGGTTCGGCGGAGCCGCGGGGCGGGACGCGGAAGAACCCGATGTCGGCGTCGGAGAGACCGGCCGCGAGCAGGGTGTTCGCGAACCAGGTGCCGTAGAGCATCATGCCGAACTTGCCCTTGCTGACCAGCCCTGGCAGGTCGTTCGAGGTGACGTCGGGCGCCGAGAAGAGGCCGTCCGCGTACATCGACGACCAGAGGTCCATCGCCTGCTCCGCGGGTTCGTCCGTGTAGCTCGCCCGGTCCGTGGTGACCGCCTTGTAGTAGTCCGGGTCGATCGAGGCGAGCAGCTGCATGAACCAGATCTCGGCCTCCCACGTCGTCGCGCCCGGCGAGAGGAACGGCGTGATGCCGGCGTCCTTGAGCCGGTGGGCGGCGTCGAGCATCCCGTCGAAGGTCGTCGGGACGTCGATGCCGTGCTCGGCGAACGCCTTCTTGCTGTAGAAGACGGCGTAGTAGCTCTTGTAGAGCGGCACGCCGTAGGCCTTGCCGCGGTAGCTGAAGGACTCCCGCTGCGCCGGGTCGACCCAGCCGCGCTCGACCGCCGCGTCCCACACCGGGTTGAGGTCGGTGAGGATGTCCGCCCGCGCAATGTCCTGCAGTCGGTACCCGTTCGTCCACTTGATGAGGTCGGTGGTGCTGTCGGTCTGGGCCGTCATCCGGATGACCTGCGTGTAGTTGGTGACGCTCGCGACGGAGCGGGAGGTGATCCGGTACCCGATGCGGTCGGCCAGGACGGCCGACGCGGCGGCGTACCCGGGACCCCAGGTCGGGTTGTCGCTGTTCAGGGTGACCGTCCCGGGGGCGGAGGGCTGCGTGTCGGTGCCCCGGGCACAGGCGGCCAGGGTCAACGCGAGCAGCCCCCCACCACCGAGCGCGAGCGCGGTGCGTCGGGTCACGGCGGGCCCTCGGGAGAACGGGTTCGGCATCGGGCGTTCCATTCGACGGTGAATTGATAACGTTACCAACGGGAGCATACACGGCGGCGGACCGGCCGCAAGGGGGTTGTCCGGTATACAGGGACCCATGCAGACAGCCGCGGGATCCGGATCGCCCCGGAAGCCCGCGATGACCGTGAAGGACATCGCCCGGGTCGCCGAGGTCAGCCCGATGACCGTCTCGCGCGTGCTGTCCGGCGGCAAGAACGTGCGTCCCGCGCTCCGTGAGCACGTCGAGCGCGTCATCGCCGAGGTGGGCTACCACCGGAACGAGAACGCCAGGAGCCTGCGCCCCGGGCAGCGGTCCGGGCTCGTCGGCGTGATGATCACGAACATCGGCAACCCGTACTACGCCGGCGTCGTGCAGGGCATCGAGCAGGTCGTCGCCGCGACCGGGCGGCGCATCCTCGTCGGCACGACGAACGAGGACGCCGATCTCGAGCGACAGCTCCTGTCCGACTTCCTCGGTCGCCAGGTCGAGGGGCTCGTCGTGGTCCCGGTCGGGCAGGACGTCGACCGCTTCACGACCGCCCGCCTGAACGACGCCCCACTCGTGCTGGCGTCCCGCACCGTCGCCGACGTCCCAGCGGACGCCGTCCTGATCGACGACGTCCACGGCGCCCGCGACGCGACGTCCCTGATGCTCGACGACGGCCACCGTCGCATCGCCTTCCTCGGCAACAAGGTCACCGTGTCGACTGGGCAGCGTCGGCTCGCCGGCTTCCGCAGCGCCTTCGACGCGCACGGGGTCGCGCCGGACGAGTCCCTCGTCGTGCTGGGGTTGCAGGACGCCGCCACCGCCGAAGGGGCCATGCGGGACCTCCTCGCCCGCCCCGAGCCGCCGACGGCCGTGTTCGCCGCGAACAACCGGATCAGCGTCGGCGCGATCCGCGCGATCGCGAAGGCCCTCACCGACGGGCGGATCGACTCCCCACCGCGGCTCTCCGCCTTCGACTCGTTCGACTTCGCGGACATGGCCCCGTTCCCGCTGTCGGTCATCGACCACGACCCGGCAGAGCTCGGCCGGGTCGCCGCGCGGATGCTGCTGTCACGCCTCGACGGCTCCGCCGACGGCGAAGCGCCGCGGCTCGTCGAGCTCCCGGTGCACATCGTCCACCACTGACGAGGCGTCCGCCGCCCCGAGCAGACCTGGTCTGGAGGCGCGACTTGCGTCCCCGTGCCGCGTGCGTTGTAGTGTTGGTAACGTTATCAGCGCGAAAGGGGCTCCATGTCCTCCTCCCGGCCTCCCGGCGTGACCGTCGGCCAGTACGACAAGGCACCCGTCATCGACCTTCCGCCCGGCCACGACGTGTGGGCCGGTCGCGCCGCCTGGGAACGCCTCGCCGGCGAGCTCACGGGCCGACGCACGATGGCCGTCGACACCTACCCCGGCAGCGACCTCGACGGCCTCCGCCGCGAACTCGCCGCCGTCGCCCCGGACGCCGTCCTCATCGACGTCGAGGCGGCCGCGGCCCTGCCGAACGCCGTGATCGAGGAACGCATCGCCGCGAACCTCACCGACGACCGGGTCTTCGGCGTGCTCGGTCACCAGGTGCTCGACGCGTTCTACGACGCAGACCGCCTCGCCGAGGTGGCCGAGCGGGTCCGTGCCGCGGACGGGCCGGTCGTCGTCCTCGGCTGGGGCGCGACGCTCGTCCCGACGTCGTTCGACACCGTGGTCCTCGCCGACCTGGCGCGCTGGGAGATCCAACGGCGGCAGCGTGCCGGGGCACCGAACTGGCGTGCCGACAACGGCGACGAGGACCAACTGCGCAAGGTCAAGCGCGGGTACTTCGTCGAGTGGCGCGTGGCCGACCGACACAAGCGCGCACTGTTCGACCGGATCGACCTCGTCCTCGACGCCAACGGCTCGATGGCGGACGCGAAGCTCATCGGCGCCGACACCTTCCTCGCCGGGCTCGAACTCGCCAGCCGCCGCCCCTTCCGCGTGGTGCCGTTCTTCGACCCCGGCGTGTGGGGCGGCCAGTGGATGAAGGAGGTCCTCCAGGTCGGGGACGCCGACAACTACGCCTGGTGCTTCGACTGCGTCCCGGAGGAGAACAGCCTGCTGCTCCGCATCGACGACACGGTCGTCGAGCTGCCGGCGCTCGACCTCGTCTTCCGGCACCCGCGGGAGCTGCTCGGTGTCCGGACCCACGCCCGGTTCGGCGCCGAGTTCCCCATCCGCTTCGACTTCCTCGACACGATGGCCGGCGGGAACCTCTCGCTGCAGGTCCACCCCCTGACCGACTACATGCAGAACGTCTTCGGCATGCCCTACACGCAGGACGAGAGCTACTACATGCTCGACGCGGCCGAGGACGCCGTCGTCTACCTCGGGGTCCGCGACGATGCCGACCCCGACGCGATGCAGGCCGCCCTCCGGACCGCGTCCGCAGGCGACGAGCCGTTCCCCGCCGACCGCTACGTCAACACCTTCCCGGCGAAGAAGCACGACCACTTCCTCATCCCGGCGGGCACCGTGCACTGCTCCGGCGCGGACTCGATGGTCCTCGAGATCTCGGCGACGCCGTACATCTTCACCTTCAAGATGTGGGACTGGGGCCGGGTCGGCCTCGACGGCATCCCGCGGCCGGTCCACCTCGACCACGCGTTCGCGAACATCCAGTGGGACCGCCGGACGGACTTCGCCCGCGAGCAGCTCGTCAACCAGGTCACCGAGGTCGCGCGGGGCGACGGCTGGGTCGAGGAACGCACCGGCCTGCACGAACTCGAGTTCATCGAGGTCCGGCGGCACTGGTTCGAGGGCGTGGTCCCGCACGACACGGACGGCACGGTCAACGTCCTGAACCTGGTCGAGGGTGCGGAGGCCGTCGTCGAGAGCCCGAGCGGCGCGTTCGAGCCGTTCGTCGTGCACTACGCCGAGACGTTAATCGTGCCCGCCAGCGTCGGGCCCTACACGATCCGCCCGTGGGGCCGAGGCGTCGGACAGCGACTCGGCACCGTCAAGGCATCGGTGCGCGGGACCGCGCTCAGCGACTGACGGCGAGGTCGGGCGGGCCGCGATCAGCGACCGACGGTGAGGTCGGGGCGGGGCGGGCCGCGACCAGCGACCGACCGCGAGGGCGGGCGGGCCGCGGTCAGTGGTCCGCGGCCCGCCGCCACACGGTCGCGGCGCCGAACAGGGGCGCACGCGCGCCGAGCGCGGCGGGCACGACGACCACACCGGTCGGACCGACGACCGAGCCGCCGGCCGGGCGCAGGCCGACCCGTCCGGCGAGACCGGCGCGCAGCGGTGCGCCGATGACGTCCCAGGACCGCGCGATCGATCCGCCGACCACCACTCGGTCGGCCGCGAAGCGCTCCACCCAGGGCGACAGTGCGGCGCCGAGCGCGCGCACGGCCGTCGCGACGACCTCCGCCGCCGCTCGGTCTCCGGAGCGCGCTGCGGCGCAGATCTCCTCCACCGATCGCTCGCGCCCCGACCGGGCCCGATCGGCACGTCGGATCGCCGGGGACGAGACCGTGTCCTCGAGCGGTCGGCCGTCGATCGTCAGCCGGTGGACCTCCCCCTGCTCGGGGACGGTCGGGTCCTCGCGCACCTCCTCGCCGTCGCGCAGGAAGGCCGACCCGACGCCCGTCCCGAGCGTGATGCAGACCATCCGGGCCGAACCCGCACCGGCGCCCGCCGCCCACTCGCCGATGCCGTAGGCGGTCGCGTCGTTGCAGAACCGCACCGCTGCCGGGACGACCCCGAGCCGATCGGCGAGCGCCGTACGGAGGTCGATCCCCGCCAGCGCCAGGAACTTGTCGACGCCGGCGAAGGTCCCCCTCCCCGCCTCGGCATCGAAGGGCCCGGGCATCGCGATGCACCACCCCAGCGGGCTCGGCGATCCGGCGGCCGCCGCTGCGTCCACGAGCGCACGACCGGGGGCGGCGAGCTGCTCGAGCAGTCGGTCGCGGGCGGCGTGCGGATCGACCGCCCCGCCGCGCTCGACGACGAGCTCCGCTCCACCGCCGGCGTCGACGAAGGCCGCCGTGACGTGACCCCCGCCGACGTCCATGACGCCGACGGGGGCCGCGGTGCGGAGCGGTGCCGTCAACTGACGTCCCCGAGCCGGTCCGCGGACCAGCCGAGCACCGCGAACACCTGCACCAGCGCGGCCTGGTCGAGCGTGGCCGCCGGGCGGTCCGCGTCGGGGTCGCCGCCGCCGCTCGGCTGGAAGTGGAAGAGACCGGTCGCCGGGTCGCGGTTGTCGCGCCAGGTCGCCGTCGCCCACTGCTCGGCAGCCGCGCGGTAGGACGGGTCGTGCTGCACGGAGTCGAGCAGCAGCAGGTCCTTGAAGTAGAAGGCGTTGAAGACCGCCGGCTGCTGCTGGAGGCGGCCGTCGGCGCTCCAGTACCGCAGGGACGCCCGGGCGGCCGAGGTCGCCTGCCGCAGGTACTTCGGGTCGTCCGTCGCGCGGTAGAGGATCGTCGCGGTGCCGATCATCGCGCCGGAGTTGTACGTCCAGAGGGTGGGGTCGACGCTGCCGTCGTCGCCGAGGCTGTTCCGGTACAGACCGGCCGACTGTCGCAGGCACCGGTTGTTCCAGTCGTACAGCCGGGTGCTCCAGCGCAGGTAGGACGCATCGCGGGTCTCCTCGTAGAGGTGCGCCGCCAGCTGCGCCGTCAGCCCGGTGACGTTCGCTGCGCGGGTCGTGTTGTCCGGGCGGTCGATCCAGTCGGAGCCACCCGGGCAGCTGAGCGACGCGTCGGTGTTCCAGCTCCGGACCGCCACGTCGAAGGCAGCACGGGCGTGGTCGAGAGCGGCCGCGTCGTCGGTGGCCTGGTACTGGCTGACGAACGACAGACCGACGACGGCGTTGTCGTCGTAGTAGACGTCCCCTCCGGTGCCGAGCGGTGCGGGCAGGTACGACTCGTACCCGGGGCGACCACCGGGAGCGACAGCGTGGTAGTGCTCGAAGCCGTCGACCCGTGCCGCGGCCGAGTTGGCGTAGGCCGGTCCGACGCCCGCGATGCCCTGCAGGTCGAGCGCCGCCTGGGTCGCCTCGCGGTACTCCCACAGGAACGAGTAGGGGTTGCCCGTCGTCGTGTCGGTGTTCTCGCGGTAGAGCCCGTGCCCCGCGGCGCCGGTGTACAGGTTGTCCTGCATTGCGTCGTACGTCTGGCTGGCGCGCTGCTGCCAGACCGGGTCCGGTGCGGAGGTCGCTGTCGGCGCGGCCTCGGCGGCGTGCGGCACGGTGGCCGCGAGCACGCCGAGGACGATCGCGGCGGCGGTGATCCGCGTGGCGCGGGTGGTCCGCGACGGAGTCGGTTGCATGTCGAGCATCGTTGCTCCCCTGATCGTTGGTATCGTTACCATACGACGGCGGGCGCGGCGGTCGCAAGGTGTTCGACGGCCCGCACGGCGTGATCGGTGGTTGCACGGACGCGCCGTACGCTCGACCGTCTGCACCATGACGCCATGGACCCCGAACCCGCCGGCGATCACGGTCGCCCCGGCCTGTGGCGCAATCCGCTCACCGACGGCTGGGAGTACCGGTGGAACGTCCTCGTGGCGCTGCCGGGTCGCTCCCCGGAGTCGGTCGACGCCGTGCTCGCGTCCGTCGACGCCGCCCAGGCGAACACGGTGGTCCAGGTCACCGAGACGACGGGCGCGCTCCGGACCCCGGCCACCCGCAACCTCGTCCACGCCGCGGCGCCGCTGCCGGACCTCCTCGACGGCATGGACGTCGCCGTCGTGACCGGTGACGCCTTCGTGGCACTGGCCGCCGCGCAGCGTCGCGTCCCGATGGTCGTGCTCCCCGCGGACGCCGCCGAACAGGCCGTCGGCGACGCGCTGGCGGCGGTCGGCGCCGCGGTCGTCGTGCCGTCGGCGGCCGAGGTCGGGGACGCCGTCCGCGCGGTCGCGTCGGACGGCACGACGGGGCCGCGGATACGTGAGCTGGCGCGGCGGCTGACCCCCGTCTCGGTGCTGCTGGCCGTCCTCGGCACGTCGGCCCTGCGGCTCGTGGGCCGCACCGTCCCGTCGCGGCGTCACTGAGCCGGGACGTCCCGAGCACTCCGGCTCACGGCCTGGTCGGTGCCGCCGCGTCCGGAGGCATGTTGCCGAGGTGGGGCGCCATCGCCTCCGCGAGGTGCGCCGCGAGTGCCGCGTAGCTGTCGGACGACACGAGCCGCTCGTCGCGGGTCACGGGTGCGGGCTGCGAGAGCGAGGGGACGAAGGTCGTGCCCGGGAGCGATCCGCAGACGTCCGCAGACGCCCGGTCGAGCGCGTCGGCGGCACGGTCCGCCGCGCCGCCCTCCGGCAGGCGGAAGGCCGGGAGCGTGCTGGGCCGCGGGATCCCGGTGAGGAACACGTGCGCTCCCGACCGGGCCCGCACCGTGCGGAGGACCGCGTCGAGCACCTCCCGCCAGCGCGTGGCGTCCTCGAGGTGGACCGCGTCGGTGATGCCGCCGATGACGACCGCGGCGTCGTACGCGGCGACGGGGAGCGCGTTCGCCGCCGCGACGAGGTCGGTTACCGCCGCGACGCCGCAGTCCGCCAGCACGACGTGCACGCCGCGACCGGTCTCCGCACGGAGCGCCCGTGCGAGGTGCCCGGGCAGCGCGAGGTCCTGCCGGAGGACGCCCCACCCGCTGGCCGCGTCGGTGCCGAACACCAGGACGCGCAGCGGATCGGGTCCGACGACCGTGACCGGCGCCGTGCTCTCGGGCCGCGGGTGTCGGCGGTAGGCCGCGCTGCCGCGGCGGGACCAGGCCGCGAGGGCGGCACGGGACAGCGAAGGACGCCGCACGTCGTGTCCTCCTGTCCGATCAGCCCTGGCCCACCGCCGACCGTACCGTCAGCTGATCGCTGCGAGGAGGACGGTGGGGTCGCCCTCCATCCAGCGGCAGTCCATCGTGAACCGTGCCACGCGGGGACCGTCCGGGGTCGCGCGGACGTGGAAGGTCCACGTGTTCCCCATGAGCGCGTGCCGGGTCGCCGTCACGTCGGGCCCCTCCCCCGGCAGGTAGTGCTGGGCGAGGGCGTACGCCTCGACCAGGTAGCCGTCGCCGAGTCCGAGCGCGGTGACGTTGCTGACCGCGTGCATCGTGTCGAGCGGACCGACGGCGCCGATCATCGTCGGGATCACGGTCTCCCGGCCCTGCAGCACCGGGAACTCGAGCCCGATCTTCGTGGTGGCCGGCGTCATGTCGACGACGATGTCCTCGGTGAGCAGCGTCTCGAGGATCGAGGCGTCGGCGGTGTCGAGCGCACGGGCCCAGCGGAGCGGCAGTCGCTCGAGCTCGCGCTCCGTGTCGGTCGGCAGCGGCGTGGTGATGGTGGTGGTCGTCATGGTGGTGTTCCTTACGGGTGTGGGATCAGGTGTGGGGTCGGGCGTGGGGCGGGAGTGGGTCGGGTGCGGTCAGGACTCGATGAGCGGCTGCTGCGTGCGGAACAGGTTGCGGGGGTCGACGGCGGCCTTCACGTGCAGCAGTCGGCTCCAGTCGGTCGGTGTGAACGAACGCTCCGGGTGCCCGTCGTCGGGCGCGAAGTTGAGGTAGCGCGACCCGGTGCTCCACGGCCGGACCGCTTCCACGAGCGCCCGGGCCTGCGCGATCCCGTCGGCGTCCTCCTCGGGCATCCCGATGGAGAGGGCCCAGAGGACGTAGGCGGCCTCCGGTGCGACGATCGCTCCGGCGCCGGGACGGGTGACGTCGAAGGCGCCACCGAGCTGCCGGAGCTCGACGATGTGCAGACCGGTGTCGCTCGTCGGCCCGACGAGCTCGAGCAGCGCGCGCTGCGCGTCCGGTCCGACGCCCGCGAGCATCGACGTCTCCTCGGAGAACGGTGCGGGGTCGGTGGGGTCGTTGTGGATGCGTTCGAAGTCCACGGCCCGGGTCTCCTCGACCGTGTCCACGATGACCGGTGCCGCTGCGCGCAGCGGTGCGAGCAGGTCGTCGGCACCGGCGGCGTCACCGAGGTACGCGACGCGCAGGTGCAGGACGAAGCGGCCCGCGAGCAGGGGCGGCACGCCGGGGACCGGGGGCAGGCGGAGGAACGCCAGCGACAGGGTCAGGTCGTCGGGAGCCGTCGCGGTCGCCGCGACGAACGCGGACAGGACCGCCTCGGCGTGCTCGCCGTCGTAGAAGAGCCCGCCGCCGACGAACCGGTCGACCGGGAACAGCTCGATCTCCATCGATGTGACGATGCCGAGGTTGCTGCGGCCGCCGCGGAGTGCCCAGAAGAGGTCGGCGTGGTCCTCGGCGGACGCCCGGACGACCTCGCCGGACGCCGTGACGACGTCGAGCGAGACGATGTGGTCCGAACCCCACCCGTACTTGCGGCCGAGCACGGGGCTGAGGCCGCCGCCGAGCGTGAAGCCGACCGCGCCCACCTGCCCGGACGAACCGTGGACGGGCGTCAGGTGGTGCTCCGCGGTCCGGGGCACGACGTCGCTCCACCGTGCACCGGCACCGACGACGGCGCGGCGGGCGTCGGCGTCGACGTGCACGTCGTCCATCGCCGCGGTCGAGACGAGCAGCCCGCCCTCGAGCGGTCGCATCGCGTGGTGACCGGTCGCCACCACGGCGACGGGCAGGTCGTGCGCGGCGGCGAACGTGACGGCCTCGACGACGTCGCTCGCACTGTGCGCGGTGACCACGACGTCCGGGTGCCGACGGCCGGCGAGGTTGTAGCCCGCGCACGCCTCCGGGTAGCCGGCGTCCTCGGGGGTGAGCGCGACGCCTTCGAGGCTCGCGTCGAGGCCGGCGACGGCCTCGCGGAAGGCGGCACGTGCGCCGTGGTCGACGGTGTCGTCGGGAAGGGTGTGGGACAAGGGGTCCTCCATGGGGTCTCGCCCCTCGCGGGGCTGGTCGGGATCGAGCACACCAGCGCGGTGTCGACGGCGGGTCGACGGGTCGTCGACGGGCGGCCGTCCGCGCTCGGGCTCAGTCGTGGCGCGCCGTGATCGGTTGCACGAGTTGTGTGAACCGCGTCCCCGCTCGTGGGCGACGCGGGTGCTGGAAGGACACGTAGGACCGCCGGAGCGCGACGACGTCGAGGTCGGCGAGGAACACGCGCAGGCGCGTCCAGTCGCGGTCCGTCTGGTCACCCGGCACCAGGAGCGTCACGGCGTCGTGGCCCGGTCGTTCGACGACGCGGATGGTCTCGGTCGGGATGACCGGCGCGTCCACCACGACGCCGACCTCGATGCCGACGCCCGTGTCGTCCACGGCGACGACGGACATCGAGGCGCAGCCGGTCGTCGTGACGCCCTGGTCGGCGAGCTCGTCCACGAGGTCGCTGAGCAGCTCGTCGACCCGCCGTTGTGTCGCCGCCGGCCGGAACCCGGTGCTCCTGCCGGAGGTCACCGCGAGGGTCACCGCGGGCATCGGCACCAGGGCGGGCGCCCGGCCGTCCTCGACGAGCTGGTCGGCGGTCACACGCGCTCCCGGGCCGCGGTCGCGACGACCTGCTCGACCTCGGCGAGCACCGTCTCCACCGGAGGGAGCGCCCGGATCCGTGCGGCGACGTCCTCGGCGGAGCGACGCACGGCGTCGTCCTCGAGGACCCGACGCAGGGCGGGGCCGACGGCTTCCGGGGAGTCGACGGTGATCGCCGCCCCGGTGGCGGTGGCCCGTGCGGCGTTCACCGCGTGGTCGGCGCCGAGCGGCATCACGACCAGCGGGACCCCGGCGACGAGCGCACCGAGGACCGTGCCGGCACCGCCGACCGTGACGACCGCGTCGACCTCGGCGAGCAGTTCGACGAGCGGACGGAAGGGGACGTTGACGACCTGCACCGGGGAGTCGTCCGCGCTCGCGTGCGCCTGGACGCCGTTCACGACGGTGGTGACGAGGTCCACGGCCAACCCCTCGCGTCCGGACGACGCGACCGCACGGTCGAGGAGCGCCTGGTCGGTGAAGACGGTGCCCATCGTCACGAGCACGCGCGGCCGGGTCCGCGGTGGGGCCGCGGGGACCGGTGCCCCGCCGAGGGCGCCGTGCGCCGACGGACGGAGGGGGATGCGGCGGCCGTCGCGGACCGTCCCGGGCGCCTCGAGGAACGCCGGGTAGACGTCGATCCACGCTGCCACCGGGGGCAGTTCGACGCCGCGCTCGGCCGCGAGGCGAGCCGACGCCGCGGCCATCGCGGACCGCACGGCTTCGGGGCGCTCCGGGCCGAAGCTGTGGCGGAGGAACGGCACGTCGAGCGCCTCGGCGACGTACGGCCCGACGTGGTCGAGGCTCTCGCTGATGACGACGTCCGGCTGCCAGGCCCGTGCGACCTCGACGGCGTCCTCCACCGCGGCGGCGGGCCGGCGGACGGCGAAGTACTCGGCGATGGTGTCGGGCCGGGGCGCGGTCGCCGGGCTCGTCCCGGTCTCCCGCTGCATGTCGGCCATGGCGACGAGCGTGGGCGGACCGGCGGGCAGCACCTCGATGTCGGGGCTGCCCTGGGCGAGCACGAAGGCGGCGGCGTCGGCACCGGTGATGACGGCCACCCGGTGACCGGCGGCGAGCGCGGCACGCATGAGCGGGACCATGGGGACGATGTGGCCCGGGAGCGGGTTGGCGGCGAAGGCGATGCGCATGGTGGACCTCTGTCTGACGTGGGACCAGTGGGTTGGGGGCGTCGATCAGGCGGCGCTGATGACGAGCGCGACGGTGAGGAGCACGCCGAACGCGAGGGAGGCGAACGACGACAGCTGGAGCGCTGCGATGAGTCGGGGCGGTGCCGCCGGGCGGGAGCCGATCGCTACCGCGGGGATCGCCAGGGCGAGTGCCGCGGCCGCGATGAGGGTCAGCGGGGTCGTGACGACGAAGACCAGCAGGACGAGGAAGGGGACGAGCATGAAGACCGCGTAGAGCACGCGCGCGGCCCGCTCGCCGACGACGACCGCGAGGGTCCGCTTGTCGGCGAGACCGTCGACCTCGATGTCGCGGATGTTGTTGACCATGAGGACGCCGCACGCGAAGAGGCCGGCGGCGGTGCCCGCCGCCCAGCCCTGCCCGGTGACGTGCCCGAGCTGCGCGATCTGGGTGCCGAGGACGGCGACCAGGCCGAAGAACACGAAGACCGAGACCTCGCCGAGTGCCCGGTAGCCGTACGGTCGCTTGCCGCCGGTGTAGTACCAGGCGGCGACGATGGTGACCGCGCCGACGAGGAGCATCCACCAGAGACCGGTGAGCAGCACGATGACCAGACCGGCCACGGCGGCGATCGCGAAGAAGGTCAGGCCGACGCGGAGGACGGCACGGGGCGTCGCGGTGCCGGCACCGGTCAACCGCGCGGGGCCACGGCGGAAGCGGTCCGTCCCGCGCACGCCGTCCGAGTAGTCGTTGCTGTAGTTCACGCCGATCTGCAGGCAGAGCGCGACGACCAGGCAGAGCACGGCGATGCCGACGTGCAGTCCGCGCCCGGCCCAGGCGGCCGCGCCGCCCTGCGTGCCCGAGATCGCGACGCCCGTGCCGAGCAGGACGGAGACGATGCTCAGCGGCAGCGTGCGGGGGCGGGCACCGCTGATCCACTGACGGGTCGAGGGGCGTGGGGCCATGACTTCGGGTTCCGGCATGGGGCAAGCGTCCTCGGGACCGCGCGTGCCGACATCCGTGCAACCACCGACCTCGTGCGATCCGGTGGTACCGACCCGGAACATTCATTCTGTCGGAGGATGCGTGTCATCCTGTCAGCCGTGGCCCCACCTCCGACGCGGGACGCACGCTGAGGAGCATGACGACACCCAGCGCACGGTTCCTCCCCCCGACGATCGCGATCGTGACCCTCGCGGTGCTGCTGACCGGATGCTCCGCGACCGGGAGCGGTCCGTCCCCGTCGCCGACGTCCTCCAGCGCGAGCAGCGGCACGGCGGCCTCCAGCCCGAGCCCGTCCGACGACGGCTCGCCGGCCGCGACGCCGGGAGCCGCTCGACCGTCCGCGGGCAGCGCGCCGAGCGGATCGGCAGCCGGCACGGGCTCCTCGCCCGCCGCGGCCGCGGGTTCCACCTCCAGCCGGTGCGCCGTCTCCGAGCTCTCCGGATCGATCGCCGACGGCGGCGGCGGTGGCGCGGCCGGCTCCCAGCGGGTGGCCATCATCCTGCGGGACACCGGGACCCGGTCCTGCACGCTGCAGGGGTGGCCCGGCGTGTCCTTCGTGGGCGGCGGGCACGGTGCGCAGATCGGCAACCCGGCGGTCCTCGATCGCAGCACCCCGCACGCGACCCTCACGCTCCGACCCGGCAGCGAGGTCCAGGCCGTCGTGACCGTCCGACAGGCCGGGGACTGGGACGCCGCGACCTGCGAGCCGCGCACGACGGACGGCTTCCGGGTGATCCCGCCGGGATCGCGCCAGTCGCTCTTCGTCCCCGCGTCCGGCTCGCTCTTCGAGGCGTGCGCCTCGACCAGCATCCACCAGCTCACCACCTCCGCGCTCGCGTCGTTCTGACGCGGGCACCCGGCCCCGATCGGAGCCGGGCTGCACAGGAAGCCGTCCCATGAGCACACCAGCGCTCCCCACCGTCCGGTTCACGGTCCTCGGTCCGGTCACCGCCGTCGCGGACGGCGTCGACCTCGACGTCGGGTCGCCGCAGCAGCGCGCCGTGCTCGCGATGCTGCTGCTCGCCGACGGACACCCCGTCGACGTCGACACGGTGGTGGACCGGATCTGGGGCGACACCCCGCCCCGGAGCGCAGCCGGCGTCCTGCGCACCTACGTGTACCGGTTGCGGCGGGTGCTCACCCCCCACGCCGGCGCCACCGGCCTCGAGATCGGCACCGACGGCGGGGCGTACCACCTCCGTCGAGGCTCCACCGAGCTCGACCTCGCGGTCGTCGAGGCCGCACGCCGCCGCGCCCGCGACCGCGTCCGCGCCGGCGACGTCGCAGGGGGCGCCGACGACCTCGCAGCGGCCGCCGACCGCTGGACCGGGACCGCACTCGGCGGCCTGCCCGGGTCGTGGGCGGAGGCCGAACGGTCCCGCCTGGCCGAGCTCCGCGACGAGGTGACCGTCGAGCGCGCGACGCTCGAGGTGCGCCGCGGGCGGCACGAGGACGTCATCGCGGACCTCCGCCGGGTGGCCGGGGAGCGCCCGCTCGACGAACGCGTCGCTGCGCTCCTGCTCGAGACGCTCCTCGCACTCGGCCTCCGCAACGAGGCGCTCGGCGTCTACGACGGCTTCCGGCACCGGCTCGCCGACCAGCTCGGGGTCTCGCCGGGGAGCGCGCTGCGGCAGGTGCACCAGCGGTTGCTGCAGGACGACGGGACGGGACCGACCGCCGGACGGGAGGCGCACCTCGCGTCCGCCACCGCGCCTCCCGGCCCGGCGGACCGTCCGCCCACCGCCACGGCACCTGCCCAACTGCCCCCGGACCTGCCCGAGTTCGTCGGCCGTGCCGACGCGCTGGCCCGCGTCCGGCGCGTCGCCGCGCAGGACGAGGCGGGGAGCGTCCTCGGGATCACCGGACTCGGTGGGATGGGGAAGACCGCGCTCGCGGTCCACGCGGGGCACCAGGTGCGCGCCGCGTTCCCGGACGGCCAGTTCTTCGTCGACCTGCGGGCCGCCGGAGGCCACCCGGTGACCGCCTCGGACGCCCTGCTCTCCCTGCTCCGCAGCGCCGGTGTGCCGCGGTCGGCGATCCCGGCCGGTCTGGACGAACGCTCCGCGGCGTGGCGCTCCGTCGTCGCCGACAAGCGGGTGCTGCTCGTCCTCGACGACGCGGCGAGCTCCGCCCAGGTCCGGCCGCTGATCCCCTCCGGAGCCGGCTCCCTGACCCTCGTGACCGCCGTCCGCCGGTTCGTCGACCTCGCCGGTGCGCGGTGGACGACCCTGCTGCCGCTCGCCCCGGAGGAGTCCGTGGACCTGATGGGCCGACTCGTCGGGCACGAGCGGCTCGCCGCCGAGCCCGGGCCCACCGCACGGCTCGCCGCCGCCTGCTCGCACCAGCCGTTGGCCGTGCGCGTCGCCGCCGCGCGGCTGGCGGACCGGCCGTCGTGGACGGTGGCGGAGATCGAGCAGCAGCTCTACGACGACCTCGACCAGCCGGTCGTGATGCACGCCGACTGCCGCATCGTGGACGCACCGTTCCGACGGGCGTCGGCCGGGCTCCGCGAGGACCAGCGCGATGCGTTCCACCGGCTCGCGCACCTGCCGGAGGGACCGTTCACCGCGGAGGCGGCGGCCCGTGCCCTGTGCCGCGACCCGGCGTCGGCCCGGGCCGTGCTCGAGGACCTGCTCGACGCGCACCTGCTCGTCGCCGAGCCCGGCGGACGGTACGCGTTCTTCGCGCTGGTCCGGGCGTTCGCGCGGCGGCAGCCGGTGCGGGAGCGCGTGGCCTGACGGCCGGGCGGTGGCGGCCGGTGGGGAGCGTGTGGCCGGACGGCCGCGCGTTCAGTCGTCCTCGGGCAGCAGCGGGTCCGGTCCGACGCGGCGGAGCTCGAGCACCGCCGCCCAGAGGACCACGCGGTAGAGCAGCCAGCCGACCGACCCCAGGACCCCGAGCGCCACGAGGGAGCGGACGTCGCGCCCGCTCACGACGCACCCAGCTGCAGGCCACCGGCGACGGGCACGACGGCCCCGGTCACCCACGACCACCCGGCGACGTCGACGACGACCTCGGCGACGTCCTCCGGCTGGCCGATCCGGCCGAGCGGCACGGCCGCGGACATGGCGGCGAGCGCGTCGGGTTCGGTGTCGGCGAGCATCGCGGTGTCGGTCGGCCCCGGTGCGACGGCGTTCACGCGGATCCCGCGCCCGGCGTACTCGCGGGCGAGCGACCGCATCGCGCTCTCCAGACCGCCCTTCGAGGCGGTGTAGTTGACCTGCCCGGCGACGCCGAGGCCGGCGCTGATCGACGTCACGAAGACGATGGAGCCGGACCGCTGTCGGAGCATCGGTCGCAGCGCGGCCTTCGCCGCGAGGACCGGGCCGACGAGGTTGGTGTCGAGCACCTCGCGGATCGCGGTCTCGTCGAGGCGCAGGAGCAGTCCGTCCCGCGTGATGCCGGACGCGACGACCAGGGTGTCGACCCGGCCGTGCTCGGCCACCGCGACGTCCACCACCCGTGCCATGTCGGCCGCTGCGCGGACGTCCGCCTCGACGCCGGTGACCCCCTCGGGCACGCCGGTGCCGCGGTGGGTGCCGGTGACGGCGTCGCCCCGGCGCACGAACCGGGCGGCGACGGCTGCTCCGATGCCGCGGGACGCGCCCACGACGACGACGGAGCGGCGGCCTGCGGTCGGGGTGTCCTGTTGCTGTGTCTGCACGCGACGACGTTAGGAGCGGGCGGTCGACGAGGACATCGGCGGAACCACGGGGACCGTCGCGCGGTCCGACGCGCGTCCTGACATGCCGTCCGACGCGCGGTCGGAGGCGCGGTCGGTCCCGCGGTCCGTCGCGGGCTCGGGCGCCGACCAGCGGACGAGGGTGTCCACGTGCCGGAAGCCGAGCGACCGGTACAGCGGCAGGCCGTCGGGCGAGCTGACCAGGAAGGCGGCGGTCGCGCCGGCGGCGAAGCCGTCCCGCACCGCCCGCTCCGTCACCGCGCGCCCCGCACCGTGGCCGCGGTCGGCGGGCAGGACGGCGACGTTGTGGACGCCGAGGGCGTCGTCCGTCCGGACGGCGACGTTGTGGACGCCGAGGGCGTCGTCCGTCCGGACGCCGAGGCCGGACCCGACCGTCCGGCCGTCGACCCGTACCAGGTACCCGGTGACCGTCGGGTCGTCGAGCAGTGCGCCCCCGAAGACCGTGCCGAAGGTCGCCGGTGGGACCTCGAACCCGGCGGCGACGACCTCGGTGTACTCGCGCCAGTCGGCGGCGGGGACGGTGACGACGTGCGGCCTGCCGGTCCGGCGGACCCCGAAGGTCGCGCGGCCCGCGGTGCGCACGGCCGGACCGTCCGTGGTCCGCGTGGCGTAGCCGTCCGCGGTCCGCGTGACCGGGCCGTCCGCGGTGCCCGCCGCGGGGTCGTCGGCGACAGGCGTCGCCGGGCGGAAGTCCGCGGGGCGGCAGGCCAGGAACGGGTCCTCGTCCCGCTCGGTGAGCCCGTGACGCTCGGCGACCCGTTCGACGGCGCGCAGCCGCGCGGCGTCACGCACCGTGCCGGTCCCCAGCTGCACGGTGATCGACCACGGCCGGTGGCTCGTCGCGGCGAGCGCGGCGGCCCGGTCGAGGTCGCCGACGGACCACGCAGCGCCCGTCACGGCGATGGCGTTGAACGCGGCGACGTCGATGCCGGCGTCGGCGAACGCGAGCGAGCCCGCCCGGACGACGCGTCCGGACGGACTGCCCTCGGTGAGCTGCTGGAGGCCGTGGACGTGTCGCCGCAGGAGCGCGGCCGTCGTTCTCGTGGTCATGGGCCGATGCTCGCCACAGCGGGTGGCCGCCGCATCGGGGACATCACCGGGACGCTCCGGGGAGGGCGCTGGTCGCGGCAGCTGGCACCCGTCCGGCCGACGGGTGCCGGGCGAGCAGCGCCCGGGCCCGGCGCCGCGTCAGTCGACGGCGACGGTCACGGGGTCACGACCCGACCGCTCGGGCGTCGCTGGGGAGCCCGGCGGCGGAAGGCGGCCCGGGCGTCGAGCGCTGCGGCCCGGCCGTCCGGCGTGTACTCGTACATCCGACGCCGCGGGCCGGGCCGGGCGTCGTCGTCCTCCCAGCTCGACGCGATCCACCCGCGCTGCTCGAGGCGTTCCAGGATCGGGTAGACCGTGCCGGCCGGTCGTCCGGTCGCCTTGATCACGAGGAGCCCCCAGGCCGGACCGTCGTGGTCGAGGAGCGCCGAGAGCACGTCGATGGTCGAGGCGGTCACCCGGGTGAGCGGCTCCATCACGCGGCCGCCGGATGCGGCTCGCGGCGGACCGAGGCAGCACGCGGCAGGAGCATGGCGACGACGACCGCGACGGCCAGCGGTGCCGCCAGCCCGACCAGGCCCTCGGCCTCCCAGAAGGCGGGGCGGGTCGCCGTCGAGGCGTCGAACACGGCACGGGCGACGAGCGCGACCACTTCGACGGCGACGAGCACGACCGCGGGAGCCGCGACGAGGAGCCAGGTCCGCGGGCGGACGCGGTTCGCGATGAACCACGCGGCGAGCAGCCCGGCGAACCCGACGCTCGCGGCGACGAGCCAGACGGCGCCGCCGAGGACCAGCCCGACGGCGAGGGCACAGGAGCCCGCGACGGCCGGCGCCGCGGCAGCAGCCCACCGGGCACGGGTGGGGGCGACACGGGACAGCGCGACCAGCACCAGGACCAGCGGGACGACGAAGCCGAGTGCGACGTCGACCACCTCTCCGACGCGGTACTGCGCGGTGCTGGACACGACGAAGAAGACGGTGCGGTCCAAGACGGACGCGACGACGACGGACAGCACGGCTGCGGCGAGGAGCACGCGGCCGGGCCGGGCGTTCGCGGGACGGGACGGGATCATCGATCCTCCTGATCGGGGACGGGCAGAGCGGTGGAAGGCGGCGGTGAGGAGCATCCCGAGCACGAGGCCGCCGCGTGGGACCCCCACCTCGGAGGCTGCGGCGGCGTCGGCGTGCCACTGCTCGCGACGGTCGCCTCGGAGCTGCGGAGCGGACAGGTCGGCTGCGCGGTCGACCCACCAGTGGGTGGTCGACGCGATCCGTCGGTGGTCGTGTTGCACGGGCGGTCCTCTCGTCCTGCTGTTCCTACCTATGTAGCTTAAGCACGCGTCCGCTGGCTGT
This sequence comes from Curtobacterium sp. L1-20, assembly GCF_048755855.1. GTDB lineage: Bacteria > Actinomycetota > Actinomycetes > Actinomycetales > Microbacteriaceae > Curtobacterium. Next base: position 743,408 of record NZ_CP151473.1, on the reverse strand, counting down.
TGCCCCGTGTTTCCTGAGGGTCCTCGCAACCGCTCCTCGGCACCAGGGGTGGGTTCTTGACCAATCGGTCTTGATGGGCGTACCGTTCCGGACTGATCGGTCCACTACCGGACCGCACACACATCGAGGAGCTCACCATGACCACCACCACCGCACTCGTCCCGATCGAGACCGAACGCGCGCTCGCGCCGCTGCCCCTGCTCTGGGCGAAGGCCCTCGACCAGGGCGACGCCGCGGTCCTCACCGACCTGCTCACCGAGGACGCGGTCGCGGACCTCACGCCCGCGACGAAGCGGATCGGCCTCGACTTCCCCGTCCTGACCGGCCGGGACACCATCGTCACGAACATGATCGGCTCGGTCGGCCCGCTCGACACGACCCACATGGCGACCAACGTCACGTACCGCAGCGCCGACGACGGCTGGGTCATCGAGGCCTACGCGTTGGCGCAGCACTTCCTGCCGGGCGAGGGGCCCGACCCGTCGAGGACCCGGCACGTGCTGATGGGCAACACCTGGACCTTCGAGGTCCGCGACACCGCCGAGGGACCGCGGGTGTCGCGGTTCACGATGGACAACCGCTGGGTGGACGGGGACCCCACCGTCCTGCTTGCAGCCGTCTCCTGAACCGCAGCTGACCGCGGAGTGCATCTCAGGGTTCCCACCGTGGCGAGCGCCCGGACGACCCCGTAGCGTCCGCGCTCGGATCGGTACACCAGATCGACAGGAGCACACCATCGACCACGACGACACCGACCGCGACGGGGACCGTCACGTCCTCTGGGAGCACGCGACGGTCCTGTCCGGGGTCGGCACGACGCCGATCCCCGACGGCGGCGTGCTGGTCCGGGGCGATCGCGTCCTCGCCGTGGGGTCCCGACGGGACCTCGCGTCCTCGGCGCCGTCGGGCACCGCGCACGCCGACCTCGATGGCGCGTTCCTCCTGCCCGGACTCGTCGACAGCCACCAGCACATCGCCACCCCGCCGGACGTGCCCTACGCCACCGCGCAGCTCGAACGCGAGGTGTACGGCGGCGTCACGGCGATCCGGGTGATGGCCGACGACCTCCGCGTCATCGCCGAGCTCGCGCGCGCGGCCGACGCCGGCGAGCTCCCCGCGCCCTCGATCGACTTCGCGGCGTTCGTCGCCGGTCCGTCGTTCTTCGACGACGAGCGGATGCGCGTGGCCTCAGCAGGGTACGACCCCGGGACGGCCCCGTGGATGCAGGCCGTCGACGCGGACACCGACCTGGTGCAAGCGGTCGCGGTCGCCCGTGGGACGGGAGCGCGCGCGATCAAGGTCTACACCGACCTCGGACCCGACCTGGTCCGCCGGATCACGGACGAGGCGCACCGGCAGGGACTCCTCGTGTGGGCGCACGGGACGGTGTTCCCGTCCGGCCCCGCAGAGGTCGTCCGGGCCGGGGTCGACGCCGTCAGCCACGCGTGCCTGCTGGGCTACGAGGGCGACGTGGTCCCGTCCACCTACGCGCAGCCGCGGGCGGACATCGACCCGGAACGCTTCCGCGACCGGCTGCCGGACGCGGTGGAGGCACTCCTCCAGGAGATGCACCGCCGCGACTGCGTCCTCGACGCCACGTTGCTGGTCGACGCGCCCACGGGTGTCCCGGGCGCGCGCATGCCGGCGTCCGCGCGGATCACTGCGCGCGCCGCCGAGATCGGTGTGGTCGTCTCCGCGGGGACCGACTTCCCGACGACCGCCGACGACCCGTTCCCCGCGATGCACCGCGAGCTCGACCTGCTCGTCGAGCACGCCGGCTTCACCCCGGAGCAGGCGCTGGCCGCCGCCACGGTCGGCGGTGCGGCGGCACTCGGCCGCTCGGACGTCGGCCGCATCGTCCCGGGAGCACGCGCCGACATGATCGCCACCACCGAGGACCCCACGCTCGACCTCGCGGCGCTCCGGTCGATCACGACCACGATCGCCCGGGGGCGTCGCCTGGACCGTCGCAGGTTCGACCCACGCGTCCGCTCACGGGAGCGGACCCCACAGCCCTGACCCGTCCGGCGACGCGACGTCGACACGACGTCGACACCGCCGACCGAAGATCAAGAACCGGTGCCGGCTCCACACGGGTCGTCCGCACCGACCGACTCCCCCGAGGATGCCCGATGCCCGTCTCCACCACCGCCCCGTCGTCGGCCACGACCCCCCAGCACGACCCCGGGTCGGTCCGCGCCCGTCTCGCCCCCTCCGGCGTGCTCGACGCCTGGCGCCCCGATCGCTCGGACCGACCCCCGACGACCGTCGCCGACCTCGCCGACCGGCTGCGGGACCTCGGCACCGTGGACGCCGACCTCGGGTGGATGGGAGCCGTCGCCGCCGTGACGAACCTCGCGGTGGCGGAGTTCCCCGAGGAGACCCTGCGCGAGGTGTGGGCCCCCGACGTCGACACCCTCGTCGCCGGCACCCTCGCCCCGCAGGGCACCGGGAAGTGGATCGACGGGACGTTCCACGTGCGGGCGATCTCGTCGCCGGCGAGCGGTCTGCCGTGGGCCGACTGGGTCATGGCGACCGTCCGCGACATCGACTCGGCAGCGCTGGTCCGGGTCCTCGTGCCGATCGCCGAGGTGCGCGTGGAGGCGACCTGGGGTGCAGCGGGTCTGCAGGGCTCCGGCGGCGACACCGCGCACCTCGACGACGTCGTCGTGCCGGCGCGGCGCGCTCGCACGCTCGTCCCGGACCCGGCCGCGGCCCCGCTGACGTTCTTCGCGACGATCTTCTTTGCGGCCCCGCTCGTCGGCGCCGTCGAGGCGGCACTCGACCGCCTCCTCGACGACGTCGCGGACGGCGGCCCGCGGTACGAGCGCGCCGACGTCCGCGCAGCGGTGGGTGCGGCCGCCCTGCAGGTCGCGCGGGCCGAGGCACTGCGGACCGCCGCGTCGGGCGCCCTCGGCATGCGTGCCGACGTGGACGCGCTGTCCGCGGTGGCCCGTGCCACCTCGGCCGACCTCGCCGTCCAGGCGCTCGCCGCGGCCGAGGCCGCGTTGCCGCTCCTCGTCAGCGGGACCGGGGCCGCGGCGCTGCACGCCGAGCACCCGCTCGCGCGGACGGTCCGGGACGTCGGCGTCGGTGCCCGGCACACCGCGCTGTCGCCGACCAAGGCGGCCATCGCGCACACCGACGCGCTGTTCGCGGGGCGGTCCTGATGCCCCGACAACGCGACGACGCCTCCGCGCACAACCGCATCCCGCTCGAACGCCGCGCCCTGCTGGAGCGGATGGTGCGGGTCGCCGGCGAGCGCGGCGGGCGCCTGGCCATCATCGGCGAGCCCGGCGTCGGCAAGACGACGATGCTCGAGGCCCTCGCCGAGCGGCTGTCGCAGGACCGGATCGTGATCATGCTGCGGTTCGACGAGGGATCGGTCAGCCCGTTCTCGGCCGTCCGGACCCTGCTCCGGCTCATCCCCGAGCGCATCCACCGCACCCTGCCGATCGGCTACCGGGCGGCGCTCGAGCAGGTGCTCCAGACCGCTCCCCCGGAGTTCGCCGACCACCGCATGCTCGAGGCGGCGCTGCGGTACCTCTGCAACGTCCTCGCCGCCGCGCACACGGTCGTGATCCTCGACGACGCGCACCTGGCGGACCGCGAGTCGGTCGACCTGATGGCGCCGATGTTCCGGCCGCCCCACGAGGCCGCCGGAACGGTCCTGATCGTCGCGCGCGAACTCGACGCCGGCGGCCCGGTCACCTCGTGGAAGGTGGTGTTCACCGCGTCCCAGCTCGCCTTCCTGGCACCGCTCAGCCCCGCCGCCGTCGCCGGCGTCCTGAAGGACTCGGAGCTCGAGGGCCTGTCGGCGACCGACGTGACCGAGATCGTGAGCGAGAGCGGCGGCAACCCGTCGTGGGCGGTCGACCTGGCGATGGCACGGCTCTCCGGCGACGACCGACCCGCGGCGGCGACGTCGCGTGCCGTCGCGTCGACGATCGGGCGGCTCGAACGGCTGCCCGCGCCGGTCCGTGAGCTCCTGTCCGTGACGGCGTTGATGCGCACCGGCACCGTCGAGGCGCTCTTCCACGTGGTCGGACAAGCGGAGGAGGCGCTCGCCGAGGGCGTCTCGCTCGGCGTGCTCAGCGTCAAGGGCCACGAGGTCGCGGTCCGGACCCCGCTGCTGCGCGCGGCGACGCTGGAGCTGTTGTCCGCGCCGGAGCGGCGGACGTTGCACGCGGCCATCGCCGAGGCGCCCTTGCCCGCGGAGGCACGACTCGAACACCGTGACGACGCGGTCCTGCCGGGGCCACGACCGGACCTCGCCGAGGAGCTGCGGGCCGCCGCCGGCCGTGCCCGCCGCATCGGGACGACGTCGAACGCGCTCCGTCTGGCGCTCCGGTCGGTCGCTCGCTCCGACGGCCGGTCGGACGCGCACGTCGACCGCGTCCTCCTCGCCGCGGAGCTGGCCGGGGCGCAGGGCGACTCCGCGCTCGTCCGGCGGCTGTCGGCCACCCTCGACCCCGCGAAACTGCCCCCGGAGCAGTTCGACCGGATCGCCGTCGTCAGCGCCGAGGCGATCGCGCAGGACCTCGGCGTCGACGCGGTCGACCGCCGCCTGGCGAACGCACGGCGGTCGTTCGACTCCGGCGACGTGCGCACGACGATCATCGACGTGCTCCGGTTGCTGTGGTCGACCGGCGACGCCACCGACGTCGCCCACGACATCGAGTCGCGCGCGGCCGAGCTGCCGCCCGAGGTCGCACCGAACACGCTCCAGGCCGCGCTGGCGGACCTCGCGTTCCGTCGCCTCGACGCGGGCGAGGGACTCTCGTCCGAGATCATCGCGCGCGCGCGTGCGGTGGAGTCGGTCAGCGGCACGGTGGAGCTGACCTCCAGCTCGGCGTCGATCGAGGCCATCGGCGCCTACCAGGCCGACGATCTCGGGCGTTCCCGTCCAGCGCTCACCGCGTTCATCCGGACCGCGGAACTGCTCGACGCGCACCCGACCACCACCCGTGCACTCGCGCACGCCTCCATCGTCGAGGTCCTCGCCGGACGCGTCGTCCAGGCGACCTCGCTCCTCCAGGACGCCGAGCAACACGCGCTCCGCCTCGTGGACCCACCGGCTCCGCTGACCCGGGCCCGCGGGCTCCTCGCGCTGACCCGGAACGACCGCGAGACGCTCGACGAGATCATGTCCGGCTGGACGAGCCCGGCGGCGACGATCCGCGGCAGCCTCCTGCTCCGCGCACTCGCCGGCGTCGACGCGGCCTGGTCCGACAACTGGTCGGAGGCGCGGGCCGAGCTCGAGGTCGCGCTCGAGCTCGCCGAGGCGAAGGGCATCGTCGAGCCGGGCCGCCGCCTCTGGATCGACATCGAACTCGCACGTGCCCGTGTCCACCTCGGCGACCTCGAGGGTGCGGAACGGGTCGCCCGACACCTGTCGGCGCTCGACGAGGTGTACCGCCGTCCCCACGCCCACGGTCAGGCGCTCCGGATCCGGGCGATGGTCGCGATGGCCAGGGGCGACCAGGACGAGTCGCTCCGGCTCGCCGAGGACGCCGTCGAGGAACTGCGACGGGGCGGGTTCGCTCCCGAGTCCGCTCGTGCGCAGCTCGACCGCGCGCAACTGCTCCTCGACGCGGGCCGCATCGGCCGGGCCCGCCAGGTGCTCGCCGACGTCACCACGACCCGGATCCACGCCGACGACCCACGGATCGCCGCCCGGACCCTCCGGCTCACCGAGGCGGCCGACGCCGGCGACGGCCGTGCGCTGCTGACGGCGGCGGAGACCCGCGTGGCGCAGGCTGCGGCGGCCGGTCGGACGAACCGCGAGATCGCGGCGCAACTCTTCGTGAGCGTCAGGACGGTCGAGACGCACCTCGGGAACGCCTACCGGAAGATGGGCGTTCGCACGCGCACCCAGCTCGCCCTCGCGCTGAACGACCTCGGCCAGGAAGGATCGGGTGCCGCGTGAGTTCCGGGACCCCGCGACGCCGTGGACGGACGGCAACGTCGACCGCCCACGGGCCCGAGTCGACTTCATCGTCGTCTCATGCGCGCCCTGTCAGGGTGTCCGGATGCAGCAGCTGACGGTCCGCGGGGCGGCGGCGGCGGCCCTCGTGGTCGTCCTCGCCGCGACGGCGGCCGGCTGTGCGTCGACGGTCCGGGCGGCTCCGACCGAGCGTGCGCACGTGCAGAGCCTGCGGTCGCCGCGCTGCGACGCAGCCTCGCTCTCCGCCACCGTGAGCGGTCGCGACGGAGCCGCGCTGCCGCCGCGACCGATCGACGAGGGCGCCGTGCTCCTGGCCGTCGTGTTCACGAACGAGGGCCACCGGAGCTGCGTCCTGCAGGGCTGGCCGACGGCTCGGCTGGTGGCGGACGGGAGGCCCTTCGGTCCCGCTGCGCTGAAGATCCGCGCCGTCCCGTCGCCCGCGGTCACGCTGCGCCCGGACAAGCGCGCGCAGGTGTACGTCGCGTTGCACGCCGGACAGGCACCGATCAACTGTGTCGAGGCCGTGCCGGAGGCGCTGGCCGTGGCACTGCCGCACAGCGACCGTCCCCTCACGGCGGGTCTGCCCAGCGACTACCTGGGGTCGACCTGCCGGACGGAGACCGAGACGTTGATCGGCATGCAGGCGGTGCTCCCCCTCTGAGGTCGACACCACGCCGCGGACGAACCCGCCCGACGAGAGCCCTTCCCAGTCCACCTCCGGAGAGGAAACGCCCATGAACACCACCACCGCACGGGGCCGCGCGTTCCGTCGCATCGGCGGCGCGGCCCTGGTCACCGGCGCCGCCGCCTGCACCGTGGCGGCGCTGATCGGCACGCTGCCCGCGCAGGCGTCGACGCCCCCCGCCGCGGCAGCAGCAGCCGCAGCAGCGCGCACGACCGCCCAGCACCACACGCTCGGCCCGGCCGCGACCAGCGCGCAGCACGCCGCGGCACTGCGGGACGCCGAGCTCCGGAAGATCCAGCGAGCCCCCGGGACGAAGAACCTCAACGCGTACTACGCGGCCGGCTACAAGTACGAGGACGCACTCGACCTGGCCGCCCTGTGGAACTCGGCGGACCGGAACCACGCCAAGTCCACCGCCGGCGCGGACCTCCGTGCCGGTCACGCGCTGCCGTTCGCACCCGGGACCGGCTTCACCCGCAGCTACACGACGGCGCAGCAGCTCCGGGCGTACGAGATCGCCGAGGTGGACGACGCCCGCCTCGCCGATCGTCTGGCGACCGCGTGGAAGGTCTCCCCCGCGGCCGCAAAGGCGAAGGCCGGCGCGCTGGCGCTGGCCAACCGACCGGTGCCGCTGGAGCACCCGACGCCCTCCGCCGGCGACGCGAGCACGGCGTTCACGAGCGCCGGGTACGACTACACCGACGCCGTGAAGCTGGCCCAGATCTGGAAGATCGACGCGTACAGCGCGAAGGTGCGGGCCGGCCAGGACCTGTTGAGCTCGCCGCAGGTCCCGCTCCCGATCCAGCCGTGACCGATCGACCGGCGCCGTGTCCTCGGCACGGCACCGGTCTCCCGCCCCTCCCCCACGAAGGACCACGATGACCACCCTGCGGCGCCGCATCGGCTTCGAGATCGAGCTGCTCGCTCCGCGCGGATCCGACCGCCGCGTCCTCGCCCGACGGGTCGCCGACGCGACCGGCGGCCGCGTCGACACGGTGTTCCACACCGACTCCGAGCCGTCCCTCGTCCCCGGCATGGGGCAGTTCTGGCACCTCACCCCGGGATTCGCCGTGACCGAGGGCACCGGGCGGCCGCTCGCGTCGTTCGTCGACGACATCACGCTGGTCGCGGACCTCCAGGACCCCACCCTCCCCGCGGAGCCGCCGAGCGCGGCCGACGGCTGGTTCCGCATCCTGTCGGACGAGCCGCGCCTGCTCCGGCTCGTCGAACGGTACGAAGCGGCCGGGGGTCCGTTCGACCAGGTGCTCGACGCCGCCGCAGCCGTCTTCGGGACCCGAGTGGAAGCCCTCGGGCCGATCCGTCGCCTCGACGACGACACCGGCTCGACGATCGCGATGGCAGCCGCGCTCGTGCGCGGCCGCGACCGGCCGTGCGAGATCGTGACCGCGCCGCTCGACGCGGACCACCACCAGACCCTCGGACTCCTCCTCGGCCACGCCCGGGCGCTCGGCTTCACGGTGCCGCGGGAGGCCGCGGTCCACCTCCACTTCGACGGCGCTCCGTTCCGCGCCCTGCACCCGTTCGCGAACCTCGTCCGCCTGTTCACCCTCTGGCGCGACGAGCTGCGCGCCGCGCTCGGCTCGAACCCCGCCGCCACGCGCGTCCGTGAGCTGCCGCACGAGCTCCTCGCGCTGGTCGAGACGGCCGACGCGTGGCCCGCGCTGCAGGCGGCGGCGTCCGAGGTCGGCCTGACGAAGTTCTTCGACGTCAACCTCACCGCGCTCCTCGACGACGACCCGGTCCGGGACACCGTCGAGGTCCGGATCCTCCCCGGCTCCATCGACGCCGACGCCATCGCCGAGCGCGCCGCCCTGGTGGAACGGTTGCTCGACCGGTGCCGGATGCCGGAGCCGGTGCCCTCGCCGGAGCGCGCGGGCGGTGACCTCCGTGCGCTCGCCGACCACGTCGTCTGACCGCGTGCGATCGAACGCCGGGACGGGGACCGCGTGAAGGTCCTGCTCCTCGAGGACGACCGCTCCCTCGCGACCGAGGTCGAGCGCGTCCTGCGGCGTGCCGGCTACGCGGTCGACGTCACCCGCACCTACGAGGACGCCGACGTCGCCGCGTCCGCCGGCGACTACGCGTGCCTCGTCCTCGACCGGAGCGTCCCCGGTGGCGACGGCTCCGACCTGGTCGCGGCGCTGCGACGGGCCGGGGACCTGACGCCGGCGATCCTCATCACGGCACGGGACGCCCTGGCCGACCGAGTCCGGGGCTTCGACCTCGGCGCCGACGACTACCTCGTCAAGCCGTTCGCCGCCGTCGAGCTCATCGCGCGGGTGCGCGCGCTCACCCGTCGGGGACAGGTCACGCTCCCGCCGGTGCTCGACGGCGCGGGCATCCACCTCGACGTCCAGCGGCACACCGTGCACCGGCACGGCACGAAGCTCATCCTGCGCGCGAAGGAGTTCGCCGTGCTCGAGGAGCTGCTGCGGGCGGGCGGCGGCGTCGTCACCCGGACCGAGCTCGTCGAACGGTGCTGGGACGAGCTCCACGACCCGGCGTCCAACGTCGTCGACGTCGTGATCGGACAACTCCGGAAACGCCTCGGCTCGCCGCCCGCCATCCACACGGTGCGCGGCGTCGGGTACCGCGTCGGGGACGAGGCCGCCGGTGACGCCTGAGGCGCGACACCTCCGACGGCTGCGGTGGCGCGGGACCGTGCTGTTCGCGATCACGACCGCGATGTGCCTCGTGGTCCTCGCGGTCATGGCCTCCGTGATCGACTCGCGGTCCCACACACGCGAGACCTACCGGGAACTCACCGTCCTCGCCGAGCAGCTCGCCCGGTCCGCCGAGTCGTCGGGCCCGGACATCCGGTTCGACTCCCAGGACGTGGCGACCTGGACGTCGGTCGACGGCACCTTCGCCTACGTCGACCCGGCCGGCATCGTGGTGGCCTCGCCGTCGCAGGGTGCGCTGCCGTCGTCCGCGACGATGACCGACCTGATGGCCCGCGCCCGACACGGCGACGGACCGGTCCACAGCGAGGCGCCCGCGGTGGACGACCCGGAGCCCGTCGACTGGGTCGTGCTCTCGGTGCCCTACGCCGACACCGTGGTCTTCGCCGGGGCCTCGGCCGTGCCCACGCCCGAACACCGGCGACTCGACCTCCTCCTGGCGCTGTCGGTCGCGGCACTCTGCGTCCTGGGCACCGCGCTCGGCCACCTGCTCTCGGGGCTCGCGATGCGCCCGTCCATCCGGAGCATCGAGCAGCACGAGCAGTTCCTCCGCGAGGCCGCACACGAGCTCCGGACGCCACTGGCCGTGATGCGGCTCGCACTCGACACCGACGGGTCGCCCCCGCGCCTCGCGTCGGTCTCGGCGCAGGTCACGCGGATGTCCTCCCTCGTGGCCCGTCTGCTCGACCGGGCGCGCATCCGTGGCGCCGACCCGGCCTCGTTCGAGCTCGAGCCCGTCCGGTTCGACCAGGTCGTCGAGCTCGCGGTCGAGGAGTTCGAGGACGTCGAGGGCGGAGGCGACATCCGCCTCGACCTCCAGCCGTCCGTGGTCGACGGACACGCCGACCTCCTGGCGCAGGCGGTCCGGAACCTCGTCGAGAACGCCCTGCGGCACGGCTCCGGGCCGGTCGTCGTGACGCTCCGCGGCCACGAGCTCTCCGTCGCCGACCAGGGACCGGGCGTCCCGGTCCGCCGGCGCCGCGCGGTGCTCGAGGGCGGGCGGACGACCGCCGCAGGCCGTGGCACCGGCACCGGACTCGCGATCGTGTCCTGGGTCGCCGGCCTGCACGGTGCCGACCTCACCCTCGCCGACGCGGACCCGCACGGACTGCGGGTGACGCTCACCTTCCCGGTGCGACCCCGCGACGCTCGGTCGACTGGTGCGCCACCGCGGTGACCGGCTGCGCGGCGTCCGGGTCGAACCGGCGGAACACCGCGTCCGGGAAGTGCGGCCCGACCAGGACGACGTCGTCCGAGCCGACGCGGTCGGCGATCTCGTGGCGGGTCCGGACGGCACCGTCCGCGTCGTGGTCGCCGACCCAGACGACGTCGGGGTGCAGCACCTCGCCCGGGCAGTGCACGGCGTCGCCGACGATGAGCGCCCGGGAGTGGGTGCCCTGCACGGCGAACGCGTGGTGGCCCGGGGTGTGTCCGGTGGTCGGGACGGCGGTGACGCCGGCGACCGGTCCGGAGCCGGAGGTGAGTGGACGGCGGCGCTCGTCGATGAGGGCCAGCTCGTTCGGTCGTGGTGCGACCGCGTCGCCGCTGTGCTCCGGACGGTTCCAGAACGCCCACTCCGACTCGTCGAGCCAGTACTCCGCGTTGGGGAAGGTGTGCACACCCGGGGTGTCCTCGTCGCCGATCCACCCGACGTGGTCCGCGTGCAGGTGCGTCAGCAGCACGGCGTCGACGTCCTCGGGTCCGACGTCGACCGCGCGGAGGTTGTCGAGCAGCGCGCCGCCGCGCATGTACGCGTCGCGGGTGGTGCCGGGCCGGACGAGCGGGATGGTGCGCCGGCCGATGCCGGTGTCGACGAGGACGCGTCGCCCACCCGTGCTGATCAGGATCGCGCCGACCGAGAGGACCAGCATCCCGTCGTCGTCGACGACGTCGAGGCCGTCGGACAGCATCGCGTCGCTCCCGCGGGGGTAGGCGAGACCGGGCTCGGCGCGGAACTCGCCGTCGGGGACGTAGGTCAGCGTGATGCCGCCGAGGTCGAGGCTCGTGATGGCGGATGGGGATGCGGGCACGGGAGGCTCCAGTCCGGGGTCGGGGGCGGGACGAGCACAGTCTGCGCGCGGGACGCACGGGGCACCTCCGCACTCCCACCGATCCCGCCGTCGCGAGCGCTTCGGGCCCGGACCGGCCCGGGAGTTCCGCAGCCCTGCGGATGCCCGACCGGGGGTGTCCGGCGCAGGGTGGTGCCGCCCGGTCGGACCCGGCCGGCGACCGAAGGAGGACCATCGTGGCTGAACTCCGGCTGCACGAACCGACGTCCAGTTCGATCCGCGACCCGTGGCCGTCCGCCCGGACCGCGTCGGCGACGGCGATCGCGAGCGCGCGGGCGGCGGTGGCCACCCTGGTCACCGTGGCGCTCGCGGCCCAGTACGGGCAGAGCGTGACGTTCTGGCACCACGTGGGGGTGACGAGCATCCCCGGGAAGAGCCTGGACTTCGCGCTGTTCTTCACCGAGGACTCGAACGCCGCGGCGGTGGTCGTGCTGGTGGTCGGCGTGGTGCGGCTCGCACTGGCGACCCCCCCGACGACCGCCTGGACGACCACGCGGCTCGCGGTCACCGTCTGCGTCGTGATGACCGCGGTCGCCGACAACGTGCTGCTCCGCGGCATGCCGCACCCGGACGGGTCCGTGCTGCCGTGGGCCGACGACGTCGTGCACATCGTCGGTCCCGCGCTCGTCCTCCTCGACTGGTTCGTCGCCCCCGACAAGGTCCGGCTACCGGTCCGGCTGCGGACGGTCGGGGTGGTGGCGGCAGCGCCGGTCGTGTGGCTGGTCGTCACCCTGGCGCGCGGACCGTTCACGGGCGACCAGGCCAGTGACGCCGTCCACTACTACCCGTACGGCTTCCTCGACCCCGACACCTCGCGGTACGGCTACGGCTCGGTCGCCGGGTACGTCCTCGCGCTCCTGGTGTTCCTCACCGTGACGACCCTGGCGTTGTCCTGGTCCACCTGGCTGCCCTGGCCGCGGAGCCGGCCGTCGACCGGACGGATCCCGTACCGGGGAACCGGGACGACGACCCCCACGGTCGCCGCCGACCCATCCGACGGCCCCTGACGGGACCCGGTTCCCCGGTACGGCCTCCTGCGACGGGCCGACCCGAACGGCCGCGTCCGGACCAGGATCGGCGAGACCGCCGGGGGCTCGCATCGGTGGGACCACGGACCGGGCCAGGACGCCGGCCCCGGGGCCCGCGGCGCCCGTGATGGAGCCGGAATCCGTGGGAACACTGAGGTGGGTCCACGAGCAGCAGCCGAGGATACGCGCATGACGCATTCTCAGGTCAATGACCACCACGAGGCCGACGAGGGAACCCCCGCGGCGGCGACGACGAACACCGACCAGGACGAGCGAGGGACCGACGACGGCGTGGCCCACCACGCACAGCCGCGCAGCGACTGGTGACCAGGGCGGGCCGTCGGCGTGGACGGCCCGCCCCGTCGACCCGGACGCTCAGGCCGGCCCACCCCGTCGGCCCGGACGCTCAGGCCGACCCGCTCCGGTCCCCTGGGACCCCCGGACGATGACCGTCCGACCCGCAGCGCGGCGGGCGAGTGCCTCGCGTTCGAGCCGTTCCTCCTCGCCGATCACCTCCGCGATCCGCGCCCACTCCGCGAAGACGCCGAGTGCCAGGAGGAGCACGACGACCCCGAGGACACCCCCCAGACCGATCGCCACCCACTGCCGGACGTCGTCGTGCGGCAGGAGCAGGACGGCCTGCCCGGCGGCGGCGAAGAGGACCCACACCACGAGCGTGACGAGGACGAGTGCGGTGAGACCGCGGACCGCCCTCGGGTCCCGGGCCCGGCGCCGGAGGGCACGCACGCCCCGCAGCAGCAGGGCGACGGTCAGCACGACACCGAGGGTCGTCACCCAGGGGCCGGCGAGGCGCCCGGCCCCGGGGACGGCCCAGCGCGCGACCCCGACGACCACGGCGAGGACCGCCAGCGCGGCGGTGAGGGAACGGACTGCTCTGATCATGCTCTCGGTCGGTCGCCGGGCCGGTGCGGGCGCAGCCGGGGGCACGACGGTACCAGTCCGGCGCGCCCCGCACGGCCCCGTCGACGGATCTCCGTGGTCCCACGGAGACGCCGGTTCGTCGCCGTCCGGCACGGGTAGCGTTCCCCCCACCGCCCGAGGAGTGCGAGCGACGACGTGATGACCGACGACCGACCGCTGCGCCCCCTCCGGAGCAGCTGGGGACGTGCCGCGACCGCGTGGTTCTGGTCGCTGCAGTTCGCCCTGCTCAACCCGGTGCTCGCCGTGCTGCTGACGACGACCTTCGGTGGTTCCGGCAGCCAGGCGGGCATCGTGCTGGCCCTCTACAACGCGGCCGGGTTCGTGGCGTCGCTCGTCGTCCCCGCGATCGCCGACCGGCGCGGGACCTACGCCGCCGGCATGGTCGCCAGCGCCGCGTGCGGGATCGCCTTCGTGGGCGTGCTGCTCGCGACGCGGTCGCTGGTGGTGGCGGCGGTCTCGATGGTCGTCCTCGGCGCGCCGACCGGGGTGGGGGCGACGCTGCTGTTCGCGCACCTCCGCCACAGCGGCGCGACGCCGGACGCCGTCGTCCGGATTCGCGCGGTGGTGTCGATGGCGTGGGTCGCCGGACCGCCGCTGTCGACCCTCGTCACCTCGGTCGCGCCGGGTAGCACCGTCCTGGTGGTGGTCGGCGCGGTCGGCGTCGTCAACCTCGCGACCTCGCTCGCCGCGGTCCGGTGTCAGGCACGGGCACGGGCACGGGCACGGGGACCGTCCGACCCGGGCGTCGGTGTGCCGAGGTCGGCCCCGCCGGTCCGGCAGCTCCTCCGGTCCGGGCGGACCTGGGGGCTCCTCACCGTCTTCGTCGTGCTCCAGCTCCTGAACGGCGCTGCGGTGACGTCCATGGGTCTGTTCGTGACGCGGGACCTCCACGCGCCGCTCGTGTGGTCGGGGACCGCGCTCGGGCTCTCGGCGCTGGCCGAGGTGCCCGCGCTCCTGCTCCTCGGCCGCCTGCTCCGGACGCGCTCGCCGCGTGGGCTCGTCGCCGGCGGTGCAGCCGTGGGCACCGCCTACTACCTCGGCGTCGCGCTCCTGCACACCCCGCTCGCGCTCGTGCTCCTGCAGCCCCTCAACTCGTGGTTCTTCGCCACGGTCGCCGGGGTCGGGTTGACGGTGTTCCAGGACGCGTTCGACGCGCCCGGCCTCGCGGCGGGGGTGTTCGCGAACACCCGGCAGGTGGCCGCCGTGCTGTCCGGCGGCCTCATCGCGCTCGTCGCGGCGGCGCCCGGCGGCTACGGCGGCGTCTACTGGGTGGGCGCGGCCGGCACGGCCGCGGTCGCCGCGACCCTCTGGGCACGGGGTCGCCGCCGACGCGACCCCGTCGGCTGATCGAGCGCGGCGGCGGACGGGAGGCGCGGTGCGGGCCCGCACCGCGCCTCCCGTCCGCCACCGGGACGGTCCGTCAGCTCCAGTCGCCGTCGTCGGTGCCGAGGTGTTCGCGGCCGACCGCGGTGATCGGGACGGTCGCCAGGCTGGTGAGGCCGATCTGCAGGAGCGTCGCGCGCGCGACGCCGACACGGCCGAGCGTGGACATGCCCTCGATGACCGCGCAGAAGTAGGTGCCGAGGGCCTCCGCGTCGGCGTCGGCCTCGATCTCCCCGGCGGCCTGCGCGTCCGCGATGCACGCGACGTAGTCGGCGCGGATGGCGTCGAACGCGCTGGCCACGGCGGTGGCGACCTCGGCCTCCTTGCTCGAGAGCTCGACCGCCGCCCGCAGGAAGAGCGACGGCGGCGCCTGCCCCGCTCCGTGCTCGACCGCGGCCGACACCAGGACCGTCCGGATGCGCACGATCGGGTGCTCCGTGGTCTGCAGGCTCGCCTTCACCGCGTCGACGGCCTCGGCCGTGTCGCTGAGGAAGGCGCGCATGAAGAGTTCCTTCTTGCCGCCGAAGGCGTTGTAGAGGCTCTGCCGTGCGAGACCGGTGGCCTCGAGCAGGTCGTCGAGGGACGTGCCCGCGAACCCGGTCTCGGCGAAGGTGCGCCGCGCGCGGTCGATGACCTCCGCCTCGTCGAACATGCGTGGTCGTGGCATCTCGGGTCCTCCTCGAACTCGTTCTTGACTGAAATGTCCATTATGCCCTATCGTTCTAGACCAAGCAGTCAACAACTACGGAACGGAGACCACGACCATGGTCGGAACACTCAACGGCAAGACCGCACTCGTCTCGGGCGGGACCTCGGGCATCGGACTGGCGGTCGTCCGCCGCTTCGTCGCCGAGGGCGCGCACGTCTTCGTCACCGGCCGGCGGCAGGAGGCCCTCGACGCCCTCGCCGACGAGCTCGGCGACCACGTGACGCCGGTGCGCGCCGACGCCACCGAGCCGGACGGCATCGAGACCGTCTACCAGGCCGTCGCGGCGCGCGGCACCGGCCTCGACGCCGTGCACGTCAACGCGGGCATCGGCGAGTTCAAGCCCCTCGAGCACGTCACCGCCGAGGACATCGACCAGACGTTCGGCACGAACGTCCGCGCGACGACGCTGACGGTGCAGGGCGCACTCCCCTACCTCAAGGACGGTTCCGCGATCGTCGTCACCGGCTCCTCGTCGGCGTCCGGCACCGAGCCCGCGTTCGGCCTCTACGGCGCGTCCAAGGCCGCCGTCGCCACGCTCACCCGCACCTGGGCGGCCGAGCTCGCCCCGCGCGGCATCCGGATCAACACCGTCGTGCCCGGCCCCACCGAGACGCCCGGGCTCAAGGGCCTCGCGCCGAACGACCCGGACGCCCTGCTGGCCGCCATCGCGAGCAGGCTCCCGTTCGGTCGGGTCCTGCTCCCCGAGGAGGTCGCCGCCGCCGTGCTGTTCCTGGTGTCGGACCAGAGCTCGGGCATGACCGGCAGCGAGCTCGCCGTCGACGGCGGCAGCACCATCGTCTGACCCGCGCCCGTCGCACGACGGACCACCGCCACGACCGGCCACCGGTCACCGGCACCACCCGGACGTCCCACGTCCGGCAGATCGAAGCAGGACCGCGCACACCACGGCCCGAGATGGACACCACGGGAGTGCGGGCGGACCCGACGGTCCGCACCGCACCCCGATCCGCAAGGGAGAGAGCACATGTCACGCACACACCGCAACGGCTGGTTCGGGGTCGCCTCCGTCGCCGTCGGGTCCTTCGGGACCGTCCTGTCCGAGTTCCTGCCGATCGGACTGCTGCCGTCGATCTCGGCGGACCTGGGCGTCCGGATCGGCACCGCCGGGCTCATGGTCGTGGTCACCGGCCTCGCAGCCGCCGTCGCTGCGCCGGTCGTCACCGTCGCCACGTCCCGGCTCGACCGCCGTGTCGTCCTCATCGGCCTCAGTGCCGTCCTGGTCCTCGCGGACGTCGTGGCCGCGATCGCGTGGGCCTTCCCCGTCCTGCTCGTCGCCCGGGTCCTGCTCGGCGTCGCGCTCGGCGGCTTCTGGGCGATCGGCGCCGGGATCGCACCCCGGCTCGTGGCCGCCGCGGACACCATCCGGGCGACGTCGCTGATCACCGCGGGGATCTCGATCGCGACCGTCGTCAGCCTGCCCCTCGGCGCGCTCGTCGCGGCCACCGCGACCTGGCGGGTCGCGTTCGTCATCGGCGCCGGGCTCGGCGGCGTCGCGCTCGTGCTGCAGCTCATCGCCCTGCCCGCGATCCCGTCGCTGCAGCGCATCCGCCCGGCTGCGCTCACGAGCCTGTTCGGCGTCCCGCGTGCCCGGGTCGGCCTCGCCGTCGCCGCGCTCCTCTTCGCCGCGCAGTTCGCCGCGTACACCTTCATCAGCCCGTTCCTGCAGGACGTCGCGAAGGTCAGCCCGGACGTGGTCTCGGTCGCCCTGCTCGTCTTCGGCATCAGCGGCATCGTCGGCAACTTCGTCGCCAGCGCGACGCTCGACCGCTCGGTGGTCGGCACGCTCGTCGCCGGCGGGCTCGCGCTCGCCGCGGCCGTCGCCGTGCTCCCGCTCGTCGCGCACCTCCCGGTCGCGGTCTTCGCGCTCCTCGTCGTCTGGGGCCTGGTCTGGGGCGGGCTGCCGCTCGGCCTGCAGACCCTGATGGCGGGTGCGACGCCGGAGGGCGCCGAGGCCGGGCTCGCGATGTTCGTCACCACCATCCAGGTCGCCCTGGCCGTCGGCTCCTCGCTCGGCGGGGTCGCGGTCTCGGTCTCCGGGCTCACCGCCGACTTCGGGTTCGCCGCGGTGGTCGCGCTGCTCGGCACCGCCGCCCTGGTCCTGCTCCGGGCGCGGTCGACGCGCAGCCACCTCACCCTGGCGCACCAGTAGCCCCGGCACCCGCACGCGCTGACGCCGACCCGGACCCCGGGTCGGCGTCAGCGCGTCCGTGTCGGCGCGCCGGGGTCGGCGTCGGTGCGTCCGGGTGCTGCCCGTGGTCAGGGCGCGAGGGTCGACGGGGAGTCCCCGCCAGCCGTCCGGTCGCCCGTGAGCCGGTACTGGTGCGCGTAGATCACGAGCTGGACGCGGTCGCGCAGGCCGAGCTTCGTCAGGACACTGCTGACCTGGGTCTTGATCGTCGACTCGCTGACGAACTCGATCCGCGCGATCTCGACGTTCGTCCGTCCCGCCGCGACGTGGTCGAACACGATCCGTTCGCGGGGAGCGAGCGAGCGGAACGCCGCCGGCGCCGGCGGCGCGTGCGTCGTCCCCGACTCGAGGCGCAGGAGCGCGGCGAGGTCGTCCGGGCTGACGACGGCGTTCCCGGCGGCGACCGTCCGGATCGCCGTCAGCAGCGCGTCCGGGGTCGCGTCCTTGAGCAGGAAGCCGGCGGCGCCGAGCCGGATCGCCTCGGCGGTCGCGTCGTCGACCGCGAAGGTCGTCAGGACGATGATCTTCGTCGCGATCCCCGGGCCGTCGTCGCCGAGCAGACGCCGCACCACCTCGACACCGTCCAGCCGCGGCATCCGCACGTCGAGGAGGGCGACGTCCGGCACCGTCTCGCGGATGAGGTCGACCCCCGCCTCGCCGTCGGCGGCCTCGCCCACGACCTCGATGTCGGCCTGCTTGTCCAGCATGAAGCGGAGCCCGGCCCGGAACAGTTCCTGGTCGTCGACCAGTGCGACCCGGATCACGTGGCCGCGCCGTCCGGAGCCGCCGCGTCGGGGTCCACGGCGGTGTCCGGAGCCGTCGCGTCGGGGTCCACCGCGCCCTCGACCGACAGCCGGACACGGGCGACGAAGCGCTCGTCGTCGCTGATCGTCTCGAAGGCGCCGTCGACCTCGCGCGCACGGTGCGCCATGTTGCCGAGGCCCCGTCCCGATCCCGCTTCGGCGTCCGGGGACGTCCGGTTCTCGATCTCGAGCACCACGACGTCCGGCCACCAGGTCTCCCGCACGGACACCACCGCGGCGGCGTCGCCGTGCCGGAGCAGGTTCGCGACCATCTCCTGCAGGATCCGTCGGGCCGCGGCGCCCTCGCGCGCGCCGAGCCGGCCGCGTCGTCCACGGACGGCGTGCTCGACCGTCAGCCCGGTCTCCCGCAGGCGCTCGACCACCTCGGCCAGGCCGATGGCGTCCGCCGCACTGGGTTCGGCGTCGATCCCGGCCAGCACGTCGCGGACCTCGTGCAGGGAGGACCGCGCGGCCGCGGCGATGTTCCCGGTGATGCGGTGCAGCTCGTCCGGGTCGTCCGTGAACGCCGCGGAGTCCGCCTGCGCCACGATCACGGCCAACGAGTGCCCCACGACGTCGTGCACGTTCCGCGCCATGTCGGCACGGAGCCGGTCGGTGCGGGCGGACTCCGTGGCGTCGATCGCCCGTCGCTGCGCCCGCTGTCGCAGCG
The DNA here is from genome assembly GCF_048755855.1 of Curtobacterium sp. L1-20. Classification (GTDB taxonomy): domain Bacteria; phylum Actinomycetota; class Actinomycetes; order Actinomycetales; family Microbacteriaceae; genus Curtobacterium. The sequence continues at coordinate 724,261 of NZ_CP151473.1, read as the reverse complement.
CCGTCTCCGCCACGGCGGACCGGCGCAGGCGCACCGCGAGGCCGACCGACCACGCGACGGAGAGCACGGCAGCGGGGCCGACCAGCGCGGGCCACCGGGGGTCGGGGTCGTTCGCGATCCCCGCCACGAGGCGGCCGCCGGCGAACGAGAAGTCGTACGCGGCGTAGGCGCCGCCGACGACGGCCCCCACGGCACTCGCGACCCGCAGGAGCGGCCCCCCGTACAGGGCGAGGCTGTACACGACGACGACGTACGTCAGGACCAGCGGCGTGAGCCCGTCGCCCGGGAAGGGTTGGAGGACCACGAGGAGGAGCGTCGCGGCGGTGGTCAGGGCCGGACGGCGGCGCACCGCCACAGCGACGAACCCGAGGAGGAGCGCGACCGGCGAGGGGACACCGAAGAGGAAGGGACGCACCACGAGCGGTGTGAAGGAGGCGCCGACGATGGCCAGCCCGAGCAGGACGTCCGCCGGCGGCAGCTGCCGGAGGAACGACTCGACCGCCTTCGGGGTGGGGACCGCGCGCTCGGTCACCCCGCCCTCGTTCCGTTCCACCAGCGAACCGTACCCCGCTCCGATCGCTGCGGACATCGGCCGATCGGGGGAAGACCGGTTCGCCCGGTCTCCGGATGGGGGTCACCGTCCGGGCCGATCCGGTCGACGGGTCCCCGGCCGTAGCGTTCCGGGATGCCGACCGACACCGTCCTGACGCCCACACCCCTCCCGACCCGATCGACCACGAGCCGTCGACCCGTGGTCGCCCTCGTCGTGGCGGCCGCGACCGTCGTCCTGGTCTTCGCCCTGCTCCCGTTCCTGCCGCACATGCTGCCGGTGGACTTCCTCGTGTACCGCGACGTCGTCCCGGTGCTGCTGCGGGGCGGGGACATGTACGCCGGCAACCTCCGCGCCCCGGAACTCGGCCCGGTCGGCATGCCCTTCACCTACACGCCCTTCGCCGCCCTCCTGTTCACCCCGACGGGCCTCCTGCCGTGGTACGCGGCGTTCGTCGGGTGGACCGTCCTCAGCGTCGCGATCCTCCTCGTCGCGGTCCTCTGGGCCTCGGGCTGCCGGAGCGCGGCCGACGTCGGGTACCGGCACCTCGGGCTCTTCCTGCTGGCCTGCAGCACGACGGTCGCGGTGCAGCACCTCGTCTACGGCCAGGTCAACCTGCTGCTGATGGCGCTCGTCCTCGCGGACCTGGTGCTGCCGGACCGCATCCTGGGGCGCCGCCGCCCGACGGGCCTCCTCGTCGGCATCGCCGCGGGCGTGAAGCTGACGCCGGCCCTGTTCATCGCGTTCTTCGCCGTCACCGGGCAGTGGCGCCGACTCGCCTGGTCGAGCGTGGCGTCCGTCGCGACGGTGGCGATCGGGTTCGTGGTCGCACCCACCGCGAGCACCCACTTCTGGACCTCGACCGTGTTCCACCTGTCCGACCGGGTCGACCTCACGGGGAGCGCCACCGCCTCCTCCGGCAACAACTCGGTCACCGGCGCGATCGCCGGGCTCGCCCCCGACTGGACCGGCCTGACGACGCCGCTCGTCGTGGTCGTCGGGGTCGCCGGGCTCGCGGTCGCCGCGATGGTGCACCGCCGTGGCCGTCCCGTCGCGGCGGTGCTCGTCATCGGGCTCCTCGCGCCGATGCTCTCGCCGATCAGCTGGATCCACCACTGGGTGTACCTGTTCCCCGCGGCCCTCGTCGCCCTCCGCGCCGTCGAGGACCGCCGGGCACGCACCGCGATCGCCGTGGGGCTGCTCCTGCTCGTCGTGCCGGGGCCGAGCTTCGCGGACTTCATCCAGAGCGATGCGTCCTGGGCCGCCGCGGTCGCACCGCTCTGGCGGGAGTCGCTCCTGCTCTGCGGTGCCGGCCTGATCGCGGTCCTCGCGACCACGTCGCCCCGCCGGCCGGCACCGGACCGGGCACTGGTGACGAGCTGATCCCCCGGGCGCGCTGGTCGGGCGCGGTACCGGTCGCGGTCCGTGGTTCCGCGGTGGCGGAGCAGCCGGCGCCGTGCCCACCATCGACCATGACCCCACCGACTCCCCTGCCCCGGTCCTCCTCCCCCGTACCGATCGAGGGCGCCTCCGTGTTCGTCACCGGCGCCGACGGCGGACTCGGCACCGAGTTCGTCGCCCAGGCACTCGACCGCGGCGCCGCGGTCGTGCACGCGGCGACGCTCGAGCCGCACCGGTGGTCGGACCCCCGGGTCCGTCCCCTGGTCGTCGACATCCGGGACGGCGCGTCTGTCGAGGCGGCCGCCAGTGCCGCCGCGGACGCGAGGATCGTGGTGAACAACGCCGGCACCGGCTCCGCGGCGTCGCTCGTCACCGGCGACCTGGACCAGCTCCGGGACGTCGTGGAGACGAACCTCTGGGGGTCGCTCCGCGTCGCCCGGGCCTTCGCGCCCGTCCTCGAGGCGAACGGTGGCGGCACGATCCTCGACGTCCTGTCCGCGGCCGCGTGGGACCACCGGTTGAAGTCCTACAGCGTCTCGAAGGCGGCGCTCTGGGCGGCGACGAACGGCATGCGGCTGGAACTCGCCCCGCGCGGCGTCCGGGTCGTCGGCCTCGTGCTCTCGTTCACGGACACGGCGATGCGCCGGACCTTCTTCCCCGGGGTGCCGGACGTGAACCAGCCCGCCGACGTCGTCCGGACCGCGTACGACCGCTACGAGGCCGGCGCGCTCGAGATCCTGGCCGACGCGCACTCGGCAGCGCTCAAGGCCGCACTCGCCGAGCCCCTCGTCGAGGCCGCGTCCGACCCGGAGTGACTCGGCCGTCCGGCGGTCAGTCCGCGTCGCCGGCCGGACGGACCCGCCCGTCGCGCAGTTCGACGACGTGGTCCGCCATGCCGATGACGAGCGGGTCGTGCGTCGCGACCACCGTCGCGACGTCGCGCTCCCGCGTCAGGGCGACCACGAGGTCCATCACCTGGGCGCCGGTCTCGCTGTCGAGCTGCCCGGTGGGCTCGTCCGCGATGAGCACGCTCCGCGGGGACACGAGCGCCCGGGCGATCGCGACGCGCTGCTGCTGACCGCCGGAGAGCTGACCGGGACGCTGGTTCTCGTGTCCCTCGAGCCCGACCGACGCCAGGGCCTGCGCGACGCGTGCGTCCCGCTCGGCGGCGTCCCGGCGCGCGACGCGGAGCGGCAGTCCCACGTTCTCGGCCGCCGTCAGGGTCGGCAGCAACCCGAACTCCTGGTGCACGAACCCGACCACGTCACGGTGCAGTCCGACGAGGGCGTCCTCGTCGGCGCCGGAGACGTCGACGGCACCGATGCGGACGGTGCCCGCGGTCGGGCGGTCGAGTCCCCCGAGCAGGCGCAGGAGGGTGGACTTGCCCGCACCGGACCGGCCGCGAACGACGAGGAGCTCGCCGGGTCGGACCGCGAGGGAGACGTCCTCGCAGCCCACCACCCGGGCGTCGCCGGAGCCGTAGTGGCGCGTCAGCCCCTCGGCGGTCAGGATCGCGTCGGTCGCGGCCTCAGGCATCGTCGTGTTCCGTTCGGTCGTCCGCCGCGGACAGGGGCGCGGCGGGGGCGGTGGTCTGTCCGTCGTCGCCGCGGTACACGCCGACGTGGTCGGGCCGCATCGCCAGGCGGACGCGGTCCTGCAGGCCGAGCCGGTCGACGTACTCCTGCGGCAGCTGCAGCCGGCCGGCCCGGTCGACGAGGGCGAACTCCTGCGGCTCGCCGTCGGGTGTCGTGCCCGTCGTCGTGGACCGCAGCGTCTCGGTCGACGTCCGTCCGTCGCGGATGCGCACGGTCCGGCCGACGTGCTCGGAGACGGTGGCGTCGTGCGTGACGATGAGCGTCGTCGTGCCGGTCTCGTGGTTCACGGTGCGGAGCGTCTCGAGCAGCTGGGCGCTCGTGGACTCGTCGAGCTCGCCGGTGGGTTCGTCCGCCAGGAGCACCGACGGCTCGTTCGCGAGGCCGACGGCGACCGCCGCGCGCTGCCGCTGGCCGCCAGAGACCTCGCCGGGTCGTCGGTCGAGCACGTCCCCGAGGTCGAGCAGGTCGACCAGGGTCGCCAGCCGACCCGCGCGGTCCCGCGTGCCGCCGATCTGCATCGCCAGGAGCACGTTGTCCTCGATCGTCAGGTAGGGCACCAGGTTCCGCTCGGTCTGCTGCCAGACGAAGCCGACGACGCGGCGGTGGTAGTGCAACCGCGACTTCCGCGTCATCGCCGTCAGGTCGACGCCGGCCACGGTGGCGGACCCGGCGGTGGGACGGTCGAGGCCGGACAGGATGCCGAGCAACGTCGACTTCCCCGAGCCGGACGCCCCGACCAACGCCACGAGCTCACCGCTCACCACGTCGAGCTCGAGCCCCTGCAGGGCCTGCACCTCGACGTCTTCGGAGGTGTAGATGCGGACGAGTTCCCGGCAGTGGATCGACCGGTCCGGTCCTGCCGTGAGCGGTCCACCGGTCGCCGGTGCGGTCGTGTCGGTCATGCTGCACTCCTGTCGTCGACGAGGGCCGGCCGTCGCCGGTCGGAGAGGACCGCGGCGACCGTCGCCACCGAGGCGGCGAGCCCGAAGCCCAGGGCGGTGAGCACGACCCGCAGCGGCGCCGGCCACACCCCGCCGTGCCCGGGGACGACGGCCGGCACGACGACGACCGCGGACAGCAGTCCGGCCACCGTCCCGCCGATCACCCCGAGCACGCACCGCGGGATCAGCTCCCACACCGTCACGGCGGTGCGGTCACGCCCGGACAGCCCGAAGGTCCGCAGGAGTCCACCGCGACGGCGGCGCTCCGGTGCGGCGGCGACCACCGTGATCACGACCGCGACGGCGGTGAGCACCGCCGCGAGGGCGAGCCCGCCGACCACGACGGTCGCGGCGCCGCCGACCAGGACGCTCCGGTCGAGGCCCTTGGTCGCTCCCGTGGTGCTCGCCGTCGCGGAACCGACCGCACGGAGCAGGGCCGCGGCCACCACCCCGGTGCCGGTCGCGAGGACCACCGCCCCGAGCACCCACGCCGCCGCGCCGCCACCACGGGCGTCCTCGGCGGTGCCGACGAACGCGGCGGCACTGCGGTCCCGCACGAGGGCCGCGGTCCACCGGACGACCGCCGGCCGGAGTCGGAGGAGGGCGACGACCGCGACGGCTGCGACGAGCAGCGGCGCGGCCACGGCGAGCGGATCACCGCCGACCGTCTGCCCGGCGGCTGCGCCCGCCGCACGGCGGAGCACGGCGACGACGGCGGCTGCTGCCCCGGCGACGACGAGCGCCTCGACGACCCAGCGGTACGGCGCCGCGCGCGGTCCGCGGACCGCGACGGCCTCGGCGACGGCGACGGCCGCGGCCACCGCCGGGGGCACGACCACGCCGACCAGCCCCGCGGCGACCCCGGCCGACCACGACGTGTGCGGCAGGACCGCCACCGCGACGAGCCAACCGACCACCGCTGCCGGGACCGTGGCGAGTCCGGTCTCCACCGCCGACCGCAGCACGGTCGCGCCGGTCCCGGTCCCGCGGGCCCGGAGGAGGGCGCGGTCCTGGCGTCGTCGCGCGACGACGACCGAGGTCGCGAGGACGACGACCACGAGCGCGACGCCGAGCGGTCCGGTCGCGGACACCGCCAGCAGTTCCCCGGACGCCGCGGCGCGCTGCTCGGCGATGCCGAAGAGCCGGGGCAGGAACGAGCTGAACCGGAGGACGCGGACGTCGCCCTCGGGGGTGGTCACGGTCGGCGGGGCCGCGAGCAGCCGGTCGAGTCCGTCGCTGATCGCGGGCTGGGTCGCCGTCGAGATCGACGTGGTGTCCAGGTGGTACCAGGCGGCCACGTCGCCGCCGCCGAGCTGCGGGGCGATCCGGGGCCAGGTGCTGGCGTCGACGAACACGATGCCGTGCCGCAGCGGCGTCTGGTAGATGTCGTAGGTCACGAACGTCCGACCGCGGCCGGGGTCGAGCGCCCAGAAGTCCGAGTCGGTCGTCCGCGGCGCCACGAGCCCCACGAGCCGGGCCGTCACCTTCCCGCCGTCCTGGGCGAGCTGCTGCTCCTCGCCGACCCGCCAGTGCATCTCGCGGGCGGTGCGCTCCGTGACGACCACCTCGAGCACGGTGTCCGGGCCGATCGTCGTGGCAGGGGTGGGCCAGTGCCCCTGCACGAGGCGCGAGTCCGCACGCAGTCCCGGGTAGGCGTCGATCCGGTACCCGGTGTGCTCGGTCAGGCCGCCACGCAGCCCGCTGGCGGCGAACTCGTCGATGAAGCCCTGGAGCGGGGGGCTCGAGTGCAGCCCGACCGCCTGGCCCGAGACGTGCCCGTCGTCCAGGAGCGCTCGGAGCGCCGGCGCCGTGTGCGCACGTGCGGAGCGGAGTCGGTCCGGGAGCGCCTGCCAGACCTGGCTGAAGAAGTGGTCCGGCGCGGAGACGGTGTCGTCGATGGCGAGCGACACCCCCGCGGCCGGGTCGCGGAAGGACGGCGACGCGCTGGCGACGGTCCGGTTCAGGTCGGCGTCCAGGAGGGACGTCACCAGTCGCGGGGTCCCGACCGCTGCCAGGGTGGTCACGGCGACGAGCACGGCGAGCGCCAGCAGCGCCGCCGCCTGGTCGGCGATCGACCGCCGGACGAGCCGTCCGGGCCATGGTCCGCCGCGCCCTGGACGCGGTGTCTGCCGGGCGTGCCCGGTGTCGTGGACGCTCATCGTGCCTCCCGTCCGGTGCGACCGGCCGCCCGGCCGACGGCTGCCGCGTGCGTCGCGGTGACCACCACGACGGCGACGACGACCAGGGCGACGACGACCGCGACGTCCCACCACGCGGGGACGAGCGGGACGCCGAGGCCGACGGGCGCGCGTGGCGCGCTCGCCCGGACCGCGGCGACGCCGGCGAGGCCGGCGGCCGCGATCCCGGCCACGAGGCCGACGACGAGGCCGAACGTGCCGGTCAGGGCCGGGCCGAGTGCCCGGATCCGCGACTGCTGCGACGCCGATGCCCCGACCGTGCGGAGTCCGAGCGCCTCGTCGCGACGGTCCCGCGCGACGGCCGCCGCCGTGGCGGCGAGGATGAGGACGGCGCAGAACAGCGCGGCGGCCGTGCCGGCGAGCAGGGCGAGGACCACCGAGCGGGCGAAGCGCGCCTCGAGTGCTGTGGACGGGACCGAGAGGGTCGCGTCCGGGACGGCGTGGACCAGCAGGGCGCGGGCGCCGTCGTCGGCGGCCCAGACCTCGCGGACGCGCTGGGGGCGCTGGGACGCGGCGAGGACGGCCTGGTCCAGCGTCGGGAGGTCGGCGAGGTAGGCCGCTCCCCCGTCCGTGCCGGGGACCGTCGGCGCGGTGCCGACCACCCGTGCACGGAAGCTCGCCCAGGAGCCCGAGACGGTGAGGGTGTCGCCGACGCGCGAACCAGTGGCCGTGCTCGCCAGGACGGGGACCACGCGCCCGGCGGCCGGCATGAGGCGGATCCCGGAGCTGCTCGACCCGAACTGGAGCCGCGGAGCGCGGACGGCGATCGCACCGGCGTCCGTGGAGTCGTCGGTGCGCAGGCCGGACGCGTCGAAGGCGTCCGCGGCCGCGGTCCACGCGCGGGTGGGGAGCGCGACGGCGGCGTGGGCGACGGCGAGCGACCGGACCGTCAGGTGCACGTCGCGCACGTCGGCGTCGCCCCGGAAACGGAGGTCCAGCGCGGCGAGCCGCCACGGTCCGCCGCTCGGGAGCGTGGCGTGCAGCGTCTGGTCGGTCGGACGGCCGCCGGTCGGCAGCGTGGCCGTCGACGTCGAGAGGGGCGCGACGTCGCCGACCCCGTCGACCACCCAGGCGACGGCCTGGACGCCGACGGCGGGCGCACCGTTCGTCGTCGCGGACGTCACGGTGGTCCGCACCCCGAGGTCCAGCGCGGCGCCGGCGCCGCTGCGGACCGTGCCGAGCGCCACACCGGGCACGCTGCGGCGCAGGCCGTGGACCGCCTGTTGGACGTCGAACGTCCGCGGCGTGACGGGGAGCATCGCGGGCAACGCCGAGGCGTCGACCCCGACGACCTCCACCGTGCCCTCGGCCTGGGCAGCGTCACCCGTGGTGCCGGACGCCCGGAGCACCGGGCGGATCCCGTGCTCCGCGGCACGGCGGTCCCGGACGCCGACGGGCAGGAGGTCGGACGCACCGTTCACCGGGATCGCGCCGCCGACGTCCGCCCGCAGCGCGGCCCCGTGCTCGACGCGGCTGCTGTCCTGCAGGAAGCCGCGGGTGGAGGCGTCGACGGTCGCGCTGAAGACACCGGACGCGACGGCGAGCACCAGCAGCGCCGCGGGCACGGCCAACCGCCGACCGTCCCGCGCGGCGAGCCGGGTGCCGACCGGGCGGACGAAGCCGGTCCCCCGGTCGGCGAGGCGTGCGACGAGGCCCAGTGCCGGCGGGAGCAGGAGGGCCCCGGTCACAGCGAGCGCCGTCAGCAGCGCGGCCGGAGCGACGACGGCGAGCGGGTCCCCGGCCGCTGCGGCACCCGGGCTGCCGTACCGCCAGACGGCGACGGCGGCGACGAGGTCGAGCAGCAGGACGACGGCGCCGATGCGCGTCGCGGCGGCACGGGTCGACCGGCCGGTGGCGCGGGCGTCGGCGGGCCGTTCGCCACGACCCGCCGCGGCGATCAGCGCGCCGACCGTCAGGACGGTCACCGACGCCGCCGCGACGACGAGGTCGACCGCGGTCGCCGGGCCGGCGACGCCCCACCGGGCGGCGGCCGCGAGCGTGCCGGCCGTGCTCCCCAGCGCCGCGCCGACCGCGCCGGTGACGAGTCCCTCGAGTCCGGCGAGGCCGACGATGCGGGCGTCGGACGCACCGCGCGCCCGGAGGAGGCGGTCCTCGGCGACGCGGGACGCCGCGAGGAGGCGGCCCGTCAGGAAGAGTGCGACCGCCCCGGCGATGACGACGATCGAGATCGGGACGGGGGCCGCCGCACGGACGGCGGACGCGGCGGAGGCGAGGACGGCGGAGTCCGAGCGCACCGTCGCGGCGTGCCGGGTCGTGGTGCCGCCGTCGGCGGCGAACTGCTTCGCGGCGGCGGACGGGAGTGCGACGAACCCGGCGTGGAGACCGTCCAGGTCGCGCGCGGTGATCCGGTCGGCGTCCGCGCTGACGTCCCAGGTGGTGGCGTCGCCGCGGACCGTCGTCCGGACGTGCACCGGGACGTCGTCGAACGCCCGCGCCACGAGCCGGTGGAAGGCACGGTCCTGCGCGGACGGGTCGCCGGTCGCCTCGATCTCGAGCGTGCGGGACGCTGCGGGCAGCGCCCGGAGCGCGCTCCGCAGGTCGGTCGTCGGGGCCTGGAGGACGAGGACGAGGGTCGCCCCGGCGACGGCTGCGAGGACCGCGGCGACGAGGGTGACGACGAGCAGCAGGCCGGCTCGTCTGCGGGAGCGGAGGAGCCACGGGCGCGACGCGACGTACATGCTGCCCTTCCTGGTTCGACGGGCGGCGGGGTGGGCCGACCGTCCGCGCGACGATCGCCCGGGTGTTCGGTGGTCCGGACAACGTTAGGGGTTCGAGGGAGCCTCGCGTCGTACTCGTCGAAATCTCCGTGTTTCCACTGGCAACACCGACCGGGGCCGGCTCCGAACCCCCGAACTGGGGGCCTCTCGCCCGGTGCTTGTCCGCAGAACCGCTGACGCCGTCGGCCCCGTCCGCTGGCTACCGTCGGCCCGTGCCCACAGACAACTGGTTCGTCCGACACACGCGTGCGCGGTCGCTGACAGCGACCGTCGCCCTCGTCGCGCTCGCGGCACTGCCCGGTGCAGTGCTCGTCTCCTCCTCCACCGCGGCCTCCGCCGCGACCCCCTCGACCACGGCCGGGAGCGGGACCACCTCGGAGGATCCCTCGTCCCCGCCGCCCGCTGCCGCGAGCCCGGCACCGTCCGGGTCCGCGCCCGCCGTGGACGGCGTCCACGTCGGTGCCGGCTCCTACGCGCCGACGCCGCCGGACTCGATCTCCGACATCGGGGACGTGCAGGCCTTCCTCGGCCAGAAGGTGCACGTCGACCCGTCCGTCGCCGGCAAGCCGGTGCCCTCGAACCAGTGGTGGACGAGCATCGTGCACAACGGCACCGGGTTCTCCGGCGACCTCTGGTCGAACCCGTTCGTCTCGTCGAACAGTGCCGCGGGCACGAAGGTGACGTACCCGGACTCGTGGAACGCCGACGGCTCGCAGATGGTGCAGAACCACGCGATCACGGTCTCGGGCGCGGTGACGCCGCCGCCCTCCACGGACCGGGTCCTCGCCGACTTCGAGCACGGCATCCCCTCCGGCTGGACCGCCACCGGCACCGCGTTCAGCACGCTGGGCGGGACCGGCGCCGGCCAGTCGAAGGTCGTCGGGTGGAAGGACTCCGGCTACCTGACGTCGTGGGGCGCCAAGAACGGTGACGCCGCGACCGGCACCCTGACGACCGCCCCGTTCACCATCGACCGCTCCGGCATCGCGTTCCTGCTCGGCGGCGGGAGCTACCCGGCGCCGGGCGTCGACGAGGCCGAGCTCCTCGTGGGCGGCAAGGTCGTCGCGACCGCGACCGGCAAGGCGTCGGAGCAGCTCGCGTGGACGAGCTGGGACGTCAGCGCCTACCAGGGGCAGCAGGCGCAGATCCGGTTCGTCGACCAGACGAACGGCAGCTACGGGCACCTCATGGTGGACCAGGTCACCCTCACCGACAGCCGGACGGACATCGCCGACCACGGCAGCACCGCGTTCTCGGCGACCGAGACCGCCGCGCTGCGGTGGGGCGACTGGAACGTGAGCTGGCGGATGCCCCAGAAGGGCGACGGCGGCCAGTACATGGACGTCACGAGCGTGCAGGGCGAGCCGTACCAGTGGTTCGAGTACCACGACGAGACCCCGCGGATCACGACGGAGTCCGGCGCGACCTTCACCGACGGTGACGGACAGCCGATCTCCTTCCCGTTCACGGGCAACAGCTTCGAGGTCCGGCAGAGCGGGCACGTCTTCGGCGTCCACGCCGCGGACGGCACGACGTTCACCCTGACCGGGAACACGATCGACGCGACGGCCGGCACCTGGCTGGCGGTCAGCGCGGTCCCGAAGAGCGGCCTGACCCTGGCGCAGCTGCAGCAGCACGCCGGCGCGATCCCACGCGACACCCGGATGGACTACTCGTACGACCCCGCGAAGGGCCTCGTGCACGAGCAGTGGAAGGTCACGACCGACCTGCTGCAGGGCTCCGACCACAGCGTGGTGCAGGGCTGGCTCCAGCACCAGTACGAGGACGGCACGACGAACTTCTCCCTCACCGGGGCGGAGTACGCGACGCCGCGCGGCACCATGAAGACCGCGGTGGGCGGGGACGACTGGACGATCGACTACCCCTTCGAGGGCATGACGCCGATCGCGGGGACGCCGAAGGGCGCCGCATCCGACCCCGTGCTGCAGAAGTACCTGTCCGGCTACTCGACGATGCCGACCTGCACGGGCGACACCTACTGGCAGGGCAAGTGCCTCGAGCAGCTCGCCGAGTACATGACGGTGGCGAAGCAGATCGGTGACACCGACGACGCCGCCAAGATGCAGGCGACCCTCGAGACGTCCCTCACCGACTGGTACACGTACACCACCGGCGAGAAGCAGGACTTCTTCGCGCGGTACCCCACCTGGGGTGCGCTCGTCGGGTTCGCCGACTCCTACGGCTCGGGCCAGCTGAACGACCAGCACTTCCACTACGGCTACTTCGCCGTCGCGACCGCGCTGCTCGGCGCCGTCGACCCGGCGTGGGTGAAGAAGTACGAGGGCATGGCGACGCTCGTCACGAAGGAGTACGCGAACTGGGACCGCAGCGACGACGCGTTCCCGCACCTGCGCACCTTCGGTGTCTGGGCGGGCCACTCGAACGCCGCCGGCGTCTCGTCGCCGCAGGGCCAGAACCAGGAGTCCTCGTCCGAGGCGATCCAGTCCGAGGCCGGGCTCTTCCTGCTCGGCACCGTCCTGGGCAACAAGGACATGCAGGCCACCGGTGCGATGGAGTACGTCAACGAGCGCCTCGCCGTCCGTGACTACTACCAGAACGTCCACGGCAACCCCGACTCGGCGACGTACGACGGCAACGGCGCGTTCCCGAGCCAGTACCAGCACCCGCAGGCCGGGATGCTGCAGGACTGGGGCCAGGCATGGTCGACGTACTTCGACGGTGACGCCGCGTGGAAGGGCGGCATCCAGTGGATGCCGACCGCACCGTGGTTCGACTACTTCGGCTGGGACAAGAAGTTCTCCGCATCGATCCTCAAGACGATCCTCGAGGAACGCCCGAAGGAGCAGGGGGAGGCGGACGTGCAGTCCGCGAACCAGGACCACATCCAGATGCTGACCAAGAAGTGGTACGGCATCGGCACCTACGGCTCCGTCTCGATCACGAAGGACCAGAACGCCGCGATCGGCGAGCTGGAGGACGCGATCCGCTCCGCCGAGAAGAACCACCCCGGCTACGTGACCGCGAAGACCGCCGACAACCCGCTGTACGACCCGTCGACGGACACGCTCCTCGTCTCGGTGGACTCCACGGGCAAGGTGACGTTCCCGAAGGAGCACTGGACGCCCACGACGCTGCCGGCATCGCTGGTCCCGACCGAGATCTCGGCGGCGGAGGCCGACAAGAAGCCGAGCCAGTGGACGCACGCGTCGCCGCTCATGCCCTACCTGTCGACGAACTACACCGCCGACACGGACACCGTCGAGCGCCTGTACTCGTTCGACCCGACGCACTACACGCCGGGGGTCGACACGGCCCGCGCCGCCGGGGTCATCAGCGACATGGGCGACGCGCTCGGCGAGGTCGTCATGGGCTTCCTGCTGCAGTACGACCCGGCGACCTACGCCGACATCCACGCGGCGCTGTGGAAGGCGAAGGACGGCGCGGTCACGGGCAAGTCGATGGCCGGCATGAACTACTGGCAGGGCACGTCGAACCTGACGCTCGGCACCGAGTCGACCACGCGGCACACCAGCGACCCGCTCAGCCAGGCGTTCCGTGACGCCGACGGCAACTGGTCGTACGTGCTCGACAACGTCGGGGACACGCAGCAGTCGTACGACGTGTACGACGGCTCGAAGGTCATCGGCTCCGTCGCGGTCCCGGCCCACACCCAGATCACGTCGCACCTCGACGCACACCTGGCGAAGGTCGTCGTCGGCACGGACGGCAGCCCGAAGACCATCACCCCGGCTTCAGCCACCACCTTCACCGCGACGGGCTACGACCAGTACGGCGCGACGATCCCGCTCGACCACGTGCAGTGGACGTCGAGCACCGGGAGCGTCTCGTCCTCCGGCGTGCTGACCACCGGCGCCGCGATCGACCACGCCACGGTCACCGCGACGGTCGGTTCGACGAGCGACAGCTACGGGTTCCGGGTCGCACCGGCACCCGTGCTGACGAGCATCGACGTCACGCCCGGCTTCCACCGGGTGGTGGTGGGTTCCGCCCAGCGCTTCGCGGCCGCCGGCGCCGACCAGTACGGCGACCCGTTCGCCCTGCCGTCCGGCACCACCTGGTCGTACACCGGCCCGGGGACGATCGCCGCGGACGGTACCCTCACCACGAGCGGCCCGGGTGCCGGGTACGTCGTGGCCACCGCCGGATCGGTCGAGGGCAGCGCCGTCGCCTCGTCGGTCGCGTCGATCCCCGTCGCGAGTGCCGGCGCCACGGCCACCGCCACGTCGTACACCGTCGGCAACAAGCCCGCGAACGTGCTCGACGGCAACCCGTCGACGCGGTGGGAGAGCACGCAGGGGACCGACGACGCCGACCTGACGATCGACCTCGGCAAGGAGACCGACGTCTCGCACGTCCACATCGCGTGGGAGACGGCTGCTGCGAAGCAGTACTCCCTGCAGGTGGCCGACGCCGCGTCGGGTCCGTGGACGACGATCACGACCGTCAGCAAGAAGGACGCCAAGGCGGACGACCTCGACGTCACCGGCACCGGGCGCTACGTCCGGATGCACGGCATCACGCGCCTGACCAGCTACGGGTACTCCATCCTGGACCTCGCGATCTCCGGCACCCCCGCCGAGGCCGCGATCACCCCGACGCAGCTCCTCGTGTCGCCGCGCAGGACCGCGGTACTGCCCGGCGCGACGGCGGAACTCGGTGCGTACGCCTTCGACGGCAACGGCTTCGGCGGTCCGGTCGGGTCGGACGCCTCGTGGTCGGTCGCCGGCGGCGGGTCCGTGGACGACTCGGGCACGGTGACGGCCCCGGCCGACGCCGGCGCGACCGCCACCGTGACGGCGACGGTCGGTCCGCTCCACGGGACCGCGACGGTCACCGCCGTGCGGAACGAGGCCCCGGCCCCGACCGCGCCGTCGGGCACCTCGCGTGACGTCGCCCTCGGCAAGGCCGTCAGCACGTCGTCCGCGGAGCGCGGCGACCTGTCGGGGGCCCAGGCCGTCGACGACGACCCGTCCACGCGCTGGGCGAGTGCCGCCCGCGACGGCGAGTGGATCGCGGTCGACCTCGGCGAGGTCCTGCCGATCGACCGGGTCGAGCTCGACTGGGAGGGTGCGTACGCGAAGACGTACCAGCTCCAGGTCCGGGACACCGCCTCGGACGACTGGCGGACCGTGGCCGACGTGACGGCCGGCACGGGCGGCGTGGACGCGCACGACCTGCAGGGCGTCGAGGGCCGCTCCGTCCGGATGCTCGGCGGGAAGCGCGCGACCGCCTACGGCTACTCGCTCTACGCGGTCAAGGTCTTCTCGACGAAGGGCGAACCGTCGCCGGACCTCGCCCGGAACGCGGTCGCGACGGCCTCGAGCAGCGAGTCCTCGTCGGTCGGCCCGCGCAACGCGGTCGACGGCGACGCGACCTCCCGCTGGGCGAGCGGCCACTCCGACGACCAGTGGCTGCAGCTCGACCTCGGTTCGGAGCGGACGCTGCACTCGGCGCACATCGACTGGGAGGGCGCCTACGGGTCGGCCTACCGGATCGAGGGTCGGAACAGCAGCACGGACGACTGGACCACGATCGCGTCGGTCACCGACGGTGACGGTGGGGCGGACGACGTGGCGCTCTCCGGCGACTGGCGGTACGTCCGGCTGCACGGCGTGCACCGTGCCACGCCGTACGGCTACTCGCTGTACTCCCTGTGGCTGCACTGACCGGCAGCGCTGACCACCAGCGCTGACCACCAGCACGACGCCCCGCTCGTCCACCCGGACGGGCGGGGCGTCGTGCGTCCGTCCCCGGGACACGACCGGGGACGGACGTCGGCGACCGGCGCGGCCTCCGACGCGACCAGCGGGCGGTCTGGAGGCGAGGTGCGGCGCCGCCCCGCGCCTCCCGTCCGACCGTGGCCGGTCGCGGAGACCGGTGGAGCCACGGATGCCCGTGACGGTCCGCTCGACCAGGGTGGGCGGGTGCCCCTCTCCACCGAGCCGTCCCCGACCGCACCCCTGCCGACCGCGTCCGAGGCAGCGCGCCGCGCGGTCGCCGAGCTCCTGCTCGCCGCGCTCGCGGTCGAACGGCGGACGTCGGGCGACGACCGGCTCCGGCGCTTCCGCGAGACCCGACGCCTGATCGGTGCTGCCCGCGAGGCGGGCTTCCCCGTGGTCTTCCTCGCCGAGGCCATGGGCATCGGCCGCGGCACCCTGCACGCGCGCACCGACCCGTCCGGTCCGATGGCCGTCGAGCGGTTCCTGGCCCTCCTGCCGGACGCGGTCGCGGAGCGGGCCGGTGCCGAGCTCACCGGCCCCGCGCCGGACCGGCGGTCGACGACCGAGCTGCTGCGCTGGCTGGTCGTCGACGCGGACCGGGCCTGACCGGACCGGTCCGCGTTCCGACGAGCTTCAGGCCAGGTGGCCACCGCCGTCGACGTGCAGCGTCGTCCCGGTGACGAAGGTGTTGTCGACCGCGAGGAGCACCGCGGCGACGACGTCGTCCGGCGTGCCGACGCGTCGTGCCGGGTTCGTCGCGGCGGTCGAGGCGAAGAAGTCGCGCTTGCCGTCCTCGCCCATGAAGTCCCACAGGCCGGAGTCGATGATGCCGGGCGACACCGCGACCGCGCGCACCGGGGCGAGCTCCACGGCGAGCGCCTCGGCCATGAACGACACCGCGCCGTTCACGGTCGCCATGACGCTGAGGCCGGGGGCGGGCTTCCAGGCGGCGACGCCGGAGAAGAGCACGAACACCCCGCCGGCGCGCACCGAGGGCGCGAGGTGCTTCGCGAGGAGCATCGGCCCGACCACCTTCGCGTCGAACGCGTTGCGGACGGCGGCCTGGTTGAGCGACCCGACCGGCCCGTTCGCGGATCCCGCGGCCAGCGAGACGACCGCGTCGAACGGCCCCGATGCGGTGAGTGCGGCGATCGTCGCCTCGTCGGTGACGTCGGCGCGCACGACCGGCACGTCGCGGAGCGTCGCGGGCAGCGCCGCCGTCGCACGCTCCGGGTCACGTGCCCCGATGATCGGCTGGTCGCCGCGCTCGAGCAGGGCCGCGGCGATCGCGTGACCGATGCCCGAGCCGCCGCCGACGAGCAGGATGCGCTTCTGGTCGTGGTTCGTCATGGTGGGTTCCTCCCCTGGTGACTGGTGCGCGGCGGTCGCCGTGCACCACAGGAGAACGACCGGCCTCCGCCATCGGTTCCCGAAGCCCCTTCGATGTTCTCTGGGTCAGCCATAAGATGTGCTGATGGCCAACCTCCGTGCGTTCGAGGTGTTCCTTGCCGTGGTCGACGCCGGCTCGATCTCGCGGGCCGCCCGCACGCTGCACCTGACGCAGCCGGCCGTCTCGCACCAGATCGGCTCGCTGGAACGCGACCTCGGGGTCACGGTCCTCGACCGCGGTCGCCGCGGAGCCACGCTGACGGCGGCCGGACGCGCGTTCGCACCGGCGGCTCGGGTGGCGGTGGACGCGGCCCGTCGCGCGGAGGACGTGGCGCGCGGGACGGTGCCGCTGCGGATCGTCGTGGCGCAGTCCTTCACCGAGCCGTTCATCGTGCCGGTGCTGCGGTCGTTCCACGTCTCCGGGGCCCTGCTCCCCCGTCTCACCGAGGGCGCGAGCGCGACGTCGATGGTCGAGGCCGTCCGGCGCGGCGAGCAGGACGTGGCCGTCGTGCCGGGGCCGGTGGTCGCGCCGGACCTCGTCGTGCGGTCGGCCGGGTACGAGGAGGTCGTGGCGGCCGGGGTCGCAGCGGCATCGGGCGCCGCGGCGACGTCGGGATCAGCGTCGGCGCCGGGGTCCGCATCGGCGCCGGGGTCCACGTCTGGGTCGGCGTCGGTGGCGGTGCCGGTGCCGGTGCCGGTGCCGGTGTCGCTCGACACGGTCGTGGCCGGGCCGTTCATCGGGATCGACCCGGCGAGCGGCTACGGGCAGTGGCTCGTCGACGTCCTCGCCGGCCGGGCCGTGTCCCCGGTGACCACGGTCGGCTCGCCCCGCGCCGCCGCCGCGCTCGCGAACGCCGGGCTCGGGGTCGCCGTCGTCCCGGTGTCCGCAGTCGGCGGCGACCACCCGCGCGCACCGCTCGACCCTCCGCTCCGGCGGGACGTCGTGGTGGTGGCGCGGTCGCTCGGACCGTGGGAAGCGATCGCCGGGCCGCTCGCGGAGGCGGTGCGGGCGTCCGGGGCGTGACCGCGGGGCCGGTTCCGCCGGGGCGTGACCGCGGGGTCGGTTCGTCCGTCGACTGGTCTCGTCAGGCGGTCCAGAGCCAGTTCGACCGGTCGTAGTGGTGCGTGAAGCCGGCGCGGACGAGGTTCCGGTACGAGGGGTTGCCCTCGGCCGGGCCGGTCTCGGCCGTCAGGAGCCGGCACCCGGCCTCCACGGCTGCGGTGTGCCGGGCGGCGAGCAGGGCCGACTGCACGCCGCGCTGCCGGTGCGACGGCAGCGTGCCGCCGGTGTTGATCGAGGCGACCTCGCCGACCACGTGCACCGCGCCGGCGCCGACGAGTTCGTCGCCGTCCCACGCCCCGAACACCCGCGCATCCGGGTCGTCGAACACCCCGCGGAGCATCGGCGTGAGGTCGGGGTCGGACATGCCGAAGGCGTCCCGGATGATCCGCGCCCAGGCCGCCGTGTCCTCCGCGGCCAGCTCCCGCACGGCGAGGTCGGTCTCGCCGGCGACGACGTCGTCCACCGGGCACGCGAACTTGGACCAGGTCGAGCTCAGCGTCAGGCCCTGCTCGGCGCACACCGCATCCCAGTCGTCCGGGAGCACCTGCGGGGCGACGGCGACGAGTCCGGACGCCGTCCGCGACTCACGGAAGAACGCCAGCACCTCGGCCAGGACTGCGCGGTCCAGCGGGACGTCGAAGCCGAGGCCCAGGGTCTTGCTCCAGTAGCCCGACGGGTCGTTCGCCATCGCTGCGGCCATCGCCCCACCGAAGCGGGTCGTGCGGATCCCGAGCGCGTCGCGGGCCGGTGCGGAGGCTCCGGCCAGGAACCGACGGAAGTAGTCGCCCTCGGCCTGCTCGATCAGCTGGACGTCGGCGATGGGGAGGGTGCGGAGCGGCACTGCGGGCCTTTCGTTCGAGAGCCGGGCGGGTCCGGCTCTCCGGTCGAGCCTGGGGGAACGCGGCGCTGGCGGCCTCCGTGCTCCCACGGAGCTCCCGCACGGCGTGCGCTCCGCCGGTCGCGTGCGGCGCGGACGACGCTCAGGCGGGGCGGTCGATCGGCAGGTCCGCGAGGTAGCGGGCGGGCAGGGCGCGCGGTGTGAAGAGGGTGTGGCGGCTGCCGGTCTGGAGGTCCCGCCACACCCGGTTCGCGCGGTGTCCCCGCTGCAGTGCGGCGGAACCGATCGCGACGGTCGCGAGCTCGCCGGCCAGCGCAGCCTCCTGCACCGCGCCCACCGTCGCCGTGACCGAGCGGCGAACCGCTGCGGGGTCGTGCTCGGTGCGACTCGCGCCGAGGACCGCGCGCGCCGCCTCGGAGGAGGTGCGTGCGCGGTCGGCCGCGATCGCCGCGTCGGTGTAGGCCGCTCGGACGTCCGCGCGGGCGGCTCGGGCGGGCGGGTTCTTCGGGGCGGACGTGCCCGTCGGACCGGAAGGGTCACCGGCACCGGTCGCTCCGGTCGCCTCGCCGCGCAACGTCCGTCGGGCGAGGTCCACCGCTCCCGCCGCCAGCCCGACGAGGGGGGCGGCGAGCAGCGCTGGACCGAAGGCGTCGACGGGCAGCCCCCACCGGCCCATCCCGGCGACGAAGTCCTCGACCGCGATCACCCGGTGCGCCGGTACGGTGACCGCCGCCACGACCGCACGGTCGCTGCCGGACCCCCGCAGGCCGGACGGCGCCCAGGTCCGCACGACGTCGACCGCCGCCACCGGGACGAACACCAGGACCGGTTGCCCGGTCCCCTGCACGAGGACCATCGCCATCAGCCACCCCGCCGAGTGGATCCCGGACACCGTCTCGACGACGGCGTCGACCACGTACCCGTCGCCGGTCGGCCGGGCCGTCCCCGACGGCGAGAACGAGCCACACACGTGCGCGTCCGCGTCGGACGCCCACAGCTCCTCCTGCCCGTGCTCGGACAGGAGGGCGCCGGCGAGGTTCGAGCCGTACGCGAGCGCCGCGACCCAGGCAGCGGCGCCCGCGACCGTGCCGAGCCGGACGATGCCGTCCGAGACCACGTCGAAGGGTGCACCGGAACCACCCCACCGGACCGGGACCCCGGCGCGCAGGGCACCGAGGTCGCGAAGGGTCCGGACCGCCCGCGCGGTCAGGCGGTCCTGGTCCTCGGAGGGGCCGTCCTCCTCGAGCAGGACGTGGAGGGACGGGTCGAGGTCGTCTGCGAGCACGGCGCGACGCTACGCAGATGCCGGTCCGACGACGACCGTGGTTCCTCGGATGCTCCCGCGGCCCACGGCGACGTACCGTCGCGCAACGACCGACGACGAAGGGTTCCGGACGTGACGAAGATCATCGTGGCCGCCACGGCCATCTACGGGCACGTGGCGCCCGTGCTCACGATCACCGAGGACCTGCTCGCGCGGGGCCACGAGGTCGTCGTGCTCACCGGCACCGCGTTCGCGGACGCCGTCACGCGGACCGGCGCCGCGTTCGAGCCGCTCGAGGGAGCCGCCGACATCGACGCGGCGATCTTCGCGTCGCCCGACCGGCTCGCCGTCGAGGGTCACGAACGCCTCGAGTGGGACCTCCGGCACTACGTCGTCGGCACCGTCGCGGACCAGTGGCGGTCGCTCCAGCGCGTGCTCGCCCTGCCCGGCAACGACGACGCCGTCGTCCTGCTCGAGAGCGCCTTCTGGGGTGCCGCCCCCGGCCTGGCCGGTGCGCCCGGTGTCGCGCCGCGCGGGTACGCCGTGGTCGGCGTCGTGCCGCTCACGCTCACCAGCGTCGACCTCGCGCCGTTCGGTTCCGGTCTGCCACCGGCACGGACCGACGCCGAACGGGCCGCGTACGCCGAGGCCAACGCAGCGCTCGAGCACGGGCTCTTCGCCGGCGTGCAGGCGATGTTCGTCGACGCGATGCGGGGTGCCGGTGTCGACGGCGACGTCCCCTACTTCTACGACGCCGTCCCGCTGCTCGCCCAGCACTACATGCAGCTGTCGATCCGGGAGCTCAGCTACGAGCCGTCGGACCTGCCGTCGACGATCTCCTTCATCGGCACCCTGCCCGTCGCCGCGACGCCGTCCGAGCTGCCCGACTGGTGGTCGGACGTCCTCGACGCTGACCGGGTCGTGGCCGTGTCGCAGGGCACGATGGCGAACACGGACCTGTCGGAGCTCATCCAGCCCACGCTCGACGCGCTGGCGGACCTCGACGTCCTGGTCGTCGCCACCACGGGCAGCGAGGCGGTCGTCGACAGCGTGCCCGCGAACGCGCGGGTCGCGCGGTTCGTCCCCTTCGCCGACCTGCTGCCGCACGTCGACGTCCTGGTCACCAACGGCGGTTTCGGTGGGACGCAGCAGGCACTCCGCGCCGGCGTCCCGATGGTCCTGGCCGGGCTGTCCGAGGACAAGGCCGAGGGCAACGCGAGGACGAGCCACACCGGTGCCGCGATCGACCTGCGGACGCAGCGCCCGACGCCGGGCCAGCTCCGTGACGCCGTCCGGTCGGTCCTCGACGATCCGTCCTACCGGGACCGCGCGCGGGCACTCCAGCGGACGTTCGCCGAGTCCGACCCGCTGGGCACGATCGCCGCGACCGTGGAGGAGCTGGCGTCCCGCGTCCGGGCCGACCGGTCGGCGACGAGCATCAGGACGTAGACCGTGTCGAGCACAGCGCAGGCGATGCCGAGCCCGAGCACGAACGGCGACGCCTCCAGCACGCCGAACACGACGGTCGCGGCGAGGGTGCCGACCCCCTTGCACACCCCGATCAGCACCGACTGCCCGCGACCGTCCGGTCGAGCGGCCGCGAACGCCAGGAACGCGAGGGACATGGTCACGTTCATCACGAACGCCGCGATGCGCGAGCCCTCGTGGGACCCGAACCGCTGGAACACGAGGAGCTGCAGGGCGAACCCGAGCACGAACACCAGTGCGACCCACGTGCCGAACCGCGCGCGGGAGAGGGCTCCCGGCTGTTCGGCTCGACCGAAGCGCAGGAACGTGACGACGATGAGCGCGTCTGCGACAGCCCACACGGCGTCGACCACGGTCTGCAGCGAGAGGGACTCGGTGAAGCCGTGCACCGCGTAGACACACTCCCACGAGAAGTTCAGGGCGAGCGGGACCGCGGGCATGCAGTAGGTCCGCTGCCGGAACCCGCGTCCGATGCAGGCGATGTAGACCACGGTCCACGCCAGGCCGCTCACCAGTGTCAGCGCGTCGCGCATGAGGACCTCCCGGGTCGTCGTTCCCGCCATCGTCGGCCCTGCGGGGGCACCAGCACATCCGGGCTTCCACCCAGGTGTGACGCGAGGCCGGACCTGCCCGGGCCTCGAGGACTCTCAGGTTCCCAGAGGGGTTTCTATTCATAAAAGAGCCCTACGGTGAATTCTGGCGCGGCTCTCGCGCCGTCCCTCGATCCCACGGAGTCCTCGGTGCGTCTTCTCTTCTCGTGTACGCCGGCATTCGGCCACTTCCTCCCGCTGGTGCCCCTCGCGCGAGCGGCGCACCGCGCAGGTCACGACGTGGCGGTCATGACGAGCGCCGGGATGGCGTCCGTGGTGGCGGCCGAACTCCCCGACGCCTCCTTCCTCGCGGCCGGTCCCATGCCGGACGTGCTCTTCACCGAGGTCGCACGCCGGCACCCTGCCGCCGACGACGCTGGCGTACCCGGCGACCCCGCCCGGGTCGCCGAGCTCTTCGCGGGCGTCCGGGTCGACCTGACCATGGACGACGCCGTCGAGGCAGCCGGTGCCTGGGCGCCTGACCTCGTCGTGGCTGAAGCGGTCGACTTCGTCGGTCCGCTCGTCGCGCGTCTCCTCGGGATCCCGACCGCGGTGGTCGCGTTCGGGCCCGCCCTGCCCGAGGAGTTCACCAGTCCGATGTTCCTGGTCGCAGCGTCCCGGTACGCGGCGCGTGGTGTCGCACCGGAACCGCCGCTCGCCGTCATCGACCCGACTCCGACGTTGCTCCAGGATCCCGCGTGGCGTCCGGGCCCAGCGCTCCTCCCGCTGCGGGCTGAACCGCACCGGCGGGACGGCGAGTCGGCCGTCACCGGTCGCCACTCTGGTGACGGCGCGGTCCCGACCGTCCTCGTCACGTTGGGCACCGTCTTCGCCGACGACGCGCTGCTCCAGGGGATCATCGCCAGCATCGCGCCGGGGACCGCCGAGGTGGTCGCCACGGTCGGTGTCCTCCCGGACGCGGTGCTCCCCGAGGACACGGCCACCGTCCACTACGAACGGTTCCGTCCGATGGCGGAACTCCTCGAGGGCGTGGACGTGGTGGTCACCGCCGGTGGAGCCGGAACGGTCCTCGCCGCGCTGAGCCAGGGCATCCCCCTGGTGCTCATCCCGCAGGGCGCCGACCAGCCGATCAACGCCGGGCGCGCAGCCGCCGCCGGCGTCGGCCTCCTGGTGGACCACGCCGACGCCGTGGGCGACGCGGTCCAGCAGGTCGTCGCCGACCCGCGGTTCGCGGTCGCCGCGAAGGCGGTCCGCGACGAGATCGAGGCCCGACCCTCCCCGGACGACGTCATCGCTGCCCTCGCGCATCGCTGGAGCGACGAGCCAGCCTCGACCCGCCCCACCCACCCGATCGACGACCAGCAGCGGAGCACCCGATGACCACCATGCCGAGCATCTCTTCCCCCGCCACGGTCGTCGTGGTCGGCGCCGGGCCGACCGGCCTCTGGCTCGCGGCCGAACTCGCCACGGCGGGCGTCGAGACCGTCGTGCTCGAGAAGCGCACCGAACGATCCCCGTACGCCAGGGCGCTCGGGGTCATGCCCCGGACGCTCGACGTCCTCGCGCTGCGCGGTGTGGCGGAGCAGCTCCTCGCGGTCGGCCGCCCGGTGCCGGCCTGGCACTTCGGCCTGCTCGAGGAGAGCGTCCGCTTCGACACGCTCGACACACCCCACCCGTTCATGCTCCTCCTGCCACAGACCGTGACCGAGCGCATCCTCGAGGACCGCGCACGCAGCCTCGGGGTGACCGTCCTCACCGGTGCGACCGTGACGGGCATCGACGAGACCGACGACGGCGTCACGGCGACCTACGACCTCGACGGCGTCCAGCAGAGCCTCACGGGAGCGCTCGTCATCGGCACCGACGGCGCCCAGAGCGCGGTCCGGACGCTCGCCGGGATCCCGTTCGAGGGCGAGACGAGCACGGCCTGGGGCTTCATCGGGGACGTGCGTCTCGAGCAGCCGCCGGCCCCGGGCACGCGGATCGTCCGCCCCGACGGTGCCCTGATCGTCGCACCGCTCCCCGACGGCCGGTTCCGCCTCACCGGGTGGGACCCGCAGCACCAGTCCCCCGACGAGCAGCTCGACCTCGACACCCTGCGCGACTTCGCGCGCCGGATGGCGGGCACCGACTTCGGCGCCCACGACCCGTCGTGGCTGTCCCGCTTCGGCAACGCGAACCGACTGGCCGCCACCTTCCGACGGGGCCGTGTGCTGCTCGCCGGTGACGCCGCGCACATCCACTGGCCCACCGGTGGCCTCGGCCTCAACGCCGGCGTGCAGGACGCGATGAGCCTCGGGTGGCGCGCGGCCGGCGTCGTGCAGGGGACCCTGCCGGACTCGGCCCTCGACGACTACGCGGCCGAGCGCCGCTCCTACGGCGAAGCGCTGCGGACGTCGACCCTGACGCAGAGCGCACTCATCGTCGCGGCGGACCCCGCCGCCCTCGCCATCCGAGCGACCTTCAACCGGCTCCTCGCCACGAACGAGGGGAACCGTGCCATCGGGACGTGGCTCGCCGGGCTGAGCCCGGAGAGCACGCTGCCGTCGGCTCGGGTCGTCCGCGCGAACCGTGACCTCGGGGACCTGTCCTCACGATCGCTGAGCGGCCTGTTCGTCGACGCGCAGCCGGTCGTCCTGGTCACGGACCCGGCGCTCCACGCCACGATCAGCAACGCACTCGACCTGGCATCCGACCGGATCGTGGTCGCGCTCGTCGAAGCCGAGGTCCCCGACTCCCTGCCCGCCGTGATGGTCTTCCGACCCGACGGCGTCGTGGAGTGGGCGAGCAGCGACGACGTCATCGCGGCGCCGCTCAACGCTGCATTGCGGAACGTCGGGGCCCTCGACACATCCGCGGTCCCGGACCGGTTGACGCGACCGTTCACCACGGGCCGCCACGTCGTCGTGACGGACTGAGCGGGACGACCCGCACCGTCACCCCGACCTCCGGTCCTCGACGACCGGAACACCAACAGACCAAACAGGCGCACGGGGACACGGGTCCCCGGCGCGGAACAGGAGAAACGAACATGACCAAACTGATGATCGTCGTGGGGAGTGTCCGACCCGGCCGGATCGGGTTGCCGATCGCGGAGTGGGTGCGCACCACCGTCGCGGAGACCGGCGACTTCGAGATCGACTTCGTCGACCTTGCCGAGCTCGCGCTCCCCCTCATGGACGAACCGAACCACCCCGCCCTGCACCAGTACACGCAGCCCCACACCGTCGCGTGGAGCGAGCGGGTCGCCGCAGCCGACGCGTTCGTGTTCGTGACCCCGGAGTACAACCACAGCTTCTCGCCGGCGCTCAAGAACGCGCTCGACTACCTGAACGCCGAGTGGTGGCGGAAGCCGTACGGCGTCGTCTCCTACGGCGGCATCTCCGGCGGCACCCGCGGTGTGACCGCGCTCGAACCGGTCCTTAACCTCTTCGGGCTGATCCGCACGAAGGCGTTCGTGGAACTCGCCTTCGCGATGATGCGCGTCGCCGACGGCGTGTTCGCGCCGTCCGACAAGGAGACCGCGATCTTGAGCGCGATGCTCACCGACCTCGCGGAGCTCGCGGTCGCGCTGCAGCCGCTCCAGAAGCGGTAGCGGCCGGCCGGCGGACCGGTTCCGGTCGGCGGACCGGTCCCGACCGGCAGCGAACATCATCCTGTCGGCCGATGGATTCATCCTCTCGGCCGTGGTGCACGACGCACGACGACCAGAGCATTGGTCTAACACCGTCCGTCTGCTGCGCTCCTCGGGCGGCTGCGTCCGCCAGCAACGATCCGCGGTCGTGTCGGTCTCCGTGTGGGATCGAATCTCGACGCCGACGACGGCGCACCCCGACGGACGGACCCGTCGGGCAGGACTCTCGAAAGAAGCAACCGCATGAAGCACCAGGCCCTCGACCCAGCAGCCCGGCACGGCCGTCAGCGTCCGAGCAGCGCCCTGCGGTCCGGACTGCGACTCGTCGCAGCGATCGCGGCCGTCGGGGTCGTGAGCGTCGGGTCCCTCGGTGCCATCGCCTCCTGGGAGGTGCTGCGCGACGCCAAGCCGACCGTGTCACTCGCGATGGGCGGGACGCCGGCGAAGGCGGCGCCGCAGCTGACCGCGCAGCGGGGCGAAGTGAACATGCTCCTCGTGGCGACGGACACCCGGACCGGTCAGGGCGCCGGCTTCGAGGACGCCCGCAACCTCGCCGCGGCCTCCGGCGTCGGACACAACGACTCGAACCTCCTCGTCCACATCTCGGCCGACCACACGCACATGGCGGTCATCTCGTTCCCGCGTGACCTCGAGATCCCGATCCCCGCGTGCGAGAACGACCAGGGGACGGTGACGCCGGCGTCGTCCAAGGCGATGCTCAACACCGCGCTCGGCCGCGGCGGCGAGAAGCACGGGCTCGCCTGCGTCGCGAAGACCCTCGACCAGCTCACCGGCGTGCAGATCGGCTACGCAGGCATGATCACGTTCGACGGCGTCGTCGCGATGGCCGACGCGATCGGCGGCGTCAAGGTCTGCCTCGCGACCCCGATCCAGGACAACGCCGTGACGCCGGCGATCAACCTGCCGGCCGGCAACCAGGAGCTGCACGGCGCCGAGGCCGCCGCGTTCCTCCGCATCCGCGACGGCGTCGGCGACGCGAGCGACCTCGGCCGCATCAGCAACCAGCAGACCTTCATGGCCGCGCTCGCCCGCCAGACGGTCTCCAGCCACACCCTCACCGACCCGACGAAGGTCCTGCGCCTGGCGTCGACGGCGGCGAAGCACATGACGCTCTCCGACACGCTCGCCGACCCGACCACCCTGGCCCGGCTCGCACTCGCGGTGAACACCGTGGGCCTGCAGAACATGACCTTCGTGCAGTACCCCGTGGCCGACGACCCTGTTGACCGGAACCGCGTGATCGTCTCGCAGAGCGCGGCACAGACCCTCAACGCGGTCCTGCAGGCGGACCAGCCGGTCGTCCTCGGTGCCGGGAGCCTCGGCCGCGCGGCCGTCCGCGACCCGTCCGCGCCAGCCGCGTCGGCTCCCGCGGCTTCGGCGCCCGCAGCGTCGGCTCCCGCAGCGGGTTCCGCTCCGGCAGCGAACGGGGCGAGCGGCGGGAGCGCAGCAGCGGGTCAGCCCTCCGGAGCTGCGTCGCCGGCAGCCGGCACGGGTGCCGCGCCGGCACCGCTGCCGGACAGCGTCTCGGGGCAGTCGGCCGCGACGGTCACCTGCGCGGCGAAGCGATGACGACGGCGTCCTGATCAGCTACCGGTCGTGGCGCGTCCGGGTCGCGGCAGTCCGGGGCCCAGTTCGCGCCGCAAAGCCCGCATCACCGGCAGGAGGGCCTCGAGCCTCCCCGGCCCCGCCTGGAACGGCCTGCCCAGCGTCGTCCGCGGCGGAAGGACGAGGGTGCTGCCGCCGGTGAGGCCGAACCACAGCGCGTAGTCGATGCGCGAACCCCACGTCCGCGAGTCCATCGTGGCGAGGTCGATCTTCCGGATCTGCTCCCACGGCAGATCCATCACCGGCGCATCGTGGTCCGGCGTCCACCCGTGCAACCCGGCGGCGTCGAACGTCCAGACCTCGGGGCGAGGGCGGGGCAGGTCCTCGCTGGTCCGGATGCCCTTCGTCAGCACCGGCAGGAAGAGCGCGGGCTCGTGCCCGCTCGCGCGGATCCGCGCCAGGGTCCGACGGTCCCGCCGCCCGCTCCACCACGTGCCGATCGACATCACGAAGCCCAGCACCATGACGAAGAGCTCGATCAGGACGATGCTGCCAATGTGGCTGCTGTGGTTCATCTCCGCGACGAAGGCCGGCGAGTGCAACTCGGCGACGATCAGCGACGGCGCGGCCAGCACCAGGACGACGGCGAGCACGTGGACCGGCCACGGTCTGGGAGCGATGCCGTCGCGGAGTCGTTGCACCCACCGGTCCGTCGTGTCCACCACCGCTCTACCTTGCTCCGGCGGGCAGATCGGCCACCCGCCAGGCCGAGCTTTGCCTCACCGCTTCGGTCCAGCCAACGCCGCGAGCCTCGAAGTCGTCGGGACGAAACCGAAGCGTTCCTCTACGATCTGCCGGAGAGAAGCGGGTGCAACAGTGATGTCTGTACGTGCTGTTCCGACCGTCTCGATCAGTCGCCCCTCCATGAGAGTTGTTCGTCCTCGTTCTCGCCGGATGGAAAGCGCGGGTAAGACTGTCGCTGCGTGTAGGCCCTTTGGCCGATCACGACCGGCGATGCTGCGCGGTCCGCGGCCAGAAGAAGCCGGTGTGACTGCACTGATCGTGTAATGCCGGTCGCCCGGCGCCGAGACCTCGAGCAGGGGGCCCATCGTCGTCGACAGTGCGAACGTGCCAGCGGTGTCGAGCTGTGTCGCCGATGCACCGATGGCGAGAGGTTCGTCTGAGAGCTCGCCGGACACGTCGACGAGGAAACGGCTTCCCGCGGTGGCGACGATCAGCGCAAGGTGCGACTCCGCGCGGCGAAGGCGTGGAGACGAGGATTGGGCGAGGACGAGGTCGACCATGTAGCCGAGTCCGTGAAGGAGTACTGCGAACCCGACGTTGAGCTGACTCTTCGTCCCGCCCCGCCGCTGGTTGACGATGCGCTCGGTCACGGCGCGAGGGTCGAGGTCCTCGTGGCGTGTCAGGTACGTGTCGATGGTGTCGAACGGCACGTGCATGAGGTGCGCCCGCTGCAGGACGCGAAGCGCGCCGGCAGTCGGACGTGGTGCGCTGTCCTGCTCGATGCGCGCGAGGTACTCGCTGATCGGTGCTGCACCGTTCGGTGTCATCGTCATGATCGTCTCCGCGCCGTCGATGGTGTTGGTCAACAGCAACGACAGCGCGGCGGGGTGCTCTGTGACGAGGCGGACGCCGTCGGTGGTTCGGGGGCCGGGCGGTGCCTTCTGGTCACAAAAGGGACGGCCTCCCGGTCCTGACTGATGAGTGACTGAGTCGGAAGAAGGTCCCCTCGTGAAGCACATCCTCATCGTCGGCGGTGGGTACGCCGGGTTCTACACCGCGTGGAAGCTGGAGAAGCAACTCCGCCGCGGCGAAGCCCGCGTGACGGTCGTCGACCCTCGCCCCTACATGACCTACCAGCCGTTCCTTCCGGAGGTTGCCGCCGGATCCGTCGAACCGCGTCACGTCGCTGTTTCCCTCCGAAGCCACCTGCGCCGCACCCGCCTCATCTCCGGCGCCGTGACGAACGTCGACCACCACAACCACTCCGTCACTGTGCGGCCCACGGCCGGTGAGCCGTTCGAGCTCGCGTACGACATCATCGTCGTGACCGCCGGAGCCGTCACGCGGACCTTCCCGATCCCTGGCCTCGGGGATGTCGCGATCGGGATGAAGAACGTGGAGGAAGCGGTGTCCATCCGTGACCGCCTCCTGACGGCGTTCGACCGCGCCTCGACGCTCCCCCCGGGGCCCGAGCGGCAGAAGCTACTCACGGTGACCTTCGTCGGCGGCGGGTTCTCCGGCGTCGAGGGGTTCGGCGAGACTTTGGCACTGGCCACCGCGCTGCTCCGCTCCTACCCGGAGCTGACCATGGACGACCTCTCATTCCACCTCGTCGAAGCTCAGGGACGGATCCTGCCCGAGGTGACGGACAAGCCCGGCGCGTGGGTGGTTCGACACCTCGAACAGCGCGGCGGACACGTGCACCTCAACTCGCAGCTGCAGTCCGCAGAGGACGGTCACGTCCGACTCTCGACCGGCGAGGAGTATGACTCAGAGCTCGTGATCTGGACCGCTGGGAACGCACAGAACCCGGTCGTCGCATCCAACACGGATCTGCCACTGGACGAACGAGGATACATCCGCGTCCGCGCGGACCTGCGGGTCGAAGGACCCGACGGGATCGTCCCGGACGCATGGGCAGCCGGCGACGATGCGTTCGTCCCCGACCTCACTTCAAAGGTCCCGGGCGCACGCGCAGTGCCGAACGCCCAGCACGCGGTCCGACAAGGCAAACGACTCGCCGCGAACCTCGTCGCTACGCTCCGAGGTGACGCGCCACGGGACTACGTCCATCACGGGCTGGGTGTCGTCGCGACACTCGGTATCGGTCATGGCATCTTCCAGTACAAGGGGATCGTCATCACCGGCCCCATCGCATGGCTGATGCACCGCGGCTACCACGCCCTCGCCGTACCGACATGGGAGCGGAAGATCCGGGTCGTCCTCGTCTGGGCAAGCGCAGTGTTCGGCGGCCGGGACATCGTGTCCCTGTCCGCAACCACTGACCCCCGACACGCCTTCGTGAGCGGCGGGGTGCCCGATGCGCACTGACCGCCGCTCCGCGAGCCGTCTGCGGCCTTCGGCAAGTGAGCGTCTGGCAGCAACTTCGTTCGGTCAGTGGACTGCCGGGGTCCTCACTCGCGCTCGAGCGCGGTCCGTGCCCATCCACTGGACGAACCTGATGGGTGTGGTCACGACGGCATGCGCCGCCGTCTTCATCCTCACCGGCGCAGTACTGATGCTGTTCTTCGTCCCCTCGAGTGCGCCCGTCCGCTACGACGGCAGCTACCTCCCCCTCGACGGTGAGACAGTGTCCGCCGCGTACGCCTCTGTCCTGCATGTGGCGTTCGACGTCCCCGGCGGCATGCTGCTGCGCCAACTGCACCACTGGTCGATGCAGCTGCTGCCAGCCGCGATCATGGTGCAGATGCTGGTGGTGTTCTTCACTGGTGGGTTCCGGAAGCCACGCCGCACCAGTTGGGTGCTGCTGTTCCTGCTCCTCGTCGCCGCGCTCGTCGCCGGTTGGAGCGGTTACGGGCTTCCCGACGACATGCTCTCCGGGACGGGACTACGAATTGTCGAGGGCATCACCGTTGGCATTCCCGTCATCGGCCCATGGGCGAGCAGCGTGCTCTTTGGCGGAGCGTTCCCGGGACGGATCATCGAGCACCTGGCGATCATTCACTTCCTTCTGGCCCCCGTGCTCCTGGTCGTCATCATGGCTGCACGAGGACTCCTCGGCTGGCTACAGCGACCCGCACAGACGACCGGTCTCGGTCGAACGGAATCGAACATCGTCGGGGTACCGCTGTTCCCAACAGGCATCATGCGCCTGAGCGGGCTGTTCGCTGCCCTCCTCGCGGTGTTGGTGTTCGTCTCCGCGACGGTCACAGTGAACCCTGTGTGGCAGTACGGGCCGTCCGACCCGTCGAACGCGACCGCTGGGTCCCAGCCTGATTGGTACACAGGGTTCCTCGATGGCGCGCTTCGTCTCGTCCCACCGCACTGGGAATTCGTCTGGGATGGGTACGCGTGGCCGATGTTCATCCTGGTGCCCTTGGCCATGGTGACGGTGTTCCTCACCGGGGTGCTGGTGTACCCATTCCTCGAGCAGTGGGTCAGCGGCGACGACCGAGACCACAACCTGCTGCAGCGCCCGCGGGACACGCCAGCCAGAACCGGCATCGGCGTCGCAGCGATGACGTTCTTCGGCGCGTTGTGGGGTGCTGGCAGTGCCGACGTGGCCGCGCACGAGCTCGGCTTCGCGTTCGAGCACCTCATCTCTGCTGGACAGGTGATGATCGTTGCAGGGCCACTGGCGGCGTTCTCCATCACTCGGCGAGTGTGCCTTGCACTCCAGCGGAAGGACCGAGAAGTCGTGCTGCACGGTCATGAAACCGGGCGCCTGGTGCGCCTTCCCGACGGGGAGACGATCGAGGTGCACGCCGCTGCCGACCCCGAAACGCGTTGGCGGATCCTCTCCAGCGAGCAGCACGCGCCGATCGTGTTGCGCCCACGAGCTGACGGACGGATCACCCCCGCCGCCCGACTGCGAGCCGGCCTCAACCGCCTGCTCTTCGAAGATCGCCTCGTCCCGCTGCCGCCCTCGGAACTCGAACACCCACCCGTGTCCCAGCGGACATCCGACACTGCTGAGTTGGTGCACGAATGAAACCCGGGTCGCACGGTGTAACCAGTCTCCACTGGCCGTCCACCACCGAGGGCATTCGCCCCACAACGATCGTCGATGTCGATGGGGTGCTGATCCGTCGCGTGCGCCCGGAGGACGTGCCGGACCGCCCGATCCGCGATCGCCTGAATCCGATGGACGGTGTCGAACGCCTCGAGCACGTGCATGCGTCAGTCATCGATGTGCTCAGTACCGGCAAGGTGCGGTGGACGGCGGTCGCGGTCGTCAACGATGCATTAGCGGCGGGGGAGCGAGTGATCGTGGTGACGCCGTCCAACTCAACTTTCGTTCGCGCGCTTCTCGACACGCTCGGCCTCAACCACGCTTCGGTGTCCGTCGTCGAGCCGGGCGAGGGTCTTCGCCGCGACGAGTCACTCGCAGCGCTGCTGCTTGACGAACCGATCGACCGGTCGCGGGCACGTTTCTACACCACCAGCGCTGCGCCAACGCTCGCGGCCGCGGGTGTCCGCACCGTCCTTGTCGATCCCAGCCCGGATTCCACTGCTCGCGCGGCGGAGATGCCGGGGGTCAGCATCGTCACCTGGCGGAATGTTGAGCACCCAACGGTGATCGCCCGGGCACTTGGCCTGTCCGTCTGACTCGTCTGCGCAAGAAACGTCGACCTGACCGACCATCTCTGCCGTTGCCTGTCACAACACGCGGTGCTGTTTGGTCAACAGGGTCGAGGCGGATCACGACCGCCCCGTCGTACCCATCGAAAGGGAAACATCATGAAGATCGTCATCGTTGGCGGAACTGGCCTGATCGGGAAGCCGCTGGTGCAGCTGCTGCAGGACGCCGGCCACGAAGCCATCCCCGCTTCCCCCACGACGGGTGTGAACACTCTCACCGGGGAGGGTGTGTCCGCCGCGTTTGAGAACGCCGACGTCGTCGTCGACATCCCGAACTCCCCGTCATTCGAGGACGGGCCGGTCATGGAGTTCTTCCGAACCTCGACGAAGACTATCGCCGAGGCAGCGAAGGCCGCAGGCGTCGGACACCACGTGGTGCTGTCGATCGTCGGTGCGGACCGAATGAACGACATCGGCTACATGCGAGCAAAGATCGCCCAGGAGGAGATCGTCAAGGCCAGTGGCGTGCCCTACACGATCGTCCGCGCCACGCAGTTCTTCGAGTTCATCGCCGGCATCGCCGAAGGCACAGCGGACGACGCCACCGTCCGACTGTCTCCGGCTCTCATGCAGCCCGTCGCGGCAGCGGAGGTGTCGGAGGTTCTCGCGGAGGCAGCGACGAAGACGCCGGCGAACAGCACATGGGAGCTCGGTGGGCCCGAGGCGCTGCCGATCGTCGAACTCGGACGACGCG
Organism: Curtobacterium sp. L1-20; assembly: GCF_048755855.1. Classification (GTDB taxonomy): domain Bacteria; phylum Actinomycetota; class Actinomycetes; order Actinomycetales; family Microbacteriaceae; genus Curtobacterium. The sequence continues at coordinate 691,282 of NZ_CP151473.1, read as the reverse complement.
TGCTCGCAAAGGCCGGGGACTCGCGAGAGATCGTGACGGACCCGTCGGTGGGCTACTTCGGTGGGGACGTCGATGACACCTCGCTCGTCCCCGGACAGGACCCGACGCTGCAGCACCGACTCGGAACGGTCACGCTCGAGAAATGGCTGCAGGCGCAGAACTAGCCAGTGCCTTGATGGAAGGACCCGGACGTGCCGTTGGCTGTCCGGGTCCTTCTCGTTCATCCGATGGTGCCGGTCATGGGGCCACGGCGTAGTGACTGACGATGGAAACGCGGTTCCACGCATTGATGGCGATGGCCACCCAGGCAACGGCAGCCGCTTGCTGTTCCGTCAGCACCGCCCGATCGATCTCAGGACGACGCGTGGGGTGCTGATCGCTGACCCCGGTGACCTCCTCAGCAATGAGCAGCGCCGCCTGTTCTGCCGGGGTGAAGTACTGCGATTCCCACCACGCTGCGACAACGGCCAGACGGTCGGCGGTCTCCCCGGCCGTGAGGGCATCCCGCACCTGCATACGGAGACAGAACGCGCACCCGTTGAGCTGTGAGGAGCGGATCTTCACCAGTTCGATCAGTTGCTTGTTCAGACCGGCTGCGAGAGCGCCCTCTTCCGTCTGTGTGCTCAACGTCATCAACGCTTCGTAGCTCTTCGGCGCTCGCTTGCCCAAGTTCACATGCTGCATCGTGTTCACTCCTTCGGTTCCAAGGCCATCTGATGACTGCCTCTGCTTCTACGACCGGGTGGTGGACTCCTCTGTGACCTGAGACCCTCACTACCGCTTGGGCTGAGTACCCTTCACCTACTTGTTCGCATGATGTCGTCACAACGTGGCGGCCTGTCCGGTCAGCCGTTGGTAAGCCACACGCGCATGAGCAGAGAGGTCGAACCGATGGACGACGACAACCGAGGCGACGCGCTGAACGCGTTCACCTCCGCACGCCGACGGCTGTTCGGAATCGCCTACCGAATGCTGGGGAGCGCTGCTGAGGCTGAGGACATCCTGCAGGAGGTCTGGATTCGTTGGCAGGGCACTGATGTGTCCCAGATCCGCGAGCCGGTTGCATGGCTGACGACCGCCACTACGCGGTTGTCGATCAACGTTCTGCAGTCGGCGAAGCAACGACGTGAGGTGTACATCGGTCCGTGGCTTCCGGAGCCGGTCGATACTTCCGCTGATCCGCTGCTCGGTGCGGAACGCGGTGAAGCGCTCGAGCTCGCGGTCCTGCTGCTGCTGGAGAAGCTCACCCCCACGGAGCGGGCTGCGTACGTGCTCCGTGAAGCGTTCGACTACCCGTACAGCCGGATCGCCGAGATCGTGCGATCGACCGAGCCGGCCGCGCGCCAGCTGGTCAGCCGTGCAGGCAAGCACCTCGCTGCGGAACGTCGCAAGCCCGCGCCGGAGCAGCAGCGCCGGAGGTTGCTCGACGCCTTCGTCACGGCGGCGCAACGCGGCGACATGGGTGCCCTCGAAGCACTGTTCGATCAGGACATCGTCAGCCTCTCCGACGGCGGCGGCGTCGTTCGCGCGTCTCGGATCCCGGTCATCGGACGGGACCGGGTGTCGAGGTTCATCCGCGCGTTCGCGCCGCGGTTCTGGGCGGGCGTGTCCGTCCACCACACCGTCGTCAACGGCGAGAGCGCCGTCGCCCTCACTCGGGATGCCCAAGCACGACCGTTCGCTGTGGTGTCGGTCGTCACCTCCGACACCGGGATCACGCGGCTGCTGTGGATGATGAACCCGGGCAAGCTGCAGGCGATACCGGATCAGGTCCTCGTATGAGGACTCGCAGCTCGGTGCGGCTTCTCGCATTCGGGCTGCGCATCGGGTCGGCAGACCTCGTGCGTCGATCACTCGGACGAGCAGTCACCGTGACAGTTGATTCTGGGGGGCGGTACCCACTTCCCGCATCTGTGCGTGGTCGTGCGGCTGTCACCGCACTCCTGATCGGTGCGATGGCGCAGTGCGAGATCACCGTCCACGAGTGCAGCGTCAATCATCGGCCTGGCGTTGTCTTCCGAGATGGACAACGAGTCATTGCTGTCATGGTGACTCGTTCGTCGTTTGCGCATGTCCGTGAGATCTGGGTCGTAGCAAATCCCGAGAAGCTCGCTTCGTGGAACAGCAGCTGCGAGCCGATCGGGGCATGAGGCGTCACAGTTCAGCTCCGCACGTGGTCAAGACGGTGAACCCATTCAGGACAACGAAGGGCACCACCATGAAGATCGTGATCGTCGGGGCCACTGGTCTCATCGGGACTCGACTGGTCGACATTCTCCGAGCAGCAGGCCACGACGTCATTCCGGCGTCACCGTCGACCGGCGTGGACACCATCACCGGCAGGGGCGTTGCTGCTGCTTTCAGTGGAGCGGATGTGGTCGTCGACCTACCGAACTCGCGCTCCTTCGATGACGCCGAGCTGATGCACTTCTTCGAAACGTCGACCCGAACGGTCGTCGGCGCCGCGAAGGACGCCGGTGTACAGCACCACGTGTTGCTCTCCATCGTCGGCGCGGACCGCATGAGCGACATCGGATACATGCGTGCCAAAGTCGCGCAGGAGCGCATCGTCGAACAGGGCGGTGTTCCCTACACAATCGTGCGGTCAACGCAGTTCTTCGAGTACATCCCGTTCGTCATCGAGGTCGCAGCGACCGCGGACACGGTACCCCTATCGCCGGTGCTGATGCAGCCCGTCGCCGCCGCGGACGTCTCCGACATGCTTGCGGAAGCCGCAACCACGGAGCCAACCAACGGCGTGTCCGAGTTCGCCGGCCCCGAGGCCGTTCCGCTGGTCGAGCTGGGGCGTCGCGTGCTGCATGACCGGCACGACCCGCGAACTGTCATCGAGAGCCCCCGCGTGGGCTACTTCTATGCCGCCGTCAACGATGAGTCCTTGACGCCCGGTCATGACCCTGCGGTGCCGCATCGGCTCGCCCCCACCACCTACAACCAGTGGGCACGTGAGTTGACCGCTTCAGCCAACGGTAAGCGGTAGTCCCGTGCAACGATCAACACACCCAAGGTACGTGTTCACCACCGCGTTCTTCTGGCTCTGGTGCGTGCTAGTCCTCGGAGCTGCAGTCCTCTTCCTGGCGATCTCACCCAGACCGTGGACCATGACGGCGGCGATCGCCATCACCGCCGCCGTCGCATGGCTGATCTGGGACCGATACCGCGGTGCAGACCACTAGCTCGTGACCCGCACTGCCATCCCTGCACCTCGGAGATGCACCAACTTGCAACGAGCGCTCGTACGCCGCGCGCCCCAATCACACCGCACCCTCGCCGACACACGAGACAAGAGCGGGAACACCGGGTTCCAGGCGACCTTCGGGTAGGCGCCAAGCAGAACGTGTGTGGTCCCACCCGCTGCGAGGCGACCGAACAGGAGCAAGACAATGAAAGAACGGCAGGGCTGGAAGCCCTTCTACCACGAGTACGAATACCCCGATCAAGCGGGATACCCCGACGGCGGCGGAACACTTGATCAGGGAACCAGAGTGCAGTGGATCGAGGACGAATTCCTGCGATTCCTCGCTGTTGAGATCAGCTGACGGGAGGCAACGGGAGTCGCGGTTCTCACACCCCCGTCGCCCATCCTTGTCGAGCTACTGAAGCTGATCCGTCGGGCGAATCAACAACTCCGACACCGACACATGCTGCGGCTGCGCCACCGCGAACAACACTGCAGCGGCGACGTCTCCCGGCTGCAGTGTCGTCATCGTTTCCTGCATCTCTGCGGCCATGGCGCGCATCGCCGGATCCGTGATGTGATCAACCAGCTCCGTCGTGACATAGCCGGGCTCGATGACCACCACGCGCACACCGGCACCGGTCACCTCCTGGCGAAGCGCCTCCGAGAACGCGTTCACCCCAGCCTTGGTTGCCGAGTACGCGCCACTTCCAGCAGTCGAGAGCCGTCCAGAGGTCGACGAAGTCTGCACGATGGTGCCCCTTGCCGACAGAAGATGCGGCAATGCTGCCCGGACGACCAGCATGTTCCCCAACAGGTTGGTCCGGATCATCCGCTCCCACTCCGCGGTGTCGCCACCGAGGACGCCGCCGATGTACATCACTCCCGCGTTGTTGATGAGCACGTCGAGGTGGCCGAACTCCGCGACCGTCGCCGCAACCGCCGCCTCCACAGAGTCGGCATCCGTGACGTCCAGCTCGACCGGCAGCACCGGTCCGCTGAGAGATGCCGCGAGCTCCGCGAGACGATCCGCTCTCCGGCCTGCCACTGCAACGGATGCGCCTGCACCCGACAGTGCGGATGCGACCGCCCATCCGATACCGGATGTGGCACCGACCACCAGGGCGACTTTCCCTTGCAGGTCGATCGACTCGAACTTCTGTGCTCCCACAGCGATCACTCCTCAAATGCTTACCGAACCGGACGGTCCGTTAAGTATCGTATCCGAACCGGCTGGTCCGGGTAGTGTGGCGGGGTGACCTCGACCGATCAGACCTCTACACGCAAGCGGGCTCCCCGCAGCGACGGCCTGCAAAACCGCGCGCGCGTGCGTGCCGCCGCCCGCGAACTCCTCGCTGCTCGCGGAGTAGGGACGTCAGTTGCGGACATAGCCGCCCGAGCCGGCGTGTCGAAGGGCACCGTCCTCAGGCACTACGCGACGAAGGAAGATCTGGTTGCGGAGGTGACACTCGAGACCCTTCATGAGCTTCTCGAGCGCAGCACCGCTCTGCTGGCAGCGGCAGAACCGTTCTCGGCGCTCCAGAGTTTCATGGTCGAGGTGCTCCGCCTTCAAGACGCGGATCAGGCGTTCTGTGACGTTGTGACACAGACCGTCCCGAGCAACCGAGAAGTGGCAGCAGCGACCGAACGAATCGGCGCGATCGTGGAGGAGCTCACAGCCCGGGCAAAGAGCGCCCACACGATCGCCGGCCACATCACCGGCGCTGACATCGTCGCGCTCACGAACGCCATCCACTACGCATCCCAGGCAATTCAGGGGGTAGACCCGGAGCCGTGGCGCAAGTACCTCGCAGTGGTCCTGCAGGGCCTGCAACGCTGACTCGGCGCTCGGACCGCACTACGCGGGGCGCACTCCATCCGCCGTGCCCGGTCGTTCCGCTTCGTCGGTCACAACAGGTGACGGTCCACGGTCACCACATTGAGCCGAGCAGCCGCTCGGACCGATGAATGGAGCACAACCATGACTGAACCGTCGCCAATCGAAGCGAAGATCGACGTTGTCTCGTCGCTGCAGGCCCCGCCGATTCCCGGTTCGGAGATGATGACGATCGTCGTCACCTCGCCAGCGGGCTGCCCTGGGACGCCGCCGCATCGGCACAGCGGACCCGCGTTCGGGTACGTCATCGAGGGCGAGGTCCGGTTCGAGCTGGAAGGTGAGCCCGTACGAGTCGTCAAGGCCGGCGAGACCTTCTGGGAACCCGGTGGCGACACCATTCACTACCAGGACGGCAACAACCTGGACGACGCAGAGACGAAGTTCGTCGTGATGATGTTCGGGGTGCCGGGAGAGCCCATGCTGACGCTGGTCAGTGCGGAAGAGCTCGAGGAACGACGCCCCCGTCGGTACCCCACGCCAGCGACCAGCTGAGCGTCGTTCGTCGCGGTCTCCGGCGTGGGGTTGATCGTCGTCCCACTAACGATCAACGCCAGCTGGGGCGTCGGTGCCGTCACGGGAACCGGCGATGGACGCCGTCGGGACCCCGTCGACGAGAGGCCTGAGGTGCGCTTGCGTCGAGGATCCCGACCCCATGACCCAGCCGTCGCCAGCGACACCACATCCCCGTTTGCGGGCGCAATCACGACCCCCGGCATTGCAGCGCGGGAACGATAGGACAAGAACGCCAACGGCCGCCGCGTCGGCAACTCCCTCGCGCCAGTTCCGGCCCCGTCCATCACAGCCGGCGTCATCCCTGGGCTCTGCGCGAGGTCTGCACCAAAGACGCACCGTGCTCATTTCCAGAAACAAGAAAACCCCCGCGTGAACGGGGGTTTTCTGTGGCGGGTCATCTGCAGGTCTCGGAGCCCCTTGCTGCTACGCCGATCGGGGGCCCTGCGCTTGGGCTCGGGGTGTGAGTTTCCCCTGGGCTGACCCGGTTTTTCCCCTTTCCGCATGAACCCCAGTTCAGGGGCGGTACGTCCGCAGCTCCCCTCGATATCCCAGCCCAGCGTGGTGGCACCGTTCTGCGGCAGGCACACCCCGATGTCGTCCGCTGATGGGACGATCCGGGCGTGGACGAGACCTCTGTGCCGACGACTCTCCCTGACGACGATGCTTCTGAGACAACGAGCGGCGGGGACGGCAAGTCATCCGACTTCATCGAGGCTTTCCAGTGGCGCGCTGACGACAACATGGTTGCGCTTCGGTTCCGAAGCGGCCTGGTGCGCGGTTTCAGCGGTGACGCCTTGCACGCAATTCATGCGAAGGACTTTGCCATGGTGGAGGTTTACCCGTGGCGCCGGTCGGTGTTCTTCAAGACGAGGCGAGGAGATGGGTTCTCGTCGAGATTCGGATCGCGCTTCAACTCGTCACCCCTTCGTGACCGGCCCGTTGTGTACCTGGATCAGAATCAGTGGAGCACGCTGAGCAAGTCGGTCCACGCTCCCTGGCGCGTGCAATCAGACGACGAGCTGAAGGCGGCTTGGCGACTCATTGGCCTGGCCTCGTCTGGCAGGGTGGTTCTGCCACTCTCCGCCGCTCATCTTGGAGAGACAGGCAGCTTCGGGAACGACGAGGGACGCTACGAGCTGGCGGTGGCGATCTTGTCCTGCAGCGGCGGATGGCAGATGCGCGACCCCCTCCAGGTTCGGGCCGCAGAGTTCCGTCAAGTCCTCGCCCGCTCCTCCGGCAAGCCGGAGGCGCTAGTGCCAGACGTCTTCACGCTGGAGCCGTACGCTGCTCTCGATCCTGCAACTCGAGAAGGGTCCTCGCCGCGCAAGGACCACGCTGAGCTCCCTGCTGAGTGGACTCACGCCTACACGGCGTCGTTGTCGAGCATGGTCTTCGCCTCGATGATGCTCGACCAGCAGGCGACGCCGCGCGGCGACATGGCGGGTTGGGTGCAGCGAGTGCAGGAGTTTTCTACATGGCTCTCCGGCGAGACCAATCGAACGAAGCAGCAACGAAGGCGCGCCGCAGAGGTTTTCATGTTCTCGGATGCCACCCGGGAGATCGCGCGTGCCAGCTTCGACGCAGGGCTGAGCCTGAGCGAGATGTCCGCGTGGACCCAGTCGACGTGGCACCTTCCGGAGCTTGGAGCACCCGCGATATCGCTGTTCCGCGCCACGATGATCGACAAGCTGCTCGGTTCAGGTCGGTGGGAAGGTAACGACCTCACCGACCTCTTCTACCTGTGCACTGCGGCCGGGTATGCCGACCACGTTGTCGGTGAGCGACGAACGATTGGTCTACTTGAGCAATCGGTCCGACGTCTGCACGCTCCGGTGAAGCTGCACCGGACGCTGGCTTCAGTGGTGGACGCCCTGAGCAGCGAGCAGTGAGCAGTGAGCAGTGAGCAGTGAGCAGTGAGCAGTGAGCAGTTTTCGTGTGCTGACTGCACCTGAGGTCAGGGTTCCGGTCGAGGCTTCGGTTGTGGCGGTACAACGACGTTTTGCACGGTCAGCGGCTTAGCGCCGGGAGCCTCCTGCTGACTGTGTTCGATGATGTCCCGAGCGTCCATCGTCTCTCCGCGGGCATCCATCGTGTCTTTCTGACCGGCGCCCTCGTCTCGGGGCCGCTTCTCGGTCATTTCGACGTTCCCGGGCGCGGGGCAGGCTTGGTTACCTTGCTGTCGCGTCGAAGCGGTTGCGCTCCAGGCGCGGACTGCTGCCCTTCGTTGCGGCGTGACGGCGTCTGCGGCGACTTCGGTTGTTTGTTGCTGGACATGACCGACCTCCTGATACAACTTGGCTTGCAATCATTCTCGCATTACGTTCCGATACAGGCATCCTTGACAGGTGATCCCCACCACGTTCGCCGGTCTGGCTGTCCTCGTCGTCGCGCTCCTCCCGGGCTTCGTCTTCGTGTCGCTCCGGGATCGACAGGGTCCGTCACGGACTCGCGCCGCGTTCCGCGAGACGTCGGTGGTGCTGGCAGTCAGTGCCGCTTCCTACGTCCTTCCGGCGGTCGGGTTGGCTCTCGTCGCAGTGACTAACGCTGATGCACGAGCACAGCTTGAGGCGTTCCTTCGGGAACCGGTCGCGGCTTGGCAAGACCGTCCGCTCCTGGTGTTTGCTGTCGTCGTACTCGCGATCGTCCTCGCCGCAGCCGTCGCCGGAGTCGGTGCCCTCATCTCGCGACACGACAGCCGACACGATCCGACGGCGTCAGCGTGGTGGAATGTGTTCTCCGCGAACGACAAGGGCGACGCCGCTGTCCGGAGGGTGTCTGTACACCTCACGGATGGGACGCTCATCGTTGGTAACCTCAACTCTTTCAGCCGTGAAGTCGCCGAGCACGGAGACCGCGAACTCGTACTGCAGCACCCGATGTGGGTTCAGCCCGAAGGCGCCGAGGATCTGATCGAGATGCAGGCAGCCGCCACACTGATCAGCGCAAGGAACATCAAATTCATCAGCGTCGAACTCTTCAACGAGGGCGCTGAGCCTGACCAAGAGCCGGAGAGCGACGAGGAAGCCGCTCCGTAAACCGATGCCCTAACGCAGCGCTCGTCCGGCTATGCCGCGGACGAGCAGCGTCATCATGCACGGTGAGCTGTTCATGGAGCATGCCGCGGCGCCATTCAAAACCGTTGGGGTTCCGCGGCGCTGGCCACGCTCAGCACGTCGCGTGCAGAAAGGTACCGTCCAGTCGCACTCTTCGATACGCTTCTCTGGTGTCTGAGGAGAATAACAACGAGGCAGTAGCAGCGATGAAGCCCTGGTCGCGGATCCTCCTCGGAATTGCTGGCATTGGGCTTTCATCAACCGGTTGCATCGCGGTCTTCGCGCAAGGCACCAACGTCGCGGGCGTTCCGCTCCTCATCGTCGCCGGAGCCGCGTTCCTCTACGTATCGCTCACGGGCCAGCAACTGATTCAGCTTAACAAGGACGGATTTGTGTTGAGCCGAGTCGCACAGCTGGAGAAGACCCTGCGCCAAGCAGCTGCTGATCCAGAGATCCCGCTCGAAACGAAAGAGCGGTTGGCGGAGATCGCAGAAGACAACGGAGTCCGCGTCCCGCGTCCGGGTGTCGAACTCGAACTTCGCGTTGATGAGACGCTTCGCCGCATAGGACTTGCGAACGGCTTCAACGTGACAAGCCCGTCGGGCCGAAATCGTCGCGATGTGGACTTCGTTCTCACCGACGATGCTGATCGCAAGGTTGGCGTCGAGGTGAAGGGGCGGATGCGACTCCGACAGGCTGCCGACGCCATCCGGCAGCTGCGGGCCACTGGCTGGGAGCGCAAGCTCCTGATCGTCGACGGCGGCGTTCCTGAGGAGTTCGCGGCACCGTATCGAGCTGAAGGTATCTGGATCGTCGCCTGGGACCCCGATGACGAGTCACAACTCGTGGAGACGCTCAGGGCTATGGGATTCGTCAAGTCCTGATGGATCGGGTGCAGTGAAGTCCGCGACATGTGAACGGGGGAAGCGACGTTGGAAGCACCTGAGCTTTGGGGTCAAGACGCTGCTTCGCTGCGACCGTTGTGCAACTGCGCAAGCGCTCGGCAGGCCACCCGCAGCTCGCGGGCCTGTTCTGCGTACGCTATCGCCGAGCCCGGGGTCGGGGTCTCCCTAGCGTGAGCAACTGCGTTCCGAAGTTGACGGAGTTCATTCACCGTCTCGACGAAGAGGTCGTTGACGGTGCCAGCGCGTTCAAGAGCCACCGCTGCAGATGCGGCGTTCGTCGTGCGCACTCCGGGGACGGCCACATGCGCGAGACCGATGATTTCCTCCGCCAGGTGCTCCCAGGAGCTCAACACGAGCGCCGAAGGCTCCAGTGGCCCGAATTCAGCGATGCCCGCCCCGTCAGGCTCCTCCAGGCCCGATTGACCGGACGCAGCTTCAGCACCCGTCTCCGATGCCTGAAACTTCTCGAATGTCCGCTCGGCCTTCGCCAGTTTCTCGCCGAACGTCGCCTCACCGCCAGGTACTTTCAGGTGCTTCAACCGGGAGACAAGACCCGCAACCTCAGTCCGGAACAGCAGAGCAGCGATGAGGACAACAGCGGGCCACGCGAGTGAGCGCACCAAAGAGTCAACGAAATCGAGCCAACACACAGCCCCATCATGGTCTAAGCGATCCGCCAAAGTCCCTTGCGAACCTCGCGGAACGATAACGGGAGGCGATCGTGCCGTCAGTACGGGTCGAGTGGTCGGGCGCACGGCCACTTCCCCGATGACTAACCATGTCCCGGGTGCGGTCCGGCTCGTCGCCTCTGTCGCGCCCGATGCATCACGGCCGGTCTGAATCTCGCGAGTCGCGCTGGATGACCTTGCCGCTGGTGATCAGTTGTATGAGGACGGTGGCTAGAAGCACGGCTGACTCCGCGTCCGACTGCGAACTCGGCTGGTAGTCGGCCTGTCCACCGTGGCGGTCGGCGTGGCCTCGCCAAATGGTCCGCATCATCGCCAACAGCATCTCGCCGGAGTCGACACCCGCTCCTTCCAGGCGAAAACCGAGGGTCCATTCTTTCCGATCCTCGAGACGTTTGATCACCTTCCCGAGCGTGGCCAGTTTGTAATCGCTGTAAATGAGAGGTACCGCTGCCGCTTCAACAGCTTTAACGGTCTTCATGTATGCAACTTCGGGATCCGGCTGCACGCCAAACGCTGCTGCCCATGCATCGGCGAGAAGGTCGCCGGCACCTCCGGGAGCATCCATCGCGGCGTCGGCGATATTCTGCAGGGAGGTGGGCACTCGCTGTTCGAGGCCGGGATGGCCGAAACGTTGCCCGACTCTCCACATGGACCCGCCGATTTGCAGCCAGTGAGCAAGCTCCTCGACGTGCTGGCGTTGTGGGTCGCCGAACCGCAACACGAAATCGACAAGATTCAGGCTTTCGTCCTCGCCTAGGGCCTTGACTATATCCACCGTGTCTACGTGCTCGAACAGTTCGTCGTAGTCGACGGTGTTCCGGCGAGTCAGCCGGTACTCGACGAGCCAATGCGGGCGTCGTCGCGCCGATCGTGCGAGGAACTGCCCGACTTCGGGACGCAGCCACTCCGGGACGCCGGGTACAAGCGGCGGCGATTTAGGTAAGGGGTTGGCGCCAATCGGAACCCAGGAGTCATCCACGACTTCATTCTCGCAAATGGCGCTGTTCGGCGCCGGTCACCGCGGATCTGACCGTCGACGTTCTCATCCGGCGCGTTGAGCTGACTCGTTCCGCAGACCGATGGGTCCTGACCTCGTCACACTCAGTTGAGCCGTTCACCCCGAACGCGGGCGGACGGGGCAGAAGAACTACAAGGTGTGCTGCCAGACCAGCGTGACCGTCAAGCCGACCGAGCACGTGCAGCAGCGGCAGATGCTCCGTCACAACACCCGGCAGTGGCTCAAGACGTACCGGTCCAACCGCAGCAGCAGCGAGTCCACCAACGACCTGCTGCAGCGTGACCACAAGCTCCACGTCACCACCAATCGACCCATGCGTGGACTCGCCGCCCAACAGCTCGCACTGGCACTGTTCGCCGTACGGTCCAACATGACCCGCATCATCAACTACGAGAACGCGCTCCGAGAGCAGCAACTGCGAGCAGCAGCCGGTCGAGCACCCAAGCGAAGGAAGCAGGAAGGCGAGTACCTGCAGCGGTCCCGAGACCGTCGCGGCGAGACCCGTTACCTCCGGAACCGCCGCCGCGTGAACTCGTCCCCTACGAGGAGCCCGCACTGCCGGAACCACCGACCTGACCCAGACAAATAGAAGAGCCCCCGGCATCTGCCGGGGGCTCTTCTATTGGGTCAGACCTGCAAACGCTGATACCTCAGACTTGCAAATGACCCTGTGGCGGTACCGGTGGGATTTGAACCCACGGTGGAGTTGCCCCCACACATGTTTTCGAGACATGATCCTTCGGCCGCTCGGACACGGTACCGGGAGAGAGTTTACACGATCCCAGCCGCCCCTCGCACCACCGGAGCGTCGCCTCGCCCTCAACAGCCGGGCCACCGCAGGCCCTCCTCCACCGCTCAGCGCCACCCCACCGCGCCCCGGGCAGGACGGCGTACCGTCCGAGGAATGAGATCGCGCACCCTCATCGCACTCCTCACCTCGGTCGGCGGCGGACTGGCCGTCCTCGGCGGCGCCGCCGTCGGTGCCCGCGCCGGCGTCCGTGGCCAACGAGCGGCCGCGCGCCGCATCGCCGACATGCTGCCGGTGCACGCCGACTGGTGGCGTGAGCGCCTGCAGCACGAGGGGCACATCACCTACCTCGCGATCGGCGACTCCGCTGCGCAGGGCGTCGGCGCGAGCGAACCGCACCGCGGCTACGTCGGGCTGCTCGCACGTCGGATCCGGCACCGCTCCCGGTCGTCGGTCCGCGTGGTCAACCTCAGCGTGTCCGGGTCCACGACGTGGGGCGCCCGGAAGGACCAGTTGCCGAAGCTCCGCAACTACTCGCCGGACATCTGCACGGTGTCCATCGGGGCGAACGACATCGCCGACTTCCACCCGGACAAGTTCGAGCGGAACATCCGCGAGATCTACGGGGCGGTGCCGTCGCACGCGATCGTGGCCGAGCTGCCGTGCATGTTCGTGCCCGACCGTGAGCGCAAGGTGGCGGTGGCGAACGAGATCGTGCACCGTGTCGCGGACGAGTTCGGGCTGACGGTGGCGCCCTTGCACACGATCACGAAGCGCGTCGGCCTGCGCCGGACGTTCTTCAACAGCTACGGGGACCTGTTCCACCCGAACGACCGTGGGTACGAGATCTGGGCGAGCGCCTTCGAGCCCGCGGTGGACGCTCGGGTCGACGTCGTCGCCGCGATCCGGCACTACCTGTCGGCGCGCGAGGCCGAGGACCTCGGCGCGGGTGCCGCTGCGGTGGCGACGGCTCGTGCGGAGCAGGACGTCGACGGAGCGGAAGCGCTCGACCACGCCGACCGCCCAGGCCGCATCGACCGGCTTCGGCAGCGCGTGACCGGGTCCGTTCCGGTGCAGCCTGCTCATGCCGACGGCCCGGAACGTGCCGACAGCCCGCAACGTCCCGACAGCCCGGACGAGCGCCCGGGTGGTGTCGGCGGTACCGCCTAACCTGACGGTCATGGCCCGCCCCCAGTCCCTCTACCGCTGCACCGAGTGCGGCTGGACCAGCATCAAGTGGGTCGGTCGCTGTGGCGAGTGCCAGGCCTGGGGCACGGTCGAGGACTCGGCCGCTGCGACGGTCAGCGCCCGCGGCACCAGCGCCGTCGCGGTCGCCGGCAACCGGGTCGCCCGCCCGATCACCGAGGCCCGCGGCACCACGGTGCAGCGCTGGCAGACCGGTATCGGCGAGTTCGACCGGGTCCTCGGCGGCGGTGTCGTCCCGGGCGCGGCGGTGCTGCTCTCCGGCGAGCCGGGCGTCGGCAAGTCCACCCTGCTGCTCGAGGTCGCCTCGCGGGCCGCCGCCACCGGCAAGCGGGTGCTCTACGTCAGCGCCGAGGAATCCGTGGACCAGGTGCGACTCCGCGCCGAGCGCACCGGGGCCATGCACGACGACCTCTACCTGGCGAGCGAGGTGGACCTCGGCGTCATCCTCGGGCAGATCGACCAGGTGCAGCCCGACCTGCTCATCGCCGACTCCGTCCAGACCATCTCGTCGAGCACGATCGACGGCATCGCGGGCGGCACGTCGCAGGTGCGCGAGGTCGCGTCGACGTTGATCCGCGTCGCGAAGGACCGCGCACTGCCGGTGCTCATCGTCGGGCACGTCACGAAGGACGGCACGATCGCAGGTCCGCGCCTGCTCGAGCACCTCGTCGACGTCGTGTGCCACTTCGAGGGCGACCGGCAGACCGCGCTCCGATTCGTCCGGGCGCTCAAGAACCGCTTCGGTCCGACGGACGAGGTCGGCTGCTTCGACATGGCCGGCGACGGCATCCACGAGGTCCCCGACCCGAGCGGCCTCTTCATGTCGAAGAACGGCGCTCCGGTGTCCGGTACATGCGTCACGGTCGCGCTCGAGGGGCGGCGCGCGCTCCCCGTCGAGGTGCAGGCGCTCGTCGTCCCGAGCTCGGCGCCGCAGCCCCGTCGCGTGGTGAACGGTGTCGACGCGTCCCGCGTGGCGATGCTCCTCGCGGTCCTCGAGCGCCGCGCCGGCCTCAAGCTGTCCGACGCCGACGTCTACGTGTCGACGGTCGGTGGCATGAAGCTGACCGAGCCGGGTGCGGACCTGGCGATCGCCCTGGCGCTCGCGAGTGCCGCACGCGACCGCCCCTTCCCGCACACGTTGGCCGCAGTGGGCGAGATCAGCCTCGCCGGCGAGATCCGCCCGACCACCGGCACGAAGCAGCGCGCGAACGAGGCGAGCCGACTCGGCTTCACGACCGTGCTCGGGTCGGACTCCCAGCACCTGCGCGAAGCCCTGCGCGTCGCCTTCTCGCTCGCGAGCAGCGAGCGCGAACGCGAGCTCGACCGCGCGTTCTGATCAGCACGCCGACCCATCCCGGCAGCCGGACACGCCCAAGCGCACCCGGACGACCGGAACGGTCAGGCTCGCAACGCCGCCAGCAGATCGTCCGGCGTCGCCTGCATCGTGTGGGGCCCGGCGATGTCGAAGAACACACCCTCGAGCGAGTCCAGGTGCGCGGCGAGGAACTCCTCCAGCCGCGCGCCGTCGTAGACCATGACCTGCCGGATCTTCTCGTCCGGCACCATCGCGGTGTAGGCGTCAGCCGACGAGAACAGCAGCAGGATGCGCTTGTCGGACCCTTCGCGACCGAACACCCGCACCTGCATGTCCTTCTTGCCGGTGACGAGTCGGGGGACGATCACGATGTCGTTGCGGAGCGCGTAGGCCACCGCTGCGACGTCCTGCTTCGCGAGGGCCTCCTCGAGCTGTTCGCTCCGGAAGCGCTGTTCCTTGTCTGCCATCGGGACCCAGTCCACCAGATTCCGGGCAGTTCGGCGACTTCGGCTCTTCCCTTGTGGGCCTGAGCCTGTAAGTTGGTACCAACCGCTTCGGCGGGAGTCCATCGTTCTTCCGGTGCCATGCACCTCGAGCGCCATCGGTCACTGGCCTTCCCCGGCCGCCTGGCCCCGAACCCGTTCCGCCGGCCCCATGCCCGCGGGGCGCATCGATCTGACGACAATCGGTTGCTGGATCGGCGGTAGCAAGTACCGCTTCGCAAGACAGGCAGCGATGAGCTCGCCTGGCAAGAAAGTAAGGAACGCCATCATGGCAACTGGAACCGTCAAGTGGTTCAACAACGAAAAGGGCTTCGGCTTCATTGCGCCGGACGACGGCAGCGCTGACGTCTTCGCCCACTTCTCCGCGATCGGTGGCAACGGCTACAAGTCGCTCGAGGAGAACCAGAAGGTGGAGTTCGAGATCACCGAGGGCCGCAAGGGCCCGCAGGCGGAGAACATCACCGTCATCGGCTGATCACCCTCAGCTTCGAACGGGCCCGTCGTCCTCGCGGACGGCGGGCCCGTTCTGCATGTCCGGACACCATCGCGACCAGCGCAGCCCACGACACCCACACGACAAGCGCAGGCCGCAACGCCCGCGCACGGTAGCCCGCACCCGCTACTGCAGGATGAACTGCGCCGACTCCTTCGACACCAGGCTCCCCACCGCGACCTGCAGGTGGTAGCTGGCCCCACCGCCGGTCACGGCCGGCCGTGACGAGTCACACGTCGACGTCGACGAGCGCGTCCGGTCCCACGTGATCGCCGGCGTGGTGAGCGTCTGCCCCGCCTTGATCGTGACGTCCTGGTCCGTGCCGCCGGTCTGGCAGTCCTTCGAGGACCAGTACTGCTCGGCGCCGGAGCTGATGGTGAGGACCTGCTGCGACGACCCGAGGTTCATGTGGCACGACGCGGAGCCGGTGTTCTTGATCGACATCGCGATCTTCGGGTCCTCGGTGGCGGCGTAGGCGCTCTTGTCGAGGACGGGGGTCAGCTGGATCTGGTCCTTCGAACACGTCGCACCGGCGGCTCCAGCCGACCCGGCACCCGAAGAACCGGCAGCTGCCGAGGGGGACGACGACGACGCCGGTGCCGAGGACGGCCGCGCCGACGACCCCGCACCGGCAGCGCCCGACGACGCCTCAGTGGACGCGGGACCCGCGGTCGCGGAGGCCGACGCGGTCGCGCCCGCCTCCGCCGTCGCGCCGCTGCCGCGCCCGACGACGATCAGCACGACGACGACCACGATGAGCAGGAGCACCCCGATCACGGCCGCCCGACGGCGCCAGTAGACACGCGGCGCCTCGGGCCCGACGGGGTGACGGAACGACGACATGCGCACAGGGTAGACAACGGTGCGAGCGCGCAGGGGCAACCCCGCCGCGCCGCCCGCGAAAGCGTCAGAGGATCTTCAGCATGCGGGTGTTGCCGAGGGTGTTCGGCTTGACCCGCGCGAGGTCGAGGAACTCGGCGACCCCTTCGTCCGACGACCGGACGAGTTCGGCGTACACGTCGGGCGAGACCACGCTCTCGCCGATCTCGAGGTAGCCGTGCTTCGCGAAGAACTCGACCTCGAAGGTCAGGCAGAAGATCCGCGCGACGCCGAGCTCGCGGGCATCGTGCTCCAACGCCTCGAGCATGCGGTGCCCGACGCGCTTGTGGATCCAGTCCGGGTCGAGCGCGAGCGTGCGCACCTCGGCGATGTCGTCCCAGAACACGGCAAGGGCGCCGCACCCGATCGGGACGCCGTCCGGCCCCTCGGCGATCCGGAACTGCTGGATCGACCCGTACAGGGCCACGTTCTCCTTGCCGAGCAGGATGCGCCGGTCGACGTAGGGGGCGATGAGCCGCTGGATGTGCGGGACGTCGGAGGCGAGCGCAGGGCGCACCAGGATGCCGTGGTCGTCCCGTTCGTGGAACGCGTGCTTCCCGTGTTCAGCCATCTGCCTCAGCGTACTGGCATCGGTCACGTCGGGCCCGCCGGCGGGGGACGTGCCCCCTGGACGCCACCCAGCCGCAGCGGCCTACCGTCAGGACCATGCCTCAGATCATCGAAACCGTCGACGTCAACGTCCCCGTCCGTCAGGCCTACGACCAATGGACCCGCTTCGAGGAGTTCCCCACCTTCCTCGACGAGGTCGAGAAGATCGTCCAGGTCGACGACAAGACCACCGACTGGACCGTGAAGGTCGCCGGCCAGGAGCGCGACTTCCGTGCCGTCATCACCGAGCAGCACCCCGACGAGCGCGTCGCGTGGACCGTCAAGGACGGCGACACCGACCACGCCGGCGTGGTGACGTTCCACAAGCTGTCCGACAACGAGACCCGCGTCACCGCCCAGATCGACTGGGAGCCGTCCGGCTTCCTCGAGAAGCTCGGCTCCGCCGTCGGTGTCGGCGGCCACGCCGTCAAGAAGGACCTGCAGAACTACAAGGAGCGCGTCGAGAACGCGCCGACCCAGCCCGGCTGGCGAGGCGACGTCCAGGCCTAGGACGCCCCACAGGACGGACGGGAGGCGCGGTACCGGCTGGTACCGCGCCTCCCGTCCGTCTGCCGGTCACGACCACCGCACACGGTCGCGTGACGCGACCACCACCTGACGCACCCGGGAGACACATGACGAGCGCACGCATCGCCGCAGTCGGCACCACCGTCGGCGCCGCCGGCACGGTGGCCCTCGGAGCCCTCGTGGCCCGACGGCTGGTCGCGCCGACCCCGTACACCGCCACGGCCACCGTGCGGAGCGCTGCCGAGGCCTCCGTCGAGCTCGTGGCCAGCCGCGACACCCGTCTCCCGGGCACGTACGCCCTGGTCCGGGACGGTCGGCGCGTCGCCGTGGGCCGGTTGCTCGTATCGGCCGCCGGCGACGCCGAGACCGTCCGTCGGGCCCTGCTCGACGGCGGTGCGACCGCGCCTCCCGAGCCGGGCGAGTGGACGTGGGACGCGTCGATGGTCGACTCGGAGCGGGACGTGCCCGGCGACGAGCCGACCGCCGCCGCCGCGACGCACGTCGTCCACGTCCACGGACAGTCACTCGGCCCGCGTCAGGTCCTCCGCGGCGTCGCGGTGTGGCGTGCACTCGGTGCGACGTCGGAGGTGGTGGACACGACCGACCTGCCGCTGCGGTCGCTCGACCCCGTCGCGGTCGACCGTGTCGTCGCCGCCGTCCGGGCCGCCCGCGCCCGCGGGGTCGCCCGCGTGGTGCTGCAGGGCTGGTCGGCCGGCGCGCTCGCGGCCTCCGTCGCCGCCGCACGCGAACCGGTCGACGGGATCGTGGCGGTTGCACCGCTCCTCGACGTCCGGTCGGCGCTCCGCGGAGCCGTCGGCGCCGCCCGGTTGCCCCGGTTCGTCGGCACCGTCGCGGCACGCATCGCGACGACCCCGGTGCTGTCCCGGCTCGCGGGTGCTCCGCGGCCCGTCCGGACGACCTCGTGGCAGGACACGCACACGCCGACGCTGGTGCTGCACTCCACGGCCGACGCGCTCGTCGCCGTGGACGACGTCGCCCGGTTGACGCAGCGGCACGACGTGCACGCCGTCGCGTTCCGGACGGCCCCGCACACGCTCGAGTGGAACGAGGACCCGGACCGCTGGGAGACCGCGGTGCGGGACTTCGCGGCGACGATCACACCCTGACGCGCGACCGCCGCGATCAGGTCCTGTCGCAACCGCGACGGCCCCGGCCCGAACGCACGGTGGTCGCGGTCGTGGGCCGGTCGGACGACGGCCGCGATCGGGCACCGAACGAGCAACGGCCCCGGTCTGTGAACAGACCGGGGCCGCCGGCGTCTCGACCCGTTGGGGGGAACCGGTCGATCGCTGTGCGCAAGGCGTTGGGGGGAACCCCTCGCGCACTGTTCACCGTACCCCCGGAAGAGGGTCGGCGGACACTCGACGCGCACACAGGACGAAGGGGGACGGTGCCGAACGGCACCGTCCCCCTTCGCACGTGCGTCCTAGGACTCGATCTCGCCCTGCGGCGCGTCCGCGGTCTCGACCGCTGCGGCACCGGCGAGGACCTCCTCGCGACCCGGCTGACGCCCGGTCTCGAACTGGAAGGCACCCTCGGCGAAGTCGACCTTCACGTGGTCACCGGCGTTGAGCTCACCCTGCAGGATGTGCTCGGACAGCTGGTCCTCGACCTCGTGCTGCATCGCGCGACGCAGCGGGCGGGCACCGAGTGCCGGGTCGAACCCGACCTTGATGAGCTGCTCCTTGGCGGCGAGCGAGAGCTCCACCGTCATGTCGCGGTCGAGCAGACGGTCGGACAGGCGCTTCACGAAGAGGTCCACGATCTGCAGCAGCTCGGACTGCGAGAGCTGCGGGAACACGATCGTGTCGTCGACGCGGTTCAGGAACTCGGGCTTGAAGTGCTTCTTCAGCTCCTCGTTCACCTTCGCGCGCATCCGGTCGTAGCCGACGCCGGAGTCACCCTCGACCTGGAAGCCCACCGGGCCACCGGCGATGCCCTGCGAACCGAGGTTCGTGGTCATGATGATGACGGTGTTCTTGAAGTCGACCACGCGGCCCTGACCGTCGGTCAGACGACCCTCTTCGAGGACCTGCAGCAGCGAGTTGAAGATGTCCGGGTGGGCCTTCTCGATCTCGTCGAACAGGACCACGGAGAACGGCTTGCGGCGCACCTTCTCGGTGAGCTGGCCGCCCTCCTCGAACCCGACGAACCCGGGAGGGGCACCGAACAGGCGCGACACGGTGTGCTTCTCGCCGAACTCCGACATGTCGAGGGAGATCAGTGCGCCCTCGTCGTCGAACAGGAACTCCGCGAGCGCCTTGGCCAGCTCGGTCTTGCCGACGCCCGTGGGGCCGGCGAAGATGAACGAGCCCGAGGGGCGGTTCGGGTCCTTCAGGCCGGCACGCGTGCGGCGGATGGTCTTGGAGAGGGCCGAGATGGCTTCTTCCTGACCGATGACGCGCTGGTGCAGTGCCTTCTCCATGAAGACGAGACGCGAGGTCTCCTCCTCGGTGAGCTTGAACACCGGGATGCCCGTGGCCTGTGCCAGGACCTCGGCGATGATGCCCTCGTCGACGGTGCCGGACGCGGCGACGTCACCCGCACGCCACTGCTTCTCGAGGCGGAGACGCTCGCCGAGGAGCTTCTTCTCCTCGTCGCGCAGGCTCGCGGCCTTCTCGAAGTCCTGCTCCTCGATGGCGGCTTCCTTCTGCCCGCGGACCGTCGAGATCTTCTCGTCGAACTCGCGGAGCTCCGGCGGTGCCGACAGGATCGACAGGCGCAGGCGAGCGCCGGCCTCGTCGATCAGGTCGATGGCCTTGTCCGGCAGGAAGCGGTCCTGCACGTAGCGGTCCGCCAGGTTCGCCGCGGAGACGATCGCCCCGTCGGTGATGGACACCTTGTGGAACGCCTCGTACTTGTCGCGGAGGCCCTTGAGGATGTTGATGGTGTGCGGCAGCGACGGCTCGTTGACCTGCACCGACTGGAAGCGACGCTCGAGTGCGGCGTCCTTCTCGAAGTGCTTGCGGTACTCGTCGAGCGTGGTCGCACCGATCGTCTGCAGCTCGCCGCGAGCGAGGAGCGGCTTGAGGATCGACGCGGCGTCGATCGCGCCCTCGGCGGCACCGGCACCCACGAGGGTGTGGATCTCGTCGATGAAGACGATGATGTCGCCGCGGGTGCGGATCTCCTTCGTGACCTTCTTGAGGCGCTCCTCGAAGTCACCGCGGTAGCGGGACCCGGCGATGAGCGACCCGAGGTCGAGCGAGTAGAGCTGCTTGTCCTTCAGCGTCTCGGGCACGTCGCCCTTGACGATCGCCTGGGCGAGGCCCTCGACGACGGCGGTCTTGCCGACGCCGGGCTCACCGATCAGGACGGGGTTGTTCTTGGAGCGGCGGGAGAGGATCTGCATGACCCGCTCCATCTCCTTCTCGCGCCCGATGACCGGGTCGAGCTTGGCGTCGCGCGCGGCCTGGGTGAGGTTCCGACCGAACTGGTCGAGGACCTGCGAACCCTGCTGCGCGTTCTGCTGCTGCTCGCCGCCGACGGCGACCGCTTCCTTGCCCTGGTAGCCGGACAGGAGCTGGATGACCTGCTGGCGGACCCGGTTGAGGTCGGCGCCGAGCTTCACGAGGACCTGGGCTGCGACACCCTCGCCCTCGCGGATGAGGCCGAGCAGGATGTGCTCCGTGCCGATGTAGTTGTGGCCGAGCTGCAGCGCCTCGCGCAGGGACAGCTCGAGCACCTTCTTGGCGCGCGGCGTGAACGGGATGTGCCCGGTCGGCTGCTGCTGGCCCTGCCCGATGATGTCCTGGACCTGCTCGCGGACGGCATCGAGCGAGATGCCGAGCGACTCCAGCGCCTTCGCGGCGACGCCCTCGCCCTCGTGGATGAGGCCGAGGAGGATGTGCTCGGTGCCGATGTAGTTGTGGTTGAGCATCTTCGCTTCTTCTTGAGCGAGGACGACAACACGACGGGCTCGGTCGGTGAATCTCTCGAACATGTGCTCTCCCTTGCCGGACTGTGGAAGTCCGGTGACGTACTTCGAGAGTAACCAGCGCTCCCCCCGGTGGCTGCCCCTGTTCGCCGTGGGCGTGACCTCGTTGCGGGATGTGCGCAGTGAGCGGACGGAACGGGCGGACGGGAGGCGCGGAACCGGCCGGCACCGCGCCTCCCGTCCGGCAGGCGGTCGCGTCGACCGCACCTGCCGCACCGGGCGGGCCAGGGTCCCGACGGGCGCCCTGGGTACGATTCCGTCATGGAGCAGCCCGTCGTCGGCCTCGTCGTCCACCCGACCAAGAACGTGCAGGAGTCGGTCCTGACCCTGCAGCGCTGGAACGCGTCCGGCCGCGGTCGCCTCGTCGCCCGGCGTGCCGACGCGCAGCGCGTCGGCGGCGGCGTCGACGTGATCAGCGACGAGGACTTCACCGAGGAGGTCGACCTCGTCGTCGCGCTCGGCGGGGACGGCACGATGCTCGGGGCGATGCGGCTCGTGGCGAAGCGCCCGGTGCCGGTGCTCGGCGTCAACTACGGCAACGTGGGCTTCCTCGTCGAGATCGAACCACCGGAGCTCGAGGCAGCGCTCGAACGCCTGTCCGCCGGCGAGTACCAGCTCGAGCCCCACCACGCGCTCGAGGCCCGGCTCTCCTGGAGCGGCGCACGGACGGACTACCTCGCGTTCAACGACCTCACGATCGTGCGACGCCCCGGCGCCGGGCAGGTGTCCGCGGACCTCAGCGTCGGCGGCCTCGGCTACGGGTACTACCGCGCGGACGCCATCGTCGCGGCGACCCCTGCCGGGTCCACGGCGTACAACTACGCGGCCGGCGGCCCGGTGCTCTCCCCCGCCCTGTCCGGGTCGGTCGTGACCCCGGTCGCTCCGATGGCGGGGATCGACCGGTCCGTCGTGCTGGCGGCGCGGGAGCGCTACCGCTTCGACATCGCCGAGGGCACCCGGAGCGCTGCCCTCGAGGTCGACGGGCTCGTCGTCGGCGAGGTCGCCACCGGGGCGCAGCTCGACGTCCGGCTGCGGAAGGACGCCGGCAGCGTGGTGCGCCTGGACGCCGAGCGCCACGGGCGGACCGGACGGGTGAAGCTCAGCCTGCTCGACCTGCCGGTGCGGCCGGACCAGCTCATCGAGCTCATCCCGCAGGACCTGCGGCAGAAGCTCGGGCGCGAGCTCGAGGAGTAGCCGGACCCGTCGGCCCCGGCCCCTCGGCTCCCGGCTGCGGCCCCCCGGCCCCCCGGCCCCCGGCCCCGGCCTGGGCCCGGGCCCGGGCCCAGGCCCGGAAACGAGAGTGGCCCGTCCAGGCAGTCGCCTGGACGGGCCGTCCCATCACCCCACCGGACCGTCTTCCCACGGAACGCCCCGGGTCCCCCAGCCGGCGCGCGTGCACCGGCCGAAGTCGCTGACCTCAGTCGGTCAGGTACAGCTGCATGTCCTGCGAGACCGCCTTGGCGAAGAGCCGCAGCTTGGCGCGGGACTCCACACGGCTGACCGCCTGGCGGGTCGTGTGGACGATCTTCGAGATCTCGTCGAGCGTCATCGGCTTGTCGTCGTCGAGGCCGTAGCGCATGCGGATCACGTTCGCCTCGTCGCTCGGGAGCTCGGCGACGATGGAGCGGATGTCGCGGTGCAGGAGCGTCGTCTCGGTGAGCTCGTTCGGGCTCGCGGCGTCCTCGTCCTCGATGAAGTCGCCCAGCTCGCTGTCGTCCGAGTCACCGACCACCGTGTGGATCGAGACCGGCTCGTGCGAACGGCCCTTGAGGTCGACGAGTTCCTCGACGCTCATGCTCAGCTCGGCGGCGACCTCATCGGGCATCGGCGCGCGGCCGAGGTCGACGGTGAGGTCACGCTCGGTGCGCGAGATCTTGTTGATCAGCTCGACGGTGTGGACCGGGATGCGGATCGTGCGCGCCTTGTCGGCGAGGCCGCGCGAGATCGCCTGGCGGATCCACCACGTGGCGTAGGTCGAGAACTTGTAGCCCTGCGTGAAGTCGAACTTCTCGACCGCACGGACCAGGCCGAGGTTGCCCTCCTGGATGACGTCCATGAACGGCAGGCCGCGCTGCGAGTAGCGCTTGGCGATGCTCACGACGAGGCGGAGGTTCGACGTGATCATGCGCTCCTTGGCGCGCTCACCGTCGCGGACCAGCCAGCGCAGTTCGCGCTGCAGGGTCTTCGGGAGGTCCTTCTCGGTGTTGAGCTTCTCTTCTGCGAAGAGCCCGACCTCGATGCGGCGGGCGATCTCGGCTTCTTCCTCGGCGGTGAGGAGCGAGAGGCGCCCGATGTGGCGGAGGTAGTCACCGACCTGGTCGACGGATGCGCCGCGGACGCCGGCGAGCTGCTCGTCCGCTTCGACCTCGGTGTCGAGCGTGGTGGTCTCGGTGGTGGCAGTGGTCTTGGGTGCTGCCGTCTTCTTGGTGGTCCGGCGCGCGGTGGTGCCAGTGGTCGTCGTCTTCGGTGTTGCGGTCGCGGTCGTCATGATGACTCTCCCTGCGTTCGACGGTGTTGGCCTCGGTGGGGTGATCACGAGTAAAGCGGCCCCGAGGTGTACCCCACAAACCCATCGGATCGATTCTCAGGCTTCTCCGTGCTTCACCCGCCGATCCGTCCCCCACGGGGTACACCACGACGACACCGGGGTCCCCCTCGTGGCCCGTCAGTCCGCTGATTCCGCCGTGTTTCCGGGGGTACCCCCGTGTTTCGAGCGGGTTTCCGACGCTGTACCCCACGAACGTGCGTGCTCTGGATACGAGAACGGGGTACGGCGCCCCGGATCGGTCGGATCCGGTCGTCGTACCCCGAACGAGGAACGGGTGGGGGTCACCAGGAGGGTTCGAGCCACCCCTCGCGGCGCTTGGAGACCTCGAGATCGGCGTCGCGGTCGAACTCGTCGTACTCGCTCTCGATGTCGCCGACCAGGCTGCGGCCGGTGAAGGCGGTCCCGCGCACGGGGACGACCGCGCGGCGAGCGGCGCTCGAGCCGGCGAGGAACTTCGTGATGGACATGCGGACGATGCTCACCCTGCGACGCGTCGCGCGGGTGAACGGGCGGTGACCGGGTCCGGACGGTCAGACGTCGATGTCGTCCTCGTCGCCGTCCGGCCACTCGGCGTCGTCGCGGGCGGGGTCGGCGAGCGCGGGGTGCCCGAAGGCGTCGACGGCGTCGAGCTCGACGGGGTCGTCAGGCCCGCCGGCGCTGACTGCGCGGTCGCTGCTGTCGACCCGGTCGGCGCGGTCGGCTCGGTCGGCGCGGTCGGTGGCGGGTTCGGGGCGCACGACGACAGGGTCACACCGCGCGGTGAACAGCGGGTGTCCAGCGCGCAGCGCGCCCGGGACCCGCCTGGCGCTACTCGGCCGAGGCCGGAGCGGGAGCGGGGACGCCGTGCTCGCGCTCGAACCGCGCGCGCTCCTCGGCCTCGACCTTGGCGTAGACGGCACGCTCGGTGCGGTCGGCCCGCATGATCGCGCGCATGACGAACCAGAAGATGAGGCCGACCACGACGGTCGGCGTCAGGGCGAAGATGATCCCGGTCACGACTCCATGCGGCACCGCAGCATCGTAACCCACTCCGATCCGAGCGGGCCTCGGGCTGTTCCGGGGCCGGCGTCGCGCGCCGCTGGCCTGCCGCTCCGCCCTCCGGCGCCCTACTTGACGAGCGGGAACAGGATCGTCTCGCGGATGCCGAGCCCCGTGATCGCCATGAGCAACCGGTCGATGCCCATGCCCATGCCACCCGACGGCGGCATGGCGTGCTCGAGTGCGCGCAGGAACTCCTCGTCGACGCGCATCGCCTCCGGGTCGCCCCCGGCCGCGAGTCGCGCCTGGTCGACGAACCGCTCGCGCTGCACCACCGGGTCGACGAGCTCCGAGTACGCCGTCGCCAGCTCGAAGCCGCGCACGTAGAGGTCCCACTTCTCCACGACGCCGGGCCGCGTGCGGTGCTCGCGGGTGAGCGGTGAGGTGTCGACCGGGAAGTTCATGACGAACGTCGGGCGGTCGAGCGAGTCGATCACGAAGTGCTCCCAGAGCTCCTCGACGTACTTGCCGTGGGTCGCGTGCGCGACTTCGACGCCCTCGGCCGCGGCGAGCTCCTGCAGCTCGGACAGCGGGGTCGCCGGGGTGATCTCGCGCCCGGCCTTCTCGGAGAGCGACCCGTACATGTCGATGCGCGGCCACTCGCCGCCGAGGTCGTACGTGCTGCCGTCCGCGAGGGTGACCTCGAGCGCACCGCCGGTCACGGCGCGCGCGGCGTTCTGGACGAGCTCCTGCGTCAGGTCGGCCATCTGCTCGTAGTCGCCGTACGCCTGGTACGCCTCGAGCATCGCGAACTCGGGCGAGTGCGTCGAGTCGGCACCCTCGTTGCGGAAGTTCCGGTTCACCTCGAAGACCCGGTCGATGCCGCCGACGACGGCGCGCTTCAGGAAGAGCTCCGGCGCGATGCGCAGGTACAGCTCGGTGTCGAAGGCGTTCGAGTGGGTGACGAACGGACGGGCCGAGGCGCCGCCGTGCTGGGTCTGCAGCATCGGCGTCTCGACCTCGAGGTAGTCGTGGCCGGCGAACGTCTGCCGGAGCGACGACATCACCGCGGCCCGGGCGCGGACGGTGGCGCGCGCTTCCTCGCGCACGATGAGGTCGAGGTAGCGCTGGCGGACCCGCGTCTCCTCGTTGAGCTCGTTGTGCAGGTTCGGCAGCGGCAGGATGGCCTTCGCCGCGATGGCCCACTCGTCCACCATGATCGACAGCTCGCCCCGTCGCGACGAGATCACGCGGCCGTGCACGAACACGTGGTCGCCGAGGTCGACGAACTCCTTCCACCGCGCGAGCGACTCGTCGCCCACCTCGGCGAGGGACACCATCGCCTGCACGCGGGAGCCGTCGCCGGCCTGCAGGGTCGCGAAGCAGAGCTTGCCGGTGTTGCGCGAGAACACGATGCGTCCGGCGACGCCGACGACGTCCTGGGTCTCCTCGCCGGTCTCGAGGTGCGCGTACTGCTCGCGGACCGCGGCGATCGTCGTCGTGATGGGGAGCTCGGCCGGGTACGCCTCGATCCCCGACTCCAGGAGCTTCGCCCGCTTGTCGAGCCGGACCTGGCGCTGCTCGCTGGTCTCCTCGGCTGACAGGACGTCTGCGGCGGTCTCTTCGCTCATGCTGGTGCGGCTCCGATGGGTCGTGGGGGTCCCGTCGATGCTACCCGCGCGCGGGATCCGACCCGGAATCGCGCACCCGGGCGGGCGACACCGATCCGGGAGCCGGGCGGCCCTGCACGCGGAGCACGACGAGTGCGGTCGACGACGCGGCGTACGCGGCGGCCACGAGCACGGAGACGACGGCCCCGCCGAGGTCGAGGCGCTCGGCCGCGAGCCCACGGGCGACGACACCGTCCGCCACGAAGTACGCCGCGAGCAGGTACCCCACGACCGGGCCGGCAGTCATCCGCCACCAGGCACGCGGTGGGGCGACCGGTTCGCCGGGACCGCGGAACACCCGGACGCCGACGAGCACCGTCGCCAGGAACCACAGCGCACCGAGCAGGCCCACCGCCGACGGGGACACGTCCAGTGCGAGGAGCAGGAGCACCACGAGCACCTCGACGACCGCCGAGGCGACGACGTACCCGACCTTCGCCTGCGCGGTGGTGATGCGCCACGGCTTCGTCTGCATGTGTCCCCCCTCTAGAGCGTCGCCTGGCCGTCGGCTGCGGCGAGTGCGTTCTCGACGGCCGACCGTACCAGGGCGCCGAGGACCCGACCGGGGTGCTCCACGCCGATGCCCTCGAGCGTGCCCGCGGACTGGTCGACGATCGCGGTCGAGAAGCTCACCGCGGCACGGACCGCGTCGGCGTACGCGGGCCGGTCCCCCTCGGCGACGACGAAGGGCTCGGCCCCCATCTCGACGACGAGTGCCTGCGCGATCGGCAGGACCGGCGACGGCGCGGTCACGGCGCAGTACGCGTCGCGCAGCCGTGCGAGGTCGACGCTGGTGCCCGTGAACGCCATCGCCGGGTGGATGGCGAGCGGGATCGCCCCGGCGGCCATCGCCGGGGCGAGGATGCCGACGCCGTGGTCCGGGCTGGTGTGCACGACGAGCTGCCCGGGCTGCCAGATGCCGGCGTCCGCCAGCCCCTGGACGAGGCTCGCCAGCTGGTCGTCCGGGACGGCGAGGAGCACGAGCTCGCTCCGCTCGACCAGGTCCGGTGTGGCGAGGACGGGCGCGCCGGGGAGCATCGCCTCGGCACGGTCGCGGCCCTCGTCCGAGACGGCGGTCACCCCGACCACCGCGTGTTCCGCGTTCGCCAGGGCGGCGCCGAGGACCGGTCCGACGCGTCCCGCGCCGACCACGCCGACGCCGAGTCGTCCGGCCCTCACCGTGCGGCTCCGGGTGGCGGGACCGCGCCCCAGGGCGAGTCGGGAGGCACGGTGCCGGTCGCCGGGTGCGCCCCCGGACCGCGGGTGGTCGCGTCGGCCTCGGCGCGCGCGGAGCCGTCGGCGTCGGACTCGTGCTGCGCGGGCGCGGAGCCACCGATGTCGGCCCAGCCGGCGGCGACCGTCGTGCGGCCGTCCGCCCACCCGGCCCCGGCGGTGGGGGCGAGGCCCTGCGGGGCCGCGGCGTGCGCACCGGGCCGGTGCCGCGCCTCCCGTTCGCGCCAGCGGTGCGACGTGTCGGCCGCGGCGGCCTCGACGGCACGGGCGGCGGTCTCGGACCACAGTCGCTGCGCGTCCAGGGCGTCGAGCGCGCCGACGCTCGCCGAGACCGGCCCCTGCACGGTCTGGACGTGCACCGAGGCGAGCCGCAGCGCGCGCTCGACCGGGCCCTGCGAGACCTTCACGCTCTGCACGCGCGGCAGCGGGACGATCACGAGCGACCGCCAGACGGCACCGAGCCGGAGCAGGACCGCACCCGGGACGAAGCGGTACCCGTTGCGCCGGAACGCGAACGGCCGCAGCCACGCGCCGCGACGGGGCGAGTGCACGAAGCCGCCGCGGTCGCCCGTCGTGGTGAGGCTGTCGTCGACGACGTCGACCGCCTCGGACGAGCCCTCGCGGAGCTGCTCCTGCGACGCCGAGGGGCCGACGACCGCGGTGCCGACGAGGCCCGGCAGGATGATGTCCAGGACCTCGCGGACGTCCCGCGCGGTGCCGACGGGCAGCACGATCGAGGACACCTGCTGGTTGTTCGAGGCCCCGTTGCCGGCGTTCGACGCCCGGTTGATCCGCACGTCCCACCAGCCGAACGGCCGCCAGAGCAGCGGCTGCGCGACGCTCACGGCGTGGATGCGGCCGGGCGGCAGCGTCTCGTTGGAGGTGGACACGAGGCCGAAGCCGATCCGGATGCCGTCCCGGGTCTCGGCGATCGTGTACTGCAGCGACCGCGAGAACTTCCGGACGTAGTAGCCGCCCGCACCGATGACGGCGGGGAACAGGCCGAACAGGATCCCGTACTCGCCGGTGAGGGCGACGCTGACGACCATCGCCGCGACCGCCAGCAGGATGAAGACCGTCGTGCCGGACAGCAGCATCGACGCGATGAGACGACCGGGGTGCACCTTCACGATGCGGGTCGCGTGCACCGCGGCGGGGTCGAGCTCCGGCGAGAAGACCTCGTCGACCCGGTCCTGCAGCGCGCCGTTCGAGACGCGCCCCGGCCAGGTGCCGGCGTCGTCGTCCTTCGCGCCCGACGCGAGCACGAGGATGCGCTGACGGAGGTCGTCGGCGGCCTTCGTGCCGAGGTACGCGAGCTGGACGTTCGCGTCGTTGCCGGCCTGCGCGATCTCGAGCTTCGCCGTGCCGAAGATGCGCGGCACCAGCGGCCGCGAGATGTTGATGCCCTGGATCCGGTCGAGCCGCGCCTTGCGGTTCGTCCGGAAGAGCACGCCGGACCGGACCTCGACGATCTCGCCGGTGACGCGGAACTCGTGCATCCGCCAGGAGAGGTAGAACAGGCCGATCAGGACCACGAGCAGCACGACGATCCCGAGCACCACCCACCCGACGACGCCGTGCTCGTAGACGTAGCGGACGGGGTCGCCGTCGTCCTGCGGGCCACCGCCGGGGATGAAGAACTCGACGAGCTGGTCGCGCAGGCTGTTCAGCACGTAGCCGAGGACCACGATCAGGAAGATGCCGCCCTTGAGGAGCGGGGTCAGCGGGTGCAGACGGTGCCACTCGCCGTCGGTCAGCGGGGCTGCGGCGGCCGCGTTGCCGTGCGTCGGCGGAGCTGGCGGCGGGGGTCCGGGGCGGAACGTCACGAGCGGGCCTACAGTCCGGCGCGACGGGACTCGGCGAGCTCGACCAGGCGGTCCCGCAGCTCGTCCGCGTCGGTGGCCGGGATGCCCGGGATCCGCACGTTCGTCGACGCCGCGGCGGTGACGAACTTCAGCTCGCTCATGCCGAGCGCGCGGTCGAGCGGCCCACGGTTCACGTCGACGAGCTGCATCCGGCCGTACGGCACCGACGTGAAGCGCTGCCACATCAGGCCGCGGCGCAGCACGAGGTCGTCGTCGCGCAGCGCGTAGCCGATCGCCCGGACGCGGCGCGGGGTCAGGACGGCCGTCGTCCCCGCGACCACGAACACCACGATGGCGATGAGCGACCAGACGACGCCCGCGGGCCGTCCGAAGCCGCCGGTGACGACCGCGATGATCACGCAGCCCGCGGTGACGACGACCCCGATGGCCACGGCGGTGATGAGCTCGGTCCAGACGAGCTTGGGCGACACCCGGGTCCACCGGGTACCGGTCAGGCCGAGGCCCGGCTCGTCGAGTCGTTCACGCGGCATCGCGGGTCTCCTGCGGTCGGGTCTGGTCGGCACGCCTGGGACGGCGCAGCGGGTCAGTGCGCCTGCGTCGTGCCACCCCGGGGCAGGTCGTCGTCGTCATCGTCACCAGGCGGTGCGATGCACATCCGCTCGGCCACGATGGCGCACACCGTCAGCACGAGCCCACCCCCGACCGCCACGGCGTTCGGCAGGACCGAGCCTAGCGAAGGGAACGCCGAGCGGGTCAGGAGGTACACGAGCAGCCCCGCGGCGAACCCGCCGAACAGCGAACCGGCGATGCTCGACGCCTTCGCCAGGACGACCACGCGGATCGCGTACAGCGGGTCGACCGGCCGCTGGCGGAACGCACCGTCGCGGGCGTGCCGGCGGACGGGGCGCGCCATCAGGACGACGGCCACGCCGATGAAGGCGAGGGTGACGCCGAGCGGCGTCGCGAGGAACAGGGTCGGGACCTGCCGCGAGGCCAGGACCGCGTCGAGGGCGAAGCCCGCCACCGCCGCCACGAGGGCGACGCTGATGAGCGTGGAGGCGCGGGTCGGCTTCACGGACGGACCCCGGTGGTGTCGGTGTCGTCGAAGAGCCGCGGCTCGTCGACACGGTCGGTGTCGTCGCCGACCGCGGCGAGCAGGTCGGCCACGGGCCCGACGCCGGGCAGGACGGCGTCCGGGTCGGCGTCGAGCCACGGCGCGAGCACGAACGCCCGCTCACCGGCGCGCGGGTGCGGCACCGTCAGCGTCACGGTGTCGACCGTGCGGTCGTCGTACGCGACCAGGTCGAGGTCGAGCGTGCGGTCCCCCCACCGGACGGCGCGGGTGCGACCGTGCTCGTCCTCGATGCCGTGCAGCGCGTCGAGGAGGTCCTGCGGCTCGAGCTCCGTCTCGACGACCACGACGGCGTTGCGGTACCGGGGCTTCGTCGCGTCCGGGCCGTCGAGCGTGACCGCGACGGACTCGACCTCGTGACTGGACGCCACCGGGCGGACGCCCGGCAGCGCGGCGATCGCCCGCGCGGCGGCGCGGAGCGTGTTCCCACGGTCGCCGAGGTTGGCTCCGAGGGCGACGACGGCGCGGCTCACTCTTCTTCCTCGTGCGGCAGGCTCGCGCCCCGGCTGCGGCGGATCGTGATCGACACGTCCGTGAACGGCACCGTGATCGGCGCCTGCGGCTTGTGCACGGTGACCTCGGTCGCGAGCGCCGCGGGGTGCGTGAGCACGGCGGTGGCGATGCGTTCGGCGAGGGTCTCGATGAGGTCCACCGGGTCGCGCTCGATCTCGGCCACCACCTGCTCGGCGAGGACGCCGTAGTGCACGGTGGCGTCGAGGTCGTCGGTGCCGGCTGCTGCCCGGGCGTCGACCTCCACCGCGACGTCGACGACGAAGTCCTGCCCGTCGGCGCGCTCGTGGTCGAAGACCCCGTGGTGTCCCCGGGCGCGGACCCCGGTCAGTCGGATGATGTCCCTCACGATCGAGCTGCCCTCCAGGCGTCCCAGACGTCGAGCACGGCACGGGTGGGTGCCGGGTCGTGCACGCGCACACCCCACGCACCGCGCTCGGCGGCGAGCAGGCTGATGGCGGCGGTGGCGAGGTCGCGGTCCTTCGGCGGGGACCCGGCAGCGCTGCCGACCCCCTCGAGGAACCGCTTGCGCGATGCGGCGACGAGGACGGGCAGGCCGATCGAGGCGAACCGCTCGTACCCGGCGAGGATCTCCCAGTTCTGCGCGCCCTGCTTGGCGAACCCGAGGCCCGGGTCGATCACGACCTGCTCCTGCCGCACGCCCAGGACGATCAGCTCGGCGACGCGCAGCTCGACCTCGCGCCGGACCTCGTCGACGGCGTGCACGTACTCGGCGTTCCGGTACATGCGGTCGCTGTGCCCACGCCAGTGCATCACCACGAACCCGGTGCCGGAGTCGCGCACGACCCGGACCATGTCGGGGTCGGCCAGGCCGCCGGAGACGTCGTTGACGATCGCGGCGCCGAGTTCCACCGCACGTTCGGCCGTGGCGGCGTTCATCGTGTCGACGCTCACCGGGATGCCCTCGGCGACGAGCTGCTGCACGACCGGCAGCACGCGGCGCTGCTCGACCTCGACCGGGACGCGGTCGGCCCCCGGCCGGGTGGACTCACCACCGACGTCCACGATGTCGGCACCGGCGGCGGCGAGCGCCCGTGCGTGCTCGACCGCGGCGTCGTACGCCTCGTGCAGCCCGCCGTCACTGAAGGAGTCGGGCGTCACGTTGAGGATGCCCATCACGCGGGTGCCGTCGGTGGTCGGCGCACCACGGTCCCGCCGCCGGCCGGTCACGATCTCCGGCACCGGGGCGGGTGCTCGGAGGTCGATCGCGACCGTCGGCGGTTCAGCGGCTGCGGCACGTGCGCGGCTCACCTCGGCGAGCCGACGCGACCGTCTCGTCGGCAGGTCGGTCATGCCGGCCTACGCGGGGGCGATACCCGGGTTGCCGAAGGGTCGGCGACGGGGCTTCGACGACCCGGTGTCGGACGGCTCGGCCGCGGTGGAGGCCGCCTTGCCGGGGACCCCGATCGCGGGCAGGTCGCTGACCGGACGCTTGTCGCTCGACAGCCACTGCGGGCGCTCCGGCAGCTTGCGGACGTCCTTGAAGATCTCCACGAGTTCCGGTGCGTCGAGCGTCTCCTTCTCGAGGAGCTCGCCGGCCAGGCGGTCGAGGATGTCGCGGTTGTCGTTGAGCACCTGGTAGGCCTCGTCGTGCGCGGCCTCGAGCAGTGCACGGGTCTCGGCGTCGACCGTCTCGGCGATGTTCTCCGAGTAGTCGCGGCCCGTGCCGCCGCTCATGTCACGGCCGACGAACGGCTCGCTGGAACCGGACCCGAGCTTCACGGAGCCCACGGCACGGCTCATGCCGTACTCGGTCACCATCTTGCGCGCGGTGCCCGTCGCCTTCTCGATGTCGTTCGACGCACCCGTGGTGGGGTCGTGGAACACGATCTCCTCGGCGACGCGGCCGCCCATGGCGTAGGTGAGCTGGTCGAGCAGTTCGTTCCGCGTGACGGAGTACTTGTCCTCGAGCGGGAGCACCATCGTGTAGCCGAGGGCGCGGCCGCGCGGGAGGATCGTGATCTTCGTGACGGGGTCCGTGTGCCGCATCGCCGCCGCCGCGAGCGCGTGGCCGCCCTCGTGGTACGCGGTGATCAGCTTCTCCTGGTCGGACATGATGCGCGTGCGCCGCTGCGGGCCCGCCATCACGCGGTCGACCGCCTCGTCGAGGGCACGGTTGTCGATGAGCTGCGCGTTCGAACGGGCCGTCAGGAGCGCGGCCTCGTTCAGCACGTTGGCCAGGTCGGCGCCGGTGAACCCGGGCGTCTTGCGGGCGAGGAGCTCGAGGTCGACGCTCGCGGCGAGCGGCTTGCCCTTCGCGTGCACCTCGAGGATCTGCTTGCGACCCTGCAGGCCCGGCGCGTCCACGCCGATCTGGCGGTCGAAGCGGCCCGGGCGCAGGAGCGCCGGATCGAGCACGTCGGGACGGTTCGTCGCGGCGATGAGGATGACGTTCGTCTTGCCGTCGAAGCCGTCCATCTCGACGAGGAGCTGGTTCAGGGTCTGCTCGCGCTCGTCGTTGCCGCCACCAATGCCGGCGCCGCGGTGACGACCCACGGCGTCGATCTCGTCGATGAAGACGATGGCGGGCGAGTTCTGCTTCGCCTGCTCGAAGAGGTCACGGACGCGGCTCGCGCCGACACCGACGAACATCTCGACGAAGTCCGAACCGGAGATCGAGTAGAAGGGCACGCCCGCCTCGCCGGCGACGGCGCGCGCGAGCAGGGTCTTGCCGGTGCCGGGAGGGCCGTACAGCAGCACGCCCTTCGGGATCTTCGCGCCGACGGCCTGGAACTTGGCCGGCTCCTTGAGGAACTCCTTGATCTCCTGGAGCTCCTCGATCGCCTCGTCCGAACCGGCGACGTCCGAGAAGGAGACCTGCGGGTTCTCCTTGTTGTTCATCTTCGCGCGGGACTTGCCGAACTGCATGACCTTCGAGCCGCCGCCCTGGGCGCTCGACAGGAGGAACCAGAACAGGGCACCGATGATGAGGAACGGCAGCAGGATGCCGAGCAGCGACAGGAACCAGTTCGACTGCTGGACGGTGTCGTTGTAGCCCTTCGGCAGGTTCGCGTCGTTGACGGCCTGGATGACCTCTTCACCGCGGGGCGTCGAGTAGTAGAACTGCTCGTGCGCGTTGCCGTCCTTCAGGGTGAGGTCGACCCGCTGCTCGGTGGAGTTCACCACCACGGACGAGACCTTGCCGTCGGAGAGCTGTTCGAGGCCCTTCTGCGTGTCGATCTGCTGTGTGCCGGACTGGCTGATCACGGCCCAGCCGATCCAGATCCCCACGATCGCAATGAGCACGTAGATGTACGGCCCGCGGAGGATGCGCTTGAAGTCCATGTGATCCGGGCGAGCGCCCGACACCTTTCTCTGCCGAAGTTGCGTGCTGGTCAGCATACGGCGGCGATTCTGTGCCGAGAATGGATGTCCTCTGCGGGCGAACTCACAGCCCCCGACGAGTCGCCCGGACGGGGGCCAGGTGCGTCAGGAGGCAGTGCCCGTCGGGAGGCAGTACCCGCTACGAGTACACGTGCGGGGCGAGCACGCCGACGCCGCGCAGGTTGCGGTAGCGCTCGTCGTAGTCGAGGCCGTAGCCCACCACGAAGGCGTCCGGGATGTCGAAGCCCACGTACTTCACGTCGACCTCGACCTTGGCGGCCTCGGGCTTGCGCAGCAGTGCGACGATCTCGACGCTCGCGGCCCCGCGGGACTCGAGGTTCTGCTTGAGCCAGGACAGCGTCAGGCCGGAGTCGATGATGTCCTCGACGATGAGGACGTCCCGCCCGTGCAGGTCGGTGTCGAGGTCCTTGAGGATCCGCACGACGCCGGACGACTTCGTGCCGGAGCCGTAGGACGACACCGCCATCCAGTCCATCCGCGCCTGCATCTTCAGGTGGCGGGAGAAGTCCGCCATGACCATGACCGCGCCCTTGAGCACGCCCACCAGGAGCGGGTCGCGTCCCACGTAGTCGGCGTCGACCACCGCGGCGAGTTCGGCGAGCTTGTCGTCGAGCTGCTCAGGGGTGAAGAGGACTTCGGACAGGTCTGCCTGGACGTCGGAGAGTTCCACCACACCAGCCTAACCGCGCGGGCGGTCCGGTCCGGCGCTGAACGCGAGACGGTCGCCGGAGCGGGAGGCCCGGACGCCGGGCAGGTCGATCGGCCCCTGCCCGCTCCAGTCGGTCACGAGCCGGCACACCTCGAGCGTCTGCACGCGCGAGAGCGTCACGCCGAACTCCCCTTCGACCGCCAGGCGCACGAGTCGCTGCCGGAGTGCCGGCGGGTTGGCCGCGAGCTCCCGCACGGACAGGGAGATGCCGGCCTCGGAGTGCTCGGCGAGGTCCTCGGCCATCTCCTCGGCGAAGTGGTCGAGCGCCGCGGAGTCCTCGCGCAGCTGGTCGGCCGTCCGGGCGAGGGCCTCGGGCACGCCGGGGCCGAGCGCGCGTTCGAGCGCCGGCATGAGGTCGTTCCGCACGCGCACCCGGGCGAACGCCGGGTCGTCGTTCTGCGGGTCCTGCCACGGCGCCAGGCCGGCCGCCGCGCACGCCTGCCGGGTCGTGTGCCGGCGCACGCCGAGCAGCGGTCGCCCGTACGCGGGTGGCGCGTCGCGGCGCGTCAGCGGCGCCATGCCGGACAGCGAGTCCGGTCCGCTCCCGCGGGCCAGGCCCAGCAGCACGGACTCGGCCTGGTCGTCGAGGGTGTGCCCGAACAGGACGAGGGCCGCCCCCGTGCTCGACGCGACCTCCGCGATCGACGCGTGTCGCGCCTCCCGGGCGGCTGCTTCCGGACCCCCGTCCGACCCGACGACGACCCGACGGACCGTCACCGGTGCGAGTCCCAGCTCGGCGGCCTGCCGGGAGGCGCGGGTCGCCACCGCCTCGGACCCCGCCTGGAGCGCGTGGTCGACGACCACCGCGCCGGCGCGCAGGTCCTGCTTGGGCGCCTCGAACGCGGCGGCGGCCGCGAGCGCGAGCGAGTCCGGTCCGCCGCTCAGCGCAACGAGCACGAGGTCACCCGGACGCAGCACCGTCTCGTCGACGGCGCGGGCGAGCAGGGTCCGGACCGCGCGCCGGGTGTCGGCGACCGCGGGATCCAGCCGGGGACGCGGAGAGTTCACCCGGTAACGTTAGCCGCGCTTTCCGTTCAACCGACAGACCAGGAGCACACATGGCCGCGTACGACGTCGTCGTCGAGATCCCCAAGGGCAGCCGCAACAAGTACGAGGTGGACCACGAGACCGGTCGCGTCTACCTCGACCGCGTGCTGTTCACGTCGTTCGTGTACCCGACGGACTACGGCTTCTTCGAGAAGACCCTGGCCGACGACGGCGACCCCGTGGACGCGCTGCTGCTGCTCGAGTTCCCGACGTTCCCGGGCGTCGGCGTGAAGGTCCGCCCGGTCGGCGTCTTCAAGATGAGCGACGAGGCCGGCAACGACGAGAAGGTCCTCGTCGTGCCCGCGAAGGACCCGCGCTGGGCGCACATCCAGGACATCGGGGACGTGCCGGAGCAGACGAAGGCCGAGATCGCGCACTTCTTCGAGCGCTACAAGGACCTCGAGCCGAACAAGTGGGTCAAGGCCGAGGGCTGGGGCGACGCGGCCGAGGCCGAGCGCATCGTGCAGGCCGGTCAGGCCGCGTACGTGCCCGGCTCGCACTGAGCCACCGGCGTCCGCGCCCCCGGGCGTCCGCGCCCGCCGGGTGTCCGCGCCCGCCGGGTGTCGCACCCCGCAACGAACAACGCGCCCCGTCCTGACGGGGCGCGTTGTTCGTTGCGGGGTGCGGTGCCTCGGCTAGAGCGAGCCGCTCGGCCGCGCGACGTACGGCAGGAGCTGGCTCGGCGTCCAGATCGCTCGCTCGACGACGCCGACGCGGACGTTCGCGGCCTCGACCATGCGGCCGTTCCCGGTGTAGATCGAGTCGTGGTACCCGCCCGAGGCGGCTCCGTTGTTCGAGTAGAAGAGGATGTCACCGGGCTGACGCTGGGACATCGGGACGAGCCGACCGATCGACTTGAAGTAGTTGTACTGCCAGACGACGTTGTGGCCGCCGGTGGCGATCCCCTGCGAGCTGTAGGCCGCCATCACGAGGCCGGAGCAGTCCCACGCGTTCGGGCCCTCACCCCCGAACTCGT
Organism: Curtobacterium sp. L1-20; assembly: GCF_048755855.1. GTDB lineage: Bacteria > Actinomycetota > Actinomycetes > Actinomycetales > Microbacteriaceae > Curtobacterium. The sequence goes on along the minus strand of NZ_CP151473.1, from coordinate 653,777 downwards.
ACGCGTCGCCGATCTGGGCCCGGGCGAAGGCGATCGCTCCTGCGGCCCGTGACGGGGTGCTCGGTGCCGGTGCGGGCGCACTGGGCTTCGGCGCAGCAGGCTTCGGCGCGCTGGGCTTCGGGGCTGCCGGCTTCGGTGCGGCCGGCTGGGGGGCGGCGGGCTGGGGCGCCGCCGGCTGCGGCGCAGCGGGCTGCGGTGCCGTCGACGTGCCGGTACCCGAGCCGCTGCCCGAGGGCGTCGCGGGCTGGCTCGACGTGGAGCCGCCACCGGCGCTCGGGGCGGAGGACGAACCGCCACCGGTGCTCGGCGAGCCGCTCCCGCTCCCACCCGTCGCGGTGGTCTGCGCGGCGAGCTGCGCCTCGGCCTGTGCCGCGCGCTGCTGGGTGAAGTACGCGCTCTCGGCGGCGACGGTCGATCCCTTGAGGAACGCCAGCTGCTCGAGGACCTCGTCCTGCTGGTCCTGCGCGGCGGTGAGCTCCCCCTGGGCCTTCGCTGCGGTGTCGTTCGCGGCGTCGAGGGCGGTCTTCGTCGTCGCCGTCGCCTTCGCCAGCGCCTTCGTGGCCTGACGCTTCTGGGCCGCCAGGGACTCCACGGTCTTCTGGTCCGCCTCGGCCTGCGCGAGCACCGTGGCCGAGCGCTCCGAGAGGTGCGCCATCGTGCCGACCTGGTAGAGCAGGTCCTTCGCGTCGGACGCGTCCACGAGCATGCTCGTCGACAGGTCGCCGCCGCCGGTCCGCGAGAGCTCGACCACGAGCGCCGCGACCTGGCCGGCGGAGTCGTCCGCGGCCTTCTTCGCCCGCTTCGACTGCGCGCCGAGGTCGTCGAGGGTGGACTGCGCCTCCTGCTGCTCCGACGCCGCGAGGGAGTACGTCTGCCCGGCCTGCTGCACCACGATCCCGGCCTGGTCGGCTCCGTCCTGCAGCGTCGACAGTCGCGAGGACAGCTCGTCGACCGTCTTCTGCTTCGCTGCCTGGTCCGCCTTCGCAGCCTGCACGTCGGCCCACGACGGGGCGTCGGCCGGGGTCGCGCCCGCGGGTCCGGCGATCCCCACCGACAGCCCGATGCCGAGCAGCGAGACGGTGGCGATGCCGCAGGCGAGGGAACGTGCAGGCTTCTTCATCTGGGGGTCAGGGCCTCTCGGGCGCGCACACGGTCATACCGAGATCCCCCGCGCAGCCATGAAGGGGACCGGGTCGACGGCGGAACCGTTGATCCGGGTCTCGAAGTGGAGGTGGCACCCGGTCGACCACCCGGTCGACCCGATCTTCGCGATCTGCTGGCCGGCGCTGACGTGCTGGCCGACCGACACGAGGATGCCGCCGTCGACGATGTGCCCGTACGCGGTGGACACGCCGCCGCCGTTGTCGAGCACGACCTCGTTGCCGTACCCGCCACCGTTCGCGGCGAAGGTCACCGTGCCGGAGTGGGCGGCGTAGATCGGGGCGTAGCAGGCCGGGGCCAGGTCGACGCCGGCGTGCAGTGCGCGGTAGTGCGTGTAGGGGTCGACGCGGTAGCCGTACGGGCTCGTCTGGTAGCCGCCGGCGGGGCGGACCCAGCCGGACGCGTTCGGCGATCCCCCGCCGGAGCCGCCGGAGCTGGTCGCCGCGGCCTTCGCGGCAGCGGCGGCCAGGGCGGCGAGCCGGGCCTTCTCGGCCTGGACGCCCTTGTTGTACCGCGACTCGACGTTCGCCTCGTTCGTGGTGAGGAGGGTCAGCTGCGCCTCGAGCCGGGTCTGATTGTCGCTCTGCGCGTCGACGGCGGTCTGGGCGTCGTCGGCGGCCTGCTGCGCTTGCTGCATCTTCTGCTGCGCGGCGTCGGCGAGCTTGCCGAGGGCGTCCTTCGCGAGGTCCGCGCGGTCGGCGAGGCCCTGAGCCGTTCCGCGGTCCTGGCTGGCCTGCGAGTAGATGCCGTCGGCCTGCTCGCTGAGCTTCGACATCGCGCCGAGCTCGTAGAGCAGGTCACCGGACTTCGACGGGTGCGTGAGGATGTCCGTCGTCACGTCGTTGGCACTGGCTCGTCCGAGCTGCGCGGCGAGCTGACCGGCCTGCTCCTCGGACGCCGCTGCGGTCTTCTCGGCGTCGTCGGCCTGCTCCTGGAGCTTCTGCTGCTTGAGCGTCGCGTCGTCGTACTTCGTCTGGGCCGTCTGGTAGGCGGTCCCGGCAGCCTCGGCGGACTTCTTCGCCGCGGACGCCTTCGTCGACAGGTCGGAGATGAGCGCCTTGATCTCGGTGACCTTCGCCTGCTGCGCGGACTTCGAGGCCTTGGCCTTCTGGACGTCCGACCAGCTCGGGTAGGACGCCGCGCTGGCCGCGGTCACCGGCGCCAGGGCCGCCAGCGTGCCGGCCGCGAGCGCGACAGCGACCGCGGCGGCGACGAAGCGGCTGCGGGGGCGGAGGGAGAGCGATGGTGAGGTCGACATACATCTCGATTTCGTAACAGCGCGGCAAGGCTCACGCACGTAACACTGTCAACAGGCGCAACAGTAACAACAGGTGTCGCACCCGCACACCCCCTCGCACGAGGGGTACGGGACCGACGACGATGGTCGCATCCGATCATCGACAGCACGAATCCGGGCCTGGTGGCCCAGGGTGAGTGAAGTCCTGCGGCCGCGCTCCGCCACCGCGACACGCCGGGCGTACCGCGGCGGCGGCCCTCGATTTGTGAAACCCCGGGAGCATCCGTATGCTTGTCCATCGGTAGCGCGAAGCACCGCTTGCGGCCCTATCGTTTAGTGGCCTAGGACACCGCCCTTTCACGGCGGCAGCACGGGTTCGAATCCCGTTGGGGTCACTCTTCGCAGAGTGAGCAAGCAAGCAGAGCACTACCAGAACAACTCAACATGGCCCTGTAGCGCAGTTGGTTAGCGTGCCGCCCTGTCACGGCGGAGGTCGCGGGTTCAAGTCCCGTCAGGGTCGCCACGGCTGGATAGCTCAGTTGGTAGAGCGTTCGACTGAAAATCGAAAGGTCCACGGATCGATGCCGTGTCCAGCCACGGTGAAGAGCCCCTCACGAGAGTGAGGGGCTCTTTTGCGTTGCCGGCACGCGCGGAGCGGCTCGTGCCGTCGCGCGGCCGTGCGGTCGTCCGGACCGGAATCGAACCACGATCCCGACGTCGAACCAGGCCGCGCGGCTGGTTCGACGTCGGATCCGTGGTTCGATCCGCAGTGGGCTACGCCTCGCGGGTCTTCGGGCTGCTGTCGTTCGTCTTCGCCGGGTCCCGCTCCACCACGGAGCCGAGCGCGTCGTCGATGCGCGACATGAGCTCGGCGGGGATCTGCACGCCCGCCGCACCCGCGTTGTCGTGGACCTGCTCCGGACGCGATGCACCGATGATCGCCGAGGCGACGTTCTGGTTCTGCAGCACCCACGCCACGGCGAGCTGCGCCATCGAGAGGCTGAGCTCGTCGGCGATCGGCTTGAGGTCCTGCACGGCCGTGAGCACCTCGTCGCGCATGAACCGCTTGATCATGTCCGCGCCGCCCTTGTCGTCGGTGGCGCGCGAACCCTCGGGCAGCGGCTGGCCGGGCTGGTACTTGCCGGTCAGCACACCCTGGGCGATCGGCGACCAGACGATCTGGGAGATGCCGAGCTCCTCGGACGTGGGGACGACCTCGCCCTCGATGACACGCCAGAGCGCCGAGTACTGCGGCTGGTTCGAGATGAGCTGCACGCCGAGGTCTTCGGCGATCTCGTGGCCGGCACGGAGCTGCTCGGCCGTCCACTCCGAGACGCCCACGTAGAGGACCTTGCCCTGGCGGACGATGTCGGCGAACGCCTGCATCGTCTCCTCGAGCGGGGTCTCGTGGTCGAACCGGTGCGCCTGGTACAGGTCGACGTAGTCGGTCTGCAGGCGCTGGAGCGACCCGTCGATCGACTCGAGGATGTGCTTCCGGCTCAGGCCCGTGTCGTTGTGCCCCTTCGGGCCGGTCGGGCCGAACACCTTCGTGGCGATCTCGACGGACTGGCGCCGCTCCCCCTTGAGCGCCTCACCGAGGACGGTCTCGGCGCCGGTGTTCGCGTAGACGTCGGCGGTGTCGAACGTCGAGATGCCGACCTCCAACGCGGCCTTGACGCAGGCGATCGCGGCGTCGTTCTCGACCTGGGAGGCGTGGGTGAGCCAGTTGCCGTAGGTGATCTCGGAGACCTTGAGGCCCGAGTTGCCGAGGTAGCGGTACTCCATGTGCGTGTCACTCCTGTCGTGGACCGCGTCGGTGCGACCCGAACCGTGACGGTAGTCCACCGGCGGCGGCGTCCTCCCCAGCCCGGCGCCTCGCACTGTACGGTGAAACATCAGGGGGCCGGAGACAGTGGCCATGACCGGGGCAAGACGAAACCCCGGCGATGTGGCCGTGGCCAGTGATCGTTCCGGGGTCTTCGTGAACAGGCTACCAGGAGGACGCGTGGTGGAGGAAGACGAGCTCGTGGTGCTGCTCACGCCGGAGCGCCTCCGGTCCTACGCAGGCTCCACAGGCGACGGACGAGCAGCACTTCGCCTCTACGAGTGGAACATGCGTGCCGCTGCTTCGGTGATGGAACTCACCGGGATGGTCGAGGTGATCACCCGGAACGCGTTCGACTGCGAACTCCGCACGTGGGCAGCAGATCGTCATTCCACCGGTTCCTGGTTCGACGTCGTGCCGCTGGATACCCGAGGACGGAGCGATCTCAGCAAGGCGCGGGTACGGGGCGGCCGAGGCGGTCGCCCACCCGAGGAACACGGGCGCGTCGTCGCCGAGCTGACGTTCGGGTTCTGGCGCTACCTCGTCGAGTCCCGGTACCTGACGACGCTCTGGACTCCGGCCCTGCACCGAGCCTTCCCTGCCGGTCCTACCGACCTGCTCACCCGTCAACGTGAGGTGCGTCGGCGGATGCAGCAGCTGCACTTCGTCCGCAACCGCGCTGCCCACCACGAACCGATCCACGAACGCGACCTGCGGCGGGACCACGACTACGCCATCGAGCTCCTGGGGTGGATCAGCCCGGCCGCTGCCGGATGGGCAGCCGACACCACGTCGCTCCGCGCGGTCCTCGCCACCCGGCCCAGCCCCTGAGGAGCAGGATCGGATGGGCGCGGTGCACTGGTGCACCGCCGGGAGCGAAGGAGCGTCCATGTCGGGACCGAGCGTGCTGTTCATCGGCGGCAGCGGGGTCATCAGTGCCTCGTGCGTCCGCGAAGCCGTCGAGCAGGGGTTCGACGTGACCGTGCTCAACCGGGGCACCACCGGGGGCAGGCCGATCCCGGACAGCGTGACGCGCCTCCAGGCCGACGTGTCGGACCGGACCGCCCTGGCGGACGTGCTCGGCGACCGCCACTTCGACGTCGTCGTCAACTGGATCGCCTTCACGCCGGACCAGGTGCAGGCCGACGTCGAGTTCTTCGCCGGGCGGACGCGGCAGTACGTCTTCATCAGCTCGGCCTCGGCGTACCAGACGCCGGCCACGCACCTGCCGATCACGGAGTCGACGCCGCTGAAGAACCCGTACTGGCAGTACTCGCGCGACAAGATCGCGTGCGAGGAGCTGCTCGTGCAGGCCTACCGCGAGCAGGACTTCCCGGTGACGATCATCCGACCGTCGCACACGTACGACGAGACGAAGCTGCCGCTCACCGGCGGGTGGACCGCAGTCGCCCGGATGCGGGCGGGGAAGCCGATCATCATCACAGGCGACGGCAGCTCGCTCTGGACGCTGACCCACAGCCGGGACTTCGCGGTCGGGTTCACCGGGCTGCTCGACCGTGCCGAGGCCATCGGTGAGGCCTTCACGATCACGAGCGACGAGGCGCCGACGTGGAACGCGATCGCCGAGGAGATCGCGGCGGCGGCCGGCGTCGACGACCTGCGGATCGTGCACGTGCCGGCGGACGCCATCAACGCCGTGGACCCGGAGTGGGGCGCCGCGCTGCTCGGCGACAAGGCGAACAGCTCGGTGTTCGACAACAGCAAGGTGCGCTCGCTCGTGCCCTGGTACCGGCCCCGCACGCCGTACCGGCACGGGGTTCGCGAGGTGATCGCCTGGTACGAGGCGCACCCGGAGGAGCAGGTCGTCGACGAGCGGCTCGACGGGTTGATGGACGAGCTGGCGGAGCGCTGGGCGGTCTGACGCGCCGGACGGACTGGCGCGCCTCGCTCAGCGGCGACGCGAAGCGTTGCGCGAGGCGCGCCGACCGAGCCTGCGAGGGAGGACGGTGCCAGCCGGCCCCGCGCCTCCCGTCCGTCGTGCGGTCGCGTCTACCGCGCGGCGAGCACCTCGCCCAGGGCGCCGATTGCAGCGCGCACCTGGTCGTCGGTGACGACGAGCGGCGGCGCGAAGCGGATGGTCGACCCGTGCGTGTCCTTCACGAGCACCCCGCGGTCGGCGAGGTCCTTCGCGATCGCCTTGCCGGTGCCGAGCGCGGGGTCGATGTCGATGCCCGCCCAGAGTCCGGCGACGCGGTGGGACACGACGCCCTTGCCGAGCAGGTCGTCGAGCAGCCCGCGCAGCAGCGGTTCGCCGTCGAGTGCCCGCTGCTGGAACGTGCCCTCGTCGAGCATCGCCACGACCTCGGCGCCGACGGCCGCCGCGAGCGGGTTGCCACCGAACGTGGAGCCGTGCTCGCCGGGGCGCAGCACCCCGAGGACCGACGCCGAGCCGACGACGGCCGACACGGGGACGATGCCGCCACCGAGCGCCTTGCCGAGCGTGATCAGGTCGGGGCGTACGCCGACGCGCTCCACCGCGAGGGTGTGACCCGTGCGGCCGAGGCCGGACTGGATCTCGTCGGCGATGAACAGCGCACCGAACTCGTCGCAGACCGCCCGGACGTCGGGGAGGTACGACGCCGGCGGGATGACCACGCCGCCCTCGCCCTGGATCGGCTCGAGCAGCACGGCGACGACGGTCTCGTCCATCGCCTCCCGCAGGGCGGCAGCGTCGCCGTACGGCACGGTCCGGAAGCCCGGCGTGTACGGCCCGAAGTCGTCCCGCGCCGACTCGTCGTCGGAGAACGAGATGATCGTGGTCGTGCGGCCGTGGAAGTTCCCGGACGCGACGATGATCGTGGCCCGGTCGGCGGGGACGCCCTTGACCCGGTAGCCCCAGGCGCGGGCGACCTTGATCGCGGACTCGACGGCCTCGGCGCCGGTGTTCATCGGCAGCACCATCTCGGTCCCGGTGAGCGACGCGAGCGCAGCGGCGAACGGCCCGAGCCGGTCGTTCACGAACGCCCGCGACGTCAGCGTGACCCGGTCGAGCTGTGCGCGGGCGGCCGCGAGCAGACGGGGGTTGCCGTGCCCGAAGTTCACCGCGGAGTACGCGGCGAGACCGTCGAGGTACTGCTTGCCGTCGACGTCCGTGACGGTCGCACCCGAGGCCGACGCGATGACGACCGGCAGGGGGCTGTAGTTGTGGGCGAGGGCACGGTCCTCGACGGCGAGCGCCGCGGCCGTGTTCGTGCCGAGCGCGGTGGCCATCAGCCGCGCGCGACCGAGTTGCCGGTCCCGACCGGGTGCAGGTCGAGCGTGCAGCACTTCACGCCGCCGCCGCCGAGCAGCAGCTCGGACAGGTCGACGCCGATCGGGTTGTAGCCCTTCTCCCGCAGCTGCGACGCGAACGTGGTGGCGCGCGAGGCGATCACGACGTTGTACCCGTCGGAGTACGAGTTGAGCCCGAGGATCGCGGCGTCCTCCTCGGTCGCGATGATCGCGTCCGGGAAGCGTTCGCGCAGGATGGCCAGGGACGGCTCGTCGAAGGCGCTCTCGAGGTAGGCGATGTTGCTCGTGCCGTCGGCGGCGGGCTCGGGGTCGAGCACGGCGATGGCGGTGTCGAGGTGGTAGAAGCTCGGGTTGATGAGCTTGAGCGTGACGACCTCGCGGCCGTAGATCGACGCGAGCTCGTCGTGCGACGTGCTGTCCGAGCGGAAGCCCGTGCCGGCGAAGATCGTGTCGCCGATCAGCAGGAAGTCACCCTCGCCCTCGTTCGTCTGCTCGGGCTCGGCCACGGTGAGCCCGGCCTGGCGGAACCAGTCCATGTACGCGGGGCCCTCGGGCTGGCGCTCCGGGTACTGGAACTTCGCGCCGTACGCGATGCCGTCGAGCACGAACCCGCCGTTGGCCGCGTAGACCATGTCCGGCAGGCCGTCGATCGGGTCGATGTACGAGATGTCGAAGCCGAGCTGCTCGTAGACGTCGACGAGGGACTGCCACTGCTCGACGGCCTTCGACGTGTCGGTCGGCTCCTCCGGGTGCATCCACGGGTTGATCCGGTAGCTCACCGTGTAGAAGTCCGGCTTGCACATGAGGATCGTCCGCTTCGTGGCGGTACGGGCCGGTGCATCGGTGGTCGCGGGTGCGGGGTTCGACATCAGTCCTCCTGGAGGGACCGGGGCCCGAGCCTGCCAGGAACCGTGAACGGAACGGGGTGAAGTGCTCCGGCGAGATGCAGGCTCACTCGCCGTAGCGGACCAGGTCGACGCCGCTGAGCAGTCTGGCACGAACGGTCCGGCGAGCGCAGCACCGCGTGCACCGGAGCGTGGCACCTGTTCAGGTGACGCACGTTTCGTGCGCCCGGCCCGCGGAGCGTGCAACAAGTCCGCGTACGATGGTGCTGATGGATTCGCTCGACCACCGCATCCTGGACCAGCTCCGGGAGAACGCCCGCGCCGGCTACGGCGACATCGGGTCGGTGGTCGGACTCTCGGCCTCGGCCGTGAAGCGTCGCGTCGACCGCCTCGTCGCCGACGGTGTGATCCAGGGCTTCACGATCAAGGTGGACCCGGCCGTCGAGGACCGCGGCACCGAGGCGTGGGTGGAGCTCTACTGCCGCGGCACGGTCTCCCCCGACGAGCTCCGCTCCCTGCTCGACACGGTGCCCGAGGTCATCGACGCCGGCACCGTCACGGGGAGCGCCGACGCCGTGGTGCACATGCGGTCGAAGGACCTGTCGGCCCTCGAGGAAGCGCTCGACAAGGTCCGCCTCGCACCGCAGGTCGACCACACGCGGTCGGCCATCGTGCTCTCCAAGCTGGTCAGTCGAGAGACCGCGTAACGTCCGGCAGATGGGACGGAACACGGCCAGGAGGCGCGGATCGCCGCCCACGACGTCGCGTCCCGCCCGTCGCCTGGTCACCGCCGCGTCCGGCGCTTACCTGGTGAACTGCCTGTGGGGCACCGCCGTCGCCGTGCGACTGATCCGGACGCGGAGGCTCCGTGTCGTGCACCACGGCCTGTTCGTCGTGACGGCGACCCTGACCGGGGTCGCCGCGAGCACCCCCGCGTGGACGCGTGACCGGTCCGCGCTGTTCCTGCTCCCGGCCCTCGTGCCGCTGGCGCTCGCTCCACGCACGAACCCCCGTGCCGGAGCACACTGGAGAGTCGCGGTCGCCGCGGCTCCGTCCTACCTGGGGGCGTTGCTCGCGCAGCGCTGACCGCGACGACGAGACACGAGGGAAGCAGTGGAGCTCTTCGAGGCGATCCGACGCCGGCGCACGACCAACGGGGCGTTCCTGCCCGACCCCGTCTCCGAGGAGCACCAGCGGTTGCTCGTGGAGCTCGCCGGCCGTGCGCCCTCGCAGCTCAACAGCCAGCCGTGGCGGTTCGTGCTCGTCGAGGAGCGCGCCACGATCGACCGCGTCGCCGAGATCAGCGGCAGCTCGATGACCCGCACGATGGCCGAGGGCACCTTCTTCGAGCGGTACAAGCCCTACTTCCGGTTCTCACAGGCCGAGATGGACGAGCGCCGCGACGGGATGCTGTTCGACAAGCTGCCGCGACCGCTCCGGCCCTTCACGAAGCAGGTGTTCACGAAGCGGGGGCAGGTCCTCATGAACACGCTGCGGGTGCCGCAGAGCCTCGGCGAGGAGAACCGGAAGCTGGTCGCCGGTTCGCCGCTGCTGCTCGGGGTCATGCTCGACCGCCACGAGTACCGGAAGGAGGAGCTGTCCGGCTTCTACTCCGTGTTCAGCATGGGTGCCGCGATGGAGAACATCTGGCTCGCGACCACCGAGCTCGGCCTCGGCATCCAGTTCGTGTCCTTCCCGATGGAGACCCCCGGTGCGTGGGAGCAGATCGAGGACCTGCTGCGCGTGCCGGAGTCGCTCGAGCTGATGGCCGTCTACCGGATCGGGTACCTGCCGCCGGAGCGTCGTCGTCCCGCGATCGACTGGACGTCGAGCGAGCGGAAGCGTCCGTCGCAGTACGTGTTCCGCGGGACCTGCGACACCCCGCAGCAGGGGTGGGACGACGCGCCCGTGGCGGGGCACATCGAACCCGGGGTGACCGCCCCGTGAGCGCGACCACGCCCGCGGGGGCCGAGCCGGGCCTCCACCCCGTCGCCCCGGGCCTGACCGGACGCCCGTGGATCGAGCAGGCCTGGCGCGACGTCGTGTTCGCGCACTGGCGCGTGGACGCGTCCGCCGTCGCGCCGCTGCTGCCGGCCGGGACCCGCCCGGACACCCTCGGCGCGGACGGCGTCGACGACGGCGCGACCACCTGGGTGGGACTGATCTGCTTCCGGTTCACCGACACGCGGTTCCCGCCCGTCTCGGTCGGGCAGGTCGGGGACTTCATCGAGGTGAACGTGCGCGTGTACACGGTCGACGAACGGGGACAGCACGGCGTCGTGTTCCTGTCGCTCGACGCCGGCAAGCTCGCGCCGACCCTCGGCGCCCGCGCTGCGACGGGCCTGCCGTACTGGTGGGCCGTGGCCGAGCAGCGACGTCCCACGCCGGACCGCGTCGCGTACGCGATGCGGCGGCACGGGACGCACCTGCGGTCGCTGCTCGACGTCCGCTTCGACGAGCAGCCCGCGGAGCCGACCGACCTCGAGGTGTTCCTGACGGCGCGGTGGGGCATGCACGTCCGACGGCTCGGTCGCACCCGGTTCTGGCCGAACGAGCACGAGACCTGGCCGCTGCACCGCGCCTCGGTGGTGTCGCTGCGGGACGACCTGGTCGGCGCGGCCGGGCTGCCGTTCGCGCTGACGGAGCTGGAACCGGACTCGGTGCTGTACTCGCCGGGCGTCTTCACCCGGTTCGGCCTCGGGCGCTGACCGCAGCCGTCCCCCGGTCCGACCGCCGACGCCCGGGCAGGACCCGGGCGGCGGCGGTACGGTCCGGGATGTGACTGGTGCATCCCATGACGTCCGCCGCCGCGCCGGGTGGCTCCCCGCCGAACAGGCCCACCTCGAGGCGTGGCTCCGAGGTCGCCGCGAGCGCCTCGCCGACCGCGATCCCGACCAGGTGCTGCACCCGGCCGTCGCCGCGCTCCGCGACGTCATCGAGTCCGACCCGGTCCTCCGCATGGAGGCGCACGAGATGATCGCGCAGGTCCCGAGCACGGGCGACTACGCCGACCGGCACCTCGAGAGCGTCGAGGAACTCCTCGAGCTGATCGACGAGGTCGTCCGGAGCGCGCCCGAGTGGGGCGAGGAGCAGATGGTCATGACCCCGCTCGACGGCGTGCTGGACTGGACCAAGTCGACGCCGGCGGGCTTCGCGTTCTACCGGGACCCGCGCGTGAACGACGCGATCCGCGAGGTCCTGCAGGCCTGGTGCACGTTCCTGTCGTCGCCCGAGTCCGCCGACGTCATCGTGGACGCGCCCGGCGGCTGGCGGAGCGACGCAGCACGACGGGCCGTCGGGATGGACCAGTTCGAGCACGACCCCGACGACGCGCGCTGGGGCTTCACCTCGTGGAACGACTTCTTCACCCGCCGCTTCCGCGACGGCGAACGGCCGGTCGCCGCGCCGGACGACGACGCCGTCGTGGCCAGCCCGTGCGAGGCGACGCCCTACCGGATCGCCGGCGGCGTCCGGCGTCGCGACGAGTTCTGGGTGAAGGCCGAGCCGTACTCGCTCGACGAGGTGCTGGCGGGCGACGAGTCCGTCGACGCCTTCGTCGGTGGCACCGTCTGGCAGGCGTTCCTGAGCGCCCTCGAGTACCACCGGTGGCACAGCCCGGTCTCGGGCACCGTCCGCAGGGCGTGGGTGCAACCGGGGACGTACTTCTCCGAGGCGGATGCGCAGGGCGAGGCGGCCGTGCTGCCGCAGCGCTCCCAGGGGTACCTGGCGCACGTCGCGACGCGGGCGATCGTCCTGATCGAGGCCGACGACCCGACGATCGGCCTGGTCGCGGTCGTGTTCGTCGGGATGTCGGACGTGTCGTCGTGCGTCATCGGCGACGGCGTCGAGGCCGGGGCGCGGGTGTCGAAGGGCGACGAGCTGGGGTACTTCCAGTTCGGCGGGTCGTCGGTCTGCGTGCTCTTCGGGGAGGGCGTCGTCGAGTCGTTCGGCCTCGGGGCGATCCCGCAGGCGCCGGACGAGGAGCCGTCCCCGCTGCGTGTCCGGTCGCACCTGGCCACCGTTCGTCGCGCCGACGACTGAGGCGGTCGGTGACCCGCGCTCCGAGCGTGCGGCGCGACGACCCGTCACCCGCGCGACGAGTGCGCGGCGCGACGACCCGTCACCCGTGCGACGAGCGCGCGAGGCGGAAGTGGACCACCGCGAGGATGCCCGCGATCACCCCGTACAGCGCACTCGGGGGTCCCCAGGTGACGGCTCGCACCCTCGGCAGGTCGGGGACGACGAACTGCAGCACGACGACGACGAGCGCGGTGACCGCCACCGCGGCACAGGCCCAGCCCACGACCAGGCGGTCGAGGCGGGGCACCGCCCTGGTGTAGCGGAACGCCTGGGGGACGCCGATGAGGAGCCCGAGGACCGTGCCGAGCAGCACGCCGACGACGAGGCTGGCGACGGCGAGGACGGCGACGGTCCCGACCCCCACCACGACCCGGACGACGTGGGCGCGCCACGATGCCCCGAGGGTCTGCTCGTCGTACGCACGCCGTCCGGACACGAGGAGCGCGACCGCGCCGACGGCGACCAGCGGGCCCGCGATCCAGCCGACGACTGCCGCGAGCGGGTCGCCGTACCCGCTCCCGAAGGCGACGACCAGCACCGCGAGGGCGAGGAGGAGCGACGGCACCAGCCACACCTCGCTGGGACGCGTCGGCGTGCCCAGCACCCAGCCGGGCGGCGCCTCGTCCGCCGTGGGCTGGTCGTCGCGCGCGTCCACCGGGCCATGATGCACCCCCGGCCACCGCTCGTCGGGGGACAGCGGCTGAGTGAGGGCGCCCGACCCCTGCGTACAACTGGGCTCATGACTCGAGTGGCAGTGGTGACCGGTGGATCCGCGGGACTGGGACGGGCGACCGTCCGGGAACTGGCGGCTCGCGGATGGGACGTCGCAGTCCTCGCCCGCGGGAAGGACGGCGTCGACGCAGCCGTCGCCGAGGTCGAGGCGGCGGGCCGGCGGGGGCTGGCGCTCATCGCCGACGTCGCCGACCGCGAGGCCGTCGAAGCCGCCGCCGACCGCGTCGAGCAGGAACTCGGACCGATCGACCTCTGGGTCAACGACGTGATGGTCGGCGTGTTCAGCCGCTTCCTCGACACCGACCCCGACGACTTCGAGCGGGCACTCCACGTCACCTACCTCGGGTGCGTGAACGGCACGCGAGCCGCTCTCTCCCGCATGGTGGCGCGTGACCGCGGCCAGGTCATCCAGGTCGGGTCCGCGCTCGGCTTCCGGGGCATCCCCCTGCAGGCCGCGTACTGCGGTGCGAAGCACGCCATCGTGGGCTTCACCGAGTCGGTCGTGGGCGAGCTGCTCCAGCAGGGCAGCGCGGTGAAGGTGTCGCGGGTCGACATGCCGGCGCTCAACACGATCCAGTTCCAGTGGGTGAAGTCGGGACTGCCGCACCAGCCGCAGCCGGTCGCGCCGATCTACCAGCCGGAGGTGGGGGCGCGCGCCATCGCCACCGTCGCCGAGCGTCCCCGCGCACGCACGTGGGTCGGCGAGTCGACGGTCTACACGATCCTCGGCAACCGGATCAGCGGGCGCTTCGCCGACTGGTACGCCGCGAAGACCCTCGTGTCCGGGCAGCAGGACCCGGCGAAGGACGGCTCGATGCTCGGCACGAACCTGTACGACCCGATCCCGGGCGACCACGGCGCACACGGCGTCTTCGACGACTCCGCGCACGCCTGGTCCCCGCAGACGTGGTGGGTCGAGCACCGCCGCGTCGGGAACGCCCTCATCGGTGCGGTCCTCGGCGCGGCCGGTGCCGTCGCCATCGCGGCGGGACGCCGCGGGTGAGCCGCTCGACGGCCCTCGGACGGCGTCGCGCCGTCGAGGCAGCCCGTGCCGGCCTCGGGGTGTGGCACCTCGTCCGGGCCCTCCGCGTCGACGACCCGCACCCCGCGCTCGACCGGGTGCTCGGCGTCCGCCAGCTGGCCCAGGCCGCCCTCGTGCTCCGGTCGGGCTCCGCGGAGGCGCACACGCTGAGTGCCCTGGTGGACGCCCTGCACGGAGCGACGATGGTGCCGCTCGCCCTCGACCCACGCCGTCGTCGGTTCGCCCTCGGGCAGGCGGTGACCGCCCTCGTGCTGACCGTCGCCGAGGTCGCGGTCGTCGGGCGGGGGCGTCGTCGCCGCTGACGGGCGGGACACCCACCGTGCAGGCGTAGCGTCCGGTGCATGAGCGACAAGGAACAGACCGAGCCCGTCATGGACGGCGCCACCGAAGCCACCAACCACGAGAAGCTGCACGGACTCATCGAGCAGGTCGACCACGACCACCACGGTGAGGGTGCCGGCGCGATGGCCGACCACCTCCGCGACCGCATGGACGAGACCGGCGTCGTCGACGAGGACGGCGGGGACACGCAGGACTGACCCCGGTCCGGTCCGGCCCGGCTCGGCCCGGTCCCACCGGCCGCGAGCCGGGTGCCCCGGTCGGGAGGCGCGGCTCACGCCACGTGCGCGCGGAACGTGCGCAGTGCCTCCAGGTCGTCGGTGTGGAGACCGGACCGCTCGACGAACCGCCCGAGGTCGAACCCGTCGAGCGCGCTCCGGAACGCGCCCTCCACCGTGGTCCCGTGTTCGGCGCAGAGCGCCTCGATCTTCCCCTCGTTGGACGGAACCCCGATCGACGCGAGCAGTGCCGGTGCGTTCTCGACGGTGACGAGGTGGTCATCGACGATCGCCTCCGGCTCGACGCCGACGATCGTCAGCAGTGCGAGCGCGACGATGCCGGTGCGGTCCCGACCGCCGGCGCAGTGGAAGAGCACGCCGCCCGCTCCCGCACGCGCGACCTCGCCCAGCGCCGCGCCGGTGCGCTCGGGCAGTTCGTCCAGGTGCGGTCCGTAGTACAGCGGCGTCCCGACCAGGCCGGTCTCCCAGTACGCCGACCAGAAGTCCGGCTCGTCGTCGAGTCCGTCGTGGTCGACGACGACCGTCGTGAGCCAGTCCGGTCGGACACCGGTGTCCTTCGCCGTCTCGGACGGCGCCCGCAGGTCGACGACGGTCCGGATGCCGGCGTCGTGCAGCGCCTGCCAACCTGCCGGCGTCAGCCGGTCGACGCTCTCGGAACGGAACACCCGGCCGGTCGGTGTCGTCCCACCACCACGGAGGGGCAGACCACCGAGGTCGCGTCCGTTGAACAGTCCCTCGGCGCGCAGCGTGCGGTCGGGTCGGGCGTCGGTGTCAGACATGCAGCTCCGTGAAGTCGGGGTCCGGGTCGCCGAAGCGGTGCGCGGTGAGGGACACGGTCTGCTCCCGCAGGAACGGCAGCATCTCGATGATCCCCGCCTCGACCACCGGGGCGTCGTGGATCGCGACGTCGACGCTCGCCCCGAGGGCCTCCTCGAGCGCGAGGGGGTCGCCGCCGACGAGTCGGATCCTCGCCCCCGGTCCGCCGAAGGCCGGGTGCGTCGGACGGTCCTGCGTCGCGAGCACGGCCTCGAGGGCGTCCTGCGGCTCGTCCTCGCCGGTGGACCAGGACTCGCGGAAGACGTCGCCGGACGCGGCCCGACGGAGGAACTCGTCGTCGGACTCGACCAGGTGGTCGACGACGTGCAGCGGTGAGCGACTCGACGCGAACAGCTGGGTGAGGGGGCCCGGGAGCGGACGGGCGCTGCTCAGCAGGACGTGTGCCCGGGCAGACGTCGCGGCGACCAGCACGCGGACGAGGTCGCCCGTGGGAGAGCCCTCGGCGTGCCGGACGATGACCGACTGCGGCCGCCAGCGCAGCACGTTCCGCTCCACCCCGAGCCCGGCCGGGTCGTGCGACACACCGAACTCGGTCTCCCGCGCACGTTGGTCGCTGCGCGCTCCGGCCCGAACCTGGTCGAACTCCTCGAACGACAGCCCGCTGCGGGCGGCCTCGATGACCGCGGTCACGCGCGGAGCCAAGCCGTGCAACTGGATGCTCTTGTGCACGGTCCGCGGCACCGGCTCCCACCGGCCGAGCGTCGCCACGTACATCGACCCGCCGACCTTCGTCCCGGTGCCGACGGCGGAGCGCTTCCAGCCGCCGAACGGCTGTCGCCCCACGACGACGCCGGTCGTCCGGCGGTTGACGTCCAGGTTGCCGGCCTGCACGCCGGCGATCCACCGCGACACCTCGTCGGCGTCGAGCGAGTGGATGCCCGCCGTCAGGCCGTGGTCCGTGCCGTTCTGGATCGCCAGTGCCTGCTCGAGGGTCTCCGCACGCATCACCCCGAGCAGCGGTGCGGAGTACTCCGTGTGGTGGAGGTCGCTGCCCGGTCGCACGCCGTCGCGGATGCCGGGCGACCACAGCCGTCCGGAGTCGTCCAACGGGGTCGGCTGCACGAGCCAGGACTCGCCCGGGCCGAGCTCGGTGAGCGCGGCACGGAGCGCCCCCGTCGGTTCCGCGACCAGGGGGCCGACCTGGGCTCCGGGGTCGTCCGGCCACGTCACCCGCAGGGACCGCGTGGCGTCGACGAGCTGGCGGCGGAACCGTTCGCTCTCACCCAGTGACCCGACGAGGATCACCAGGGACGCGGACGCGCACGACTGCCCGGCGTGCCCGAAGGCCGAGCGCACGACGTCCTGCACCGCCAGGTCGAGGTCGGCCGACGGGGTCACGACGATCGCGTTCCCGCCGCTCGTGCCGGCGGTCAGCGGCAGGCCGGCCCGCCACCACCGGAACGCCCGGGCCGTCTCGGTGGAGCCGGTCAGGACGATCCGGTCGACGGCCGGGTGCGCGATGAGGTCGCGGCCGAGTTCGTCCTCGTCGATGTCCACGAGCTGCAGCAACGAGTGCGGCACCCCGGCGTCCCAGAGCACGTCGGCGAGCAGCGCGCCGGAGCGCTTCGCCGCGGGAGCCGGCTTGAGGACGACCCCGCTGCCCGCGGCCAGGGCGGCGAGCACACCCGCGGCGGGGACCGCCACGGGAGCCGTCCACGGCGGCACGACCACGGTGAGGCGCGGCGGCACGTACCGGGCGCCGTCCCCGTCGAGGTCGGCGAGACGACGGGCGCTCTCGGCGGCGTGGTGCGCGAGGTCGATCGCCGCGCTGACCTCGGCGTCGGCGTCCCCGAGGAGCGCGCCGGTCTCGGCGACGACCACCTCGACGAGGTCCGCCCGACGGACCGCGAGCTCGTGGCCGATGAGGTCGAGCAGCTCGGCGCGGTCGGACGGGTCCTGCCGTCCCCAGTTGACGCCTGCCTGTGCGGTCCGGGTGACGATGCGTTCCAGCCGGTTCCGGTCCACGACCCGCGCGCCCCGGATCGTCTGCGCGCCGAGCTGCGAGCGTGCGACGCGCCGGAGGACGTCGAGCGCCCACGTGCGGTTGGCGGGCACGGCCGGGTCGGTGTCCGGCGCGTTCGCGAAGGCGTCCCGGAGGACCGGCTCGCCGACGGGCGCGCGGCGGTCCTGCGTGCGGTTCGACGTCGGCACCGCGGTGGGCGCGTCGAGGGCGGCGACCGCGGCGAGCCACCGGTCTCGTCCGCGCTCGAGGACGTCCTCGTGGTCCGGGTCCGCGGCTGCGGCGACGGGGCCCTCCGGGTCGGCGCTCTCCTGCAGACGGTGCACGAGGTACGGGATCGCGGCGTCGAAGCGATCCGGGTGGACCACCGGCGTGCGGAGCACGACCTGCCCGACGTCGGCGCGGACGGCGTCGGCGTGGGTGGAGGCCATGCCGAGCAGCACCTCGAACTCGACGCCGTCGGCCACCCCGCGGCGCTGCGCGAGGGTCCACGCACCGGCGATGGTGAACAGGTCGTGACCGGCGACGCCGATGCGCACCGCGTCGACGCGCTCGGGGGTCAGGGCGGCGTCGAGCATCCGGAGGCACGCGGTGTCGGCCTCGTGCCTCGTCCCCCAGGTCGCGAGCGGCCACTCGTGCAGGACCGCGTCGACCCGTTCGGTGGCGGGGAGCGCACCCGTGTCGAGTCGGACCCGGATCGGTGCGCCGCCGTCCGCCCGCCGCGCGGTCGCCCACTGCGTCAGGGACTCGAGGACCCCCGCGCTGTCGGGGAGTGCGACCGGCAGCGCGATGCCCGCTCCGAACCCGTGGAACTCGTCGCGGTCGAGCAGGCCCCGGAAGACCGCGACGGTGACCTCGAGGTCGCGGTGCGACCCGACGTCGAGGGTGACCGCCTTCGGCACCGGCGACGTCGCCGCCACCCGGAACAGCGGCACGAGCCGGTCGACCGCCCGCTCGACCGTCTGGTCGAACGCCCAGTCCGACGACGGCGGCACGAGGGAGCGCAGGGTGACGGACACCCGGTCGACGTCGTCCCGCGCCAGCAGGTCCGTCGTCGCCCGCAGTCGGCGCTCGCTCGCCTCGCTGCCGAGCACGGCCTCGTCGAGCAGGGTGACGTCCAGGAGCGTGTCGGGCCCGCGGAGCTTCGTCAGCGCCGACCCGAGCTTCGTCGGCGTCGCGTCGACGACGAGGTGCCCGGTCATCCGCCGGAGGATCTTCCGGGCCGTCGGGACCACCGCCCACGGGGCCATGGTCGCGAACCCGCCGCCGAACGTCACCGCGCCGCGGAGGTACCAGGCGAGGGAGTCGGGGACGTCGTGGCCGACCTGCTCGAGGTTCCGCGCGACGACCCGCGGGTCCTCGGGGCGGACCACCTTGTCGACGAAGCCGCGGGTGAAGTCCCGTCCCTGCTCGTCGCGGAGCACGTCCGCCAGGCGGACAGCGCCCGGCTCCGGCTTCAGCGCCGCGGACGCCGCCGTCCACCGGCGCACGAGGGCGACGGCGTCGTCGGTGCAGTCCTGCAGTCGGGCGCTCGGCATGCACTGATCGTATGCCGGGCCCCCGACCCCACCTCGGAGTCCGCCGTGTGCGCGCCGTGGGTCATCCGGACGGATGATCCTCGTCCGCGCGGGGCCCCGGGATGGATACGCTGGCCGGATGGGGAACCCTGGCGCCGACGGTCACGACTGGGCGACGTGGGACGCCTACCACGACGTCTGGCGGCGTCTCGACCGGGCCCTGGACCACGCCGTGCAACAGGGCGCCGGCATCTCGATCCCGGAGTTCGAGATCCTCATCGGCCTGCACCGCGACCCCGACCACCGCTTGCGGGTGCGCGACATCGCCGCCGGCATCGGCTGGGAGAAGTCCCGCGTCAGCCACCAGGTGACCCGCATGGTGGCGCGTGGACTGGTCGAGCGCGCCGACTGCCCGACGGACGGCCGCGGCAGCTGGGTGACGATGACGACCGTCGGTCGTCGCGCCGTGCTCGCCGGCATCCGCGCCCACACCGGTGCGCTCGAGGAGCTGTTCTGGAGGCCCGTGGGGACGGACGCGGCGACGCTGCGGTCCGTCTCCGCCCGCGTCCAGGACGCGATCGGCCCCGACCCGGAGTCGCCGCGGTCGCCCGTCACGCCCGACGCCGACTGACCGCCGCCGTCGGCGCCGCGGCCGGCGCCGTCCCCGGGGCCGGCTACAGGTCGACCGCGGCGAGCGGGTCGGCCTGCCCCCGCAGGCGCACCTGCACGCTCGCGATGTCCGTCCGCGGGACGTCGGTCGAGGCCGACAAGCCCCTGGCGTCCTCGCCGGCGGCCGTCCACGACGCCACGGTCACCGCCGTACCGTCGGTCCGGACCACGACCAGGTCGTACATCACGGAGCCGTCGGCCGCCCAGGTCCGGCCGCCGTACGAGCAGCCCCAGTCGAAGCGTGTCCCCCAGCGTTCGCCGCTGACGGCCAGGTCGACGTCGAGGCCCTGGGCGCCGGTCATGTCGTAGCGGTCCGCGACGGCCGACGCCGAGGCGGCACCGGCCTGCACGGAGCCGCGCTCCCCCGCCGTCCCGACCGCGAGCCCGCCGAGCACGGCGGCGACGACCGCGAGGCCCGCCGTGGTGGCGACCCAGACCCGACGACGACGGCGGCGGTGTCGGACGCGGTGCGCGACGGAGGCGAGCGTGCTCTCGGACCGCGAGTCGCGCCTCCCGTCCGGCTCCGCGATCTCGACCGCCTGGTCGGCCGGCAGCTTGCCGAGCAGGCCGGGCAGGCCGACGAGTTCGGCGACGGCGGCCGCACAGCGGTCGCACGTCTCGAGGTGCCGCTCGTACTCGAGTCGCTCCCCCGGCCGGAGGGAGCCGAGGACGTAGGCTGCGTCCCACTCGGCGTACTGGTCGTGTGCTGTCGGTCCGCCGCTCATCGGGTCACGCCTCGTTCCTGCAGTGCGAGCCGGAGTGCCCGCAGTCCGTAGTGCAACCGCGACTTCGCGGTGCCCTCCGGGATGTCGTGTCGTCGTGCGATCTCGGGGACGGTGTGCCCGAGCCAGTAGGCGTCCACCACCACACGGCGGTGGTCGGGCGACAGCGACGCCAGCGCGTCGGCCACCACGATCCGGTCGAGGACGGCGTCCGTCCGGTCCGCCTCGGCCCGGTCCACCGGCTGCTCGGTCCCGTGCTCACGACGGTTCCGGGCAGACCGGGCGTCGTCGACCACCAGGTTCCGGGCCACCGTGAACAGCCAGGCCCGGGCGCTGTCCGGCGCCCGTTCGAGCACCGCGGGCCGCTGCCACGCGCGCACCATCGCCTCCTGCACGACGTCCTCGACCATCGAGCCGTCCCGCGTCAGGTGCCGGACGTACCGCGTGAGCGCGTCACCGTGCTCGCGGTACAGCGTCGCGAGCAGCTCGTCGGCGGACCGGCCCGTCACGGTCACTTGCCGAGGTCGAGGGAGAACTCGACCGAGCCCTTCTCGTCCACGGTGACGAACCCGAGCGACGGAGCCGTCACGCCGTAGTCGGCGAAGGTGATCGGCACGGAGCCGGCGACCTGCACGGTGCCGCCCTCGCCGACGGCGACCTGCGCCCGGGCCGTCACGGGCTTCTCGACGCCGTGGAGGTCCATCGTCCCGGTCAGCGTGACGTCCTGCTTCGCGCCGTCCAATGCCCGCGAGACGTCGACGGGCTCCCGCAGCTCGAAGGTCGCCGTCGGGTACTCGTCGGTCTGCAGCGCAGTGGAGCGGAAGTACGCGTCACGGGCGGCCTCGGGGGTGCTGATCTTCCCGACCTGGACGGTGACGGTCGCCTTCGTGAGGGAGCCGCCGTCGACGACGGCGGTGCCCTCCACGTCCTTCGTGCGTCCGACCACGTTCACATCATTCCCCTGCAGGACCTCGTGGACGCGGTACCCGGCGAACGATCCGCTCCGGCTCGTCCACGTGCCGTCGGCGTCGTCGGCCGCCAGCGTCGCCGACGAGGTCGGGGCGAGCGACGGTGCCGCCTCGGCCTGACCGTTGACGGTGTTCGCGTAGATCACCGGGCCGGCGATCGCCGCGGCGACGGCGACGACCACGACGCCGGTCGCGGTGCCGATGATGACCTTGGTGCGTGTGCGGAGTCCCATACCCCGACGACGAGGTGGCGGCCCGGATCGTTCACCGGACCTGTCGACGACGAACGGCGCCACCCCGGGGTCGGGGTGGCGCCGTGTCGTGTGGTGCGGGGTGTTACTTGATCTGCGCGGTGATGGTCGCGGTGCCGACGAGCATGCCGCGCTTGACCGCGTCGGTGCCGAAGGTCTTGTTCAGCAGGCCGGCAGCGTCCTCGGAGATGTGCACCGTGGTGCCGGTGAGGATCGCGTTGTCACCCTCGAGCTGCAGCGGCTTGAGCGAACCGCCCCAGAGCTCGAACAGGTAGGCGTTGGCGACGGCGACCTTGCCGTTGACGAGGACGTCACCGTAGAGCTTCGAGGAGCCCGGGTTCACGACGAAGTTCTCGAGCGTGACCGTGGTGTCGCCGGCCTTGAGCGTCAGGCCGGAGTCGTCGTGGTTGAGCAGACCCTGCACGTAGGGGCGGTACTTGCCGTCCGGCGACCAGTACGTGACCGAACCCGAGGTGATCGGGAAGGACACGGCGCCGTCGGCGAGCTTGGCGTTGCCCGAGACACCCGGGGTCAGCTTCAGCGTGGTCAGCGCGTCGGTGAAGCTCTTGTCGAGGGCGACGGAGGTGTTGCCGCCGAGGACCTCGGGGACGCTGGCCACCGGGCCGGGGATCTTCGACGAGCTGGAGGCGACGGTGTGCACCGAGCCGTCGGCCTGTGCGGCCGAGACACCGAACGCTGCGCCGCCGAGGACGAGCGCGCCGGTCGTGGCGAGGGTGATCGAGGTCTTGAGTGACTTGCGCATGGTGTGATTCCTTCTCTCTGTCGCGCTCGGCGCGAATTCCCTGGATGCGCGCCGAACACACCCCGACTGAGGGTGGAGAACCAGCGTCGTGCGGCTGGTGAGCGCTCCGGGTGTTTCCCGGTTGATGCAGGTGATTCGGCACCCCCTCGAGAAGGGTTTGGGTCAGTTTGCCGACGTTATCGTTCTGTTACAGAACCGGGGGACGGCACTTCCGTGACAGGCTCGTGGCGTGCAGCACCAACAGACCGTCCTCATCGCCGGGTGCGGCGATCTCGGGACCGAGACCGGCCTCCGCTTCGCGGCGGAGGGGTACGCCGTCGCCGGGCTCCGCCGCTCCGCCGACCGCATCCCGAGCCCCATCGTCGGGCGGAGCATCGACCTCCGCCGATCGGTCCCCGAGGTCGCGCCGGACACCGCGGTCGTCGTGGTGGCGTTCGCCGCCGGCAGCCGCGACGTGAACGAGTACCGGGCCACGTACGTCGACGGTCTGCGGAACGTCCTCGACGGGATCGACGCCTCGGGAGCGTCGCCACGCCTGCTCGTGGTGTCGTCGACCGCCGTGTACGACGTCGACGACGGCAGCGAGGTCACCGAGGACACCCCGACGCGAGCGGCCACACCGACCGCCGGGGTCCTGCTCGAGGCCGAGGCACTGCTGCGCGACCGCGCGCCCGGCGCGGTGCTCGTCCGACTGTCCGGCATCTACGGCCCGGGGCGCGAACGGCTGGTCGACCAGGTCCGGTCCGGGACCGCCCGCCTGGCGGCCGAAGCGGGCCGCTCGCCGCACACCAACCGGATCCACCGCGACGACGCCGCCGCCGCGATCGTGCACCTGGCCGGCGTGGTCGATCCCGCGCCCACCTACCTCGGTACCGACGACGAGCCGGTGCCGCTCGACGACGTGCTCGCCTTCCTGGCCGACGAGCTCGGTGTGCCGGTCCCGCCCCGCGCCGAGGC
The DNA here is from genome assembly GCF_048755855.1 of Curtobacterium sp. L1-20. Classification (GTDB taxonomy): domain Bacteria; phylum Actinomycetota; class Actinomycetes; order Actinomycetales; family Microbacteriaceae; genus Curtobacterium. The sequence continues at coordinate 630,381 of NZ_CP151473.1, read as the reverse complement.
GACGGGTCGCCAGGCCGGCGGGGACAAGCGACTGTCGAACGCGCTGCTCCGCTCGACCGGGTGGCAGCCGACCCACCCGACCTTCCGCGAGGGGTACCGGGCCGTGCTCGCCGGCGAGGGCACGCGCCACCCCTGAGGCACCCCGGGCTAGTGGTGCCGGTGGTCCTGGATCGTCATCCGCGGCCCGAACGACGGCTTCCGGAAGCCCGAGCCGCCGATCAGCCGCACGACACGCTCCCGGTGCCCACGCCACGGCTCGAGGAGCTCGAGCATGCCGTCGTCGTCCACCGGGCCACCGGTCAGCGCCCACCCGACGAGGGCCGGCACGTGGTAGTCGCCGACGCTCGGCGAGTCCGGGTCGCCGTGGGCGCGCTGCGCGGTCTCGGCGGCGGTCCACTTCCCGATGCCGGGCACGGACTGCAGCCGTGATGCGACGACGGCTCCGCCGCGACCGAGCGCGAGGGTGCGCTCGAGGGCCGGTGCCACCCGGACGGCACGCATCACGGTGGCGGAGCGCCCGGGTTCGATGCCCGCGCGGTGCCACTCCCAGCTCGGGATCGCCGCCCACCCGGCGACGGTCGGCGGGACGTACATGTCGACCGGCGCGGGCCCCGGCGCCGGTGTGCCGTGGCGGCGGAGCAGGTACCGCCACGCGCGCCAGGCCTGCCGCGAGGTCACCTTCTGCTCCATGATCGCCGGCACGAGCATCGCGAACACGGTGTTCGTCCGCAGCAGCCGGAGCCCGGGCTGCCGGTGCCGGGCCGCCGCGAGGAACGCGTGGCCGGAGACGTCGAGATCGGACCAGTCGTCGCCGCGGCCGAGCAGGTCCGGCGCGTGTGTGACCGCCCAGTCCGCGCCGTCGCCCCACGCCGCGACGCGGATGCCGTCGGACGACCGTCGCACCAGCACCGAGGCGGGGCCGGTGGGCGTCCGCAGCGCGATCCACGTGTCGGAGCCGACCACCCGGAACGCGGGGTCGCCGGAGCCGCGCTGCAGGGGCCGGAGGGTCGCGGTCACGTCCACCGCGCCTCCTGGCCGGTACACGGTCTCCACCGGACGGACGTCGGCAGGGTCGACGGAGGCGAGCAGGGACACACCGGGATGGTAATGCGGAACCACCGTCAGTCATGATGGGGCTGTCCCACCACCCGACGTTGGAGTCCTCATGCGCATCGGCATCCTCACCTCCGGAGGCGACTGCCCCGGCCTGAACGCGGTCATCCGCGCGATCGTCCTCAAGGGGATCGCGATCCACGGCCACGAGTTCGTCGGGTTCCGGGACGGCTGGCGCGGTGTGGTCGACGGGGACATCGTCCCGCTCGGTCGCAAGGACATCCAGGGCATCGCGAAGCAGGGCGGGACCATCCTCGGCACCAGCCGCACGAACCCGTTCGAGGGCCCGAACGGTGGCGTCGACAACATCTCGAAGACGCTCGACCGGCACGGCATCGACGCGATCGTGGCGATCGGCGGCGAGGGCACCCTGGCCGCCGCGAAGCGCCTCACCGACGCGGGTCTGAAGATCGTTGGCGTACCGAAGACCGTGGACAACGACCTCGGCGCCACCGACTACACGTTCGGCTTCGACACGGCGGTGGCTATCGCAACCGAGGCGATGGACCGTCTCCGCACGACGGGCGAGTCGCACTCCCGGTGCATGGTCGCCGAGGTGATGGGGCGGCACGTCGGCTGGATCGCCCTGCACTCCGGCATGGCGGCGGGCGCGCACGCGATCCTCATCCCGGAGCAGAAGACGAGCATGGAGCAGATCGCGAACTGGGTGCGCGCCGCGTACGACCGGGGTCGGGCTCCGCTCGTCGTCGTGGCGGAGGGCTTCGTCCCCGACCACGAGGACAACGCCCACACCGAGCGCGGCCTCGACGCGTTCGGCCGTCCGCGCCTCGGCGGCATCGGCGAGCGCCTCGCGCCGCTCATCGAGGAGATGACGGGGATCGAGACGCGCGCCACGACGCTCGGCCACATCCAGCGCGGTGGCACCCCGACCGCGTACGACCGCGTGCTGTCGACCCGGCTCGGCCTGGCGGCGATCGACTCGGTGGTCGAGGAGCGGTGGGGCCGGATGGTCGCGCTCAAGGGCACGGACATCGTGCACGTGTCGTTCGAGGACGCCCTCGGCGAGCTGAAGACCGTGCCGCAGTCGCGGTACGACGAGGCCGCCATCATGTTCGGCTGAGCGGACCGCACGCGTCCCGGGAACGGTCGGCCCCGGCCTGGAGGCGCGGGTAACGTCCGACGCATGACCCGCGCAGTCCTCGTCTCCAGTTCCTCCGCGCCAGCCGTCACCGAGATCGACGTCCCCGACCCGCGCGAGGGCGAGGCCCTCGTCGACGTCGCCTACTCGAGCGTCAACTACAAGGACGGGCTCGCGCTCGCGCGGAACGCCGGCGTCGCGCGGCTCGATCCGCTGGTCCCCGGCATCGACGTCGTGGGGACCGTCGCCGCGCTCGGTCCCGGCGTCCACGACGTCCGCATCGGGGACCGCGTCGTGCTGAACGGTGCCGGCGCGGGCGAGAGCCGGCACGGCGGTTGGGCGACGCACGCCGTGGTGCCGTCCGGCTCCCTCGTGGTGCTGCCGGACGCGGTGCCGCTGGACTTCGCGGCGGCCATCGGCACCGCCGGGTTCACCGCGGCGCTGAGCGTGCTGGCGCTCGCCCGCTTCGTGGACCCCGCCGACGGGCCGGTCCTCGTGACGGGTTCGTCGGGCGGTGTCGGTTCGGTCGCGATCCCGCTGCTCGCGGGCCGGGGCTACCGGGTGACCGCGTCCACCGGACGGACCGGCAACGCCGATTCGCTCCGCGCGCTCGGGGCGTCGGAGGTCGTCGACCGTGCGACCCTCGCCGAACGGGGCAGGCCGATGCAGAAGGCGGTGTGGGCGGGCGCGGTCGACAGCGTGGGGGGCGCGACGCTCGCGAACCTCCTGGCGTCGACCCGGTGGGGCGGCGCGGTGACCGCGTGCGGTCTGGCGCAGGACGCGGAGCTGCCGACGACGGTGCTCCCGTTCATCCTCCGCGGGGTGTCGTTGCTCGGCATCAACTCGGTGGACGCGCCGCTGGGGCTCCGTCGTGCGGCGTGGGACGTCCTAGGCGCCGAACTCGACCCGGCCGTGCTCGGCAGGGTCACCCGGACCGCCGGGCTCGAGGAGGCGATCCGGGTCGGGCCCGAGGTCGTCGCGGGCCGGGTGCGGGGCCGCACGATCGTCGACCCGTCGGTGTGACGTCCTGCCGTTCGGCCGTTCGGCCGCCGCCTCATTTCGCAAGCGATTGCACACTGACACGTTAGGGTTGGAATGCCAATCGGTCGACATGTCAGGAGCGCAGATGCCGGTCCCCAAGTCCACGGTCGAGAACTCGCCCCGGAAGCTCCTGCGCGACGTCGTCTACGACAAGATGCTCGCCGCCCTCCGCGACGGCACGCTGCAGCACGGCGAACGCCTCAACGACGACGAGCTCGTGCAGTGGCTCGGCGTCAGTCGCACCCCCATCCGTGAGGCGATCGCGAAGCTCGTCGACATCGGCCTCGTCGAGATGGAGGCGAACCGGTACACCCGCGTCGCCACCCCCACCTTCGACGACTGGGTCACCGCCACCCGGGCGACCGCCGGGTTCTTCGAGCTCAGCCTGCGCTGGGGCGTCCCGACCTACTCCGACGAGGACGTCGCGGCCCTCGCCGACCTGCTCGACAAGGCCGACGGCATGCGCAAGGTGCGGGACTACGGCTTCAGCGGTGCGGTCACCGAGATCATCGAGTTCGCCGTCGCGCACTCGGGCAACCCGCTCGTGCAGAACGCCGCCGTCGGCGCGATGGAGCGGGTCCGCTTCACCCTGAACCCGACGCCGGCCTTCGAGCAGTACGGCTCCGAGGCCTTCTTCTCCATCCTGCGTGACGCACTCGACGAGCGGGACGGTGAGACCGCCGCCGAGGCCGGTCGCGCGCTCACCCGCAACTTCGAGCAGCACATCGAGGCGGTCCGCGCCGCGCGCGGCTGAACATGGCGGACGCGCGATCGGACGCAGGCAGACGCCCGCTGTTCGACGATGCGTTCCGGCGGGTGCTCGGCGCGATCCGAGACGGCACGCTCGTCGACGACCGCGACTACGACCTCCTCGAACTCTGCGAGCGCTACAGCCTCCACCCAGCCGAACTCGACGGGGCACTGCAGCGCCTCGCGGACATCGGGCTGGCGCGCCCCTTGCCCGGGGCCGTCGTTCGGTTCACCAGGCTCGATCCCCTCGCGTGGGCCGAGGGCGGCTGGCTCCTCGTCGGGCTCCTCGAGGTCGCCATGCGCGCAACCGTCCCGGTGGCGACCGACCAGGACCTCGAACGCTACGAACGTCTCGTCGACGTGGCTCGCCGAGCCGCTGCCGAGCGCGGCGACGAACTCGACCCGGCGGTCTTCGCCACTCTTGCCTTCTGGGCCGACAGGACACCCAACCTCCTGACAGCTCGGCTGCTCGTCCGCACCCTGGAGCAGGTGCGCTACGGGCTCACCACGGCATCACCGTGGCAGGTGACGGGCATCGAGCCCTGGGCAGCAAGCTCACTGCAGGCACTCCGACTCAAGGACCCGAGCAGCGCCGAGCACGCCGCGCACGTGTTCCGGCGTCTCTGGGGCCACCACCTGGAGCAGTCCGCTCGATCATGGGGACTGGATCCCGTCGCCCTGGTCCACCCCGCCCGTGTCCCGAACGACGACGCAGACCGCAATGTGCCGCAGGCGGACGACGTCTGGCTCGAACTCCTCGGGTCAGTCCGCGACGGAACGCTCCAGCGCGGCCAGGAGTACACGATCCGGGGGTTGGCTGCTCGGCTCCGGGTCCCTGTCCAACGCCTCCTGCCGATGGTCCGTCGGCTCGAGACCATGGGACTCGTCCGGGCGGGCGACGACCGGAACGGCAGCATCCTCGTCGCGACGACCACTGTCACGGACTGGGCAGAGACGATCGGGCTGCTCCTCGGTCTCCAGGAGATGTGCATGCGGGCGACCGTCCCGGCGCTGTCCGAGGACGACCGCGATGGCTTCGACTCCCTCGTCAGACGGATCCGGTGGCAAGCGCGGACCCGAGACCACGCCTACACGAGCTCGCTCCTCGAACTGAACCGGTTCTTCGCCGAACGCTGCCCCGACCAGACTCTGCGCCGGACGACGACCATCATGATCTCGCGGCTTGCGTACGTCCTGCCGGAAGCGCCGGCGTTCCGCCAGTGGGACACCGATGACTTCCTGCAATTGCTGTCGGATGCCGTTCGCACCGGGGATGCGGACGCTGCCTCCGAGGCATGTCACGCACTGGCGGTCCACTTCGACGCCCACGTGGACGACGTCACGGCGCGGTACGGCACGATGGGACCGTGACCGACGTCCTCCTCCGCACCACCGGCCTCCGCGTCACCCGTTCCGGACGGGACCTCCTGCACGGGGTCGACCTCACCGTCCGCCGCGGCGAGCACTGGGCCCTCCTCGGACCGAACGGCGCCGGCAAGTCGACGTTGCTCACCGTCCTCGGCGCCAACGGCCACCCGACGGCCGGCGAGGTCGAGGTGCTCGGACGACGGCTCGGACGGGTCGACGTCCGCGAACTCCGCGAACACATCGGGCACGTCGACCCGCGGCACCGGATGACGTCGCCGCTCACGGTGCTCGAGACGGTGCTCACCGGCCTCACCGGAACGACGGACCTCATGATGCGGTGGGAGCCGACGGCCGAGCAGGTCGCCGCCGCCGAGCAGCACGTCGCCGACGTCGGCCTCGCGTCACGTCGCGACGCCCGGTGGCCGGTGCTCTCGCAGGGCGAGCGCGGCCGTGCACTGATCGCCCGCGCCCTGATGGCCGAGCCGCAGCTGCTCCTGCTCGACGAGCCGGCGACGGGGCTCGACGTCGCCGCGCGCGAACACCTGCTCGAGACCGTCGACGCGCTGCGGCACCGGCACCCCGAGCTCGGCAGCGTCATGGTCACCCACCACCTCGAGGACCTGCCGGCGTCGACCTCGCACGCGATGCTGCTGCGCGACGGCGCCGTCGTGGCGCAGGGAACCGCGGACGAGGTCATCACCTCGTCGGCGGTGTCGCACGCGTTCGACTTCCCGCTCGCGATCCTGCGAGCCGAGGGGCGCTGGGCGGCACGCCGCGCGTCGTGACCGGGGGCGTCCCGGACCTGGTTGAATGACGCGCCAGGTGTCCGCGGCGTGTGTCGGGGGAAGGGCTCCGGCACCGCACACCGGTGCCGCGCCGTGGACCACGTCGAGGGGGACCACCATGACCAACACGCCGCCGCCGTACCCGGGGTCGGACCCGGAGCAGCAGCCGTCCGCACAGCCCGCAGCCGGACCGGGGCAGCCGCACGGCCAGCCCGCGCCCGGCCAGCAGCCGACCGGGCAGCCGTCCTGGGGCCAGCCCGCGGCCGGTCAGCAGCCGTACGGCCAGCCCTCGGCCGGCCAGCAGCCGTACGCCCAGGCGGCTCCCGCCGGCATGCCGTACGCCCCGCCGCCGAAGCCGTCACGCGGCCGTCGTGTCCTGATCAGCGTCGTCGGCGTCGTCGTGGCGCTCGTCGTCGCGTTCTTCGTCCGCCAGGCGATCACCGCCGCGTTGGGGGGCTCCACCGAGGACAAGGTGTCGAAGGCGGTCGAGCAGATCCGCGACGAGAGCAACCTGCCGAAGCAGGTGGACTCGGTCACGACGTGGACCGGCATCGAGGCCGAGGGCACGGCGATCCACTACGACTACACGGTGTCGTCGAGCGTCGATCCGGCGTCGATCACGACCAGTGCCGTCCGTGAGGCCGTCGGCCCGACGCTCTGCGGGACGAAGGCGACGAAGGACCTGCTCGACGACGGGGTGGACATGCGGTACACCTACGCGTTCGACCAGTCGTCGAAGACGCTCGACGTCACCTTCACGAAGTCCGACTGCTCCTGAGCCCGACGCACCCGACCCCGACCGACGCACGTCGGTCGGGGTCGGTCGTGGTCACGCGGTCGCGGCCGCCGCTGCCTTCGCCGCAGCCGGCAGCGCCTCGAGCACGCGTCCGACGGCGCGCTCGTCGTGCGCCGCCGTGACGAACCACGCCTCGAACACACTCGGCGGCAGGGTGACCCCGGCGTCGAGCATCGCGTGGAAGAACGGCGCGTACCGGGAGGCCTCCTGCGCACGGACGTCGTCGTAGTCCCGTGGGGCGGTCTCGGTGAACGCGAACGAGAACAGGTTCCCCGCGTGCTGGACGGTGTGGGCGACGCCCTCGGCCGAGAGCGCCTCGCTGGTGGCGGCGGCGATCGTCGACGCGGTCCGGTCCAGGTGCGCGTACACCTCGGGGGTCGCGGCACGGAGGGTCGCGATGCCCGCGGCGACCGCGAGCGGGTTCCCGGACAGCGTGCCGGCCTGGTAGACGGGCCCGAGCGGGGCGAGGAAGTCCATCACCTCGCGGCGACCGCCCAGTGCGGCGAGGGGCATGCCGCCGCCGATCACCTTGCCGAACGTGACGAGGTCGGGCTTCCAGCCGGCGCCGTCCGGCACGACCTTCGACGCCTCGAGACCCCACCAGCCGGCGGGTCCGACCCGGAACCCGGTGAGGACCTCGTCGACGATGAGCAGGGCGCCGTGCGACCGGGTGATCTGCGACAGGGCACGGTTGAAGCCGCGCTCCGGCGCGAGCACGCCCATGTTCGCCGCGGCGGCCTCGACGATCACGGCGGCGATGCGCTCGGAGTGCTCGTCGAACGCGCGGCGGACGGCGTCGAGGTCGTTGTACGGCAGGACCAGGGTCTGGGCGGCGGTCTCGGCGGTGATGCCCGCGCTGCCCGGGAGCGCCAGCGTGGCGACGCCCGAGCCGGCCTCGGCCAGCAGCGAGTCGGAGTGCCCGTGGTAGTGCCCGGCGAACTTCACGAGGAGGTCGCGCCCGGTGTAGCCGCGCGCGAGCCGGATCGCCGTCATCGTCGCCTCGGTGCCGGTGGACACCATGCGGAGCTTCTCGATCGGCCCGTCGCCGTCGACCGACACCCGCTGCTTCACGAGCTCGGCCAGCTCGGTCTCGCCCGGGGTGGAGGCCCCGAAGGACAGCCCCCGGGCGGCGGCCTGCTGCACGGCCTCGACCGTGCCGGGGTGGGCGTGCCCGAGGATCGCCGGCCCCCAGGACGCGACGAGGTCGACGTACTCGCGTCCCTCGGCGTCGGTGACGTACGCACCCGATGCCGACGTCAGGAAGCGCGGTGTCCCGCCGACCGACCCGTAGGCGCGGACCGGGGAGTTGACGCCGCCGGGGATGCTGTTCTTCGCGCGGCTGAAGAGCTGCCCGTTCGTGGTCGAGGACGGTGCCGTGGTGGTCATTCGGGGGCCTTCCCGGTCGAGGCGATGCCGGCGACGTCCGCCGTGCTGCCGGAGGTGCGGAGTCCCGCTTCCTCGGTGAGCTTGCGGGCGATGTCGACGGCGAAGTAGGTCAGGATCGCGTCCGCACCGGCGCGCTTGATGCCGACGAGGGCCTCCATCGCCGCGGCGTCCCGGTCGATCCACCCGTTCTGCGCGGCTGCCGTGATCATCGCGTACTCGCCGGAGATCTGGTAGGCCCACACGGGCACGGGCGACGTCGCCGCGGTCTCGGCGAGGACGTCGAGGTAGCTCATCGCCGGCTTCACCATGACGATGTCGGCGCCCTCCGCGATGTCCTGCTCCACCTCGCGCAGCCCCTGGCGGCCGTTGGCGGCGTCGATCTGGTACGTCCGACGGTCGCCCTGCAGCGACGAGTCGACCGCTTCGCGGAACGGCCCGTAGAAGGCCGACGCGTACTTCGCCGCGTAGGCGAGGAGCGCGGTCCCGGTGTGCCCAGCGGTGTCGAGTGCGTCGCGGGCGGCCGCGATCTGCCCGTCCATCATCCCGCTCATGCACACCAGCTCGGCCCCGGCCTCGGCCTGCACGACGGCCATGTCGCGGTAGCGGAGGAGCGTGGCGTCGTTGTCGACGGACCCGTCGGCGGCCAGGACGCCGCAGTGCCCGTGGTCGGTGAACTCGTCGAGGCACAGGTCGGACTGCACCACGAGCGCGTCACCGACCTCCTCCTTCGCGATCCGGATCGCGACGTTGAGGATGCCGTCCGGGTCGGTCGCACCGGAGCCCTCGGCGTCCTTCGTGGTCGGCACACCGAACAGGTTCACGCCACCGACGCCGACCGACGCGGCCTCGACGAGTGCGCGTCGGAAGGAGTCCAGCGAGTGCTGCTGCACACCGGGCATGCTCGAGATCGGGATCGCCTCGGTCGCCCCCTCGCGGATGAACATCGGCAGCACGAGTTCGGCCGGGTGGAGCCGGGTCTCGGCGACGAGCCGTCGCATCGCGGGGGTCGCTCGGAGTCGACGGGGGCGGACCTGGGGGAAACGGCCGGTCACGGTTGGCCTTCCTGTTCGGGGACGGATGGTGCGAGGAACTCGACGACGGCGTCGAGCAGGGCTTCGGCGGACCGGTCGCGTGCGGTCGTGTGCACGGGCAGACCGACGGCGCGGGCGTCCGCGGCGGTGCCGGGTCCGATGCAGGCGATCGCCGTCCTCGGATCGAGGGGCGTCAGCCGGCGCGCGACCTGACGGGCGACGCTGCCGCTCGTCACGAGCACGGCGTCGGGCGGGGGGTCGAGGGCGACCGGCTCGTCGCCGGTCCCCACGGTACGGTACGCGACCACGTCGTCGACGTCGATCCCGCGAGCGCGGAGCGCGTCGACGAGGGTGGGTGCGGCGATGTCCGACCGCGGGAAGAGCACCGTGCCGGTGGTCTCCGGCAGCGACGCCGCGAGCGCTGCTGCCGACGCGTCCGGAGGGACGAGGTCGACGGTCCAGCCGACGGCCCGCGCGGCCCGTGCGGTCGGCTCGCCGACCGCCGCGACCAGCAGGTCGGACGGGAGGCGCGGCACGCGTTCCGCGAGGACGCGCACGGCCGTCGCACTGGTCACCACGAGCCAGGCGTACCCGGCCACGTCGCTCGCGTCGCCGGCTCGGGGCGGTGACCCGTGCCTCCCGGACGCGCCGGACGCGACCAGCCGTCGGACCGCGGCCTCGAGCGCGGAGGGATCCGCCGGCGGTGCGTTTGCGATGAGCGGGACGACCACCGGGTCGAGACCGCGGTCACGGGCCGCTGCGGCGACCCGCTCGCCCCACGCACCGCCGCGCGGGACGAGGACGACCGGGGGTCGTCCCTCGTCCGCGCTGCGGGTGTCGGGGTGCGTGGCGATCGCTCCTAGCCGGCCGGGGTCGCGAGACCGGGACCGGCGGTGTACGGGCCGTCCGTGGTGTCGTCGGCGACCGACGAGAGGTCGGCGAGGTCGGCGGCGCCGTTCTCGAGGAGCTCGGCGGCGACGCGGCCGCCCACTTCGAGCGCCTCGTCGAGGCGGTCCTGGGCGGAGCCGTCGAGGACGGCGGCGTGCGAGGCGGTGCGGTACTCGGAGCCGTCCGGGCGGTAGACCGTCGCGGATACCAGGAGCATCTCGGCGTCGACGATCGCGGTCGCACCGATGGGTGCGGAGCAGCCGGCCTCGAGCTTGGCGAGGACCTCGCGCTCGGCGGCGACCGTCAAGCGCGTCGGCGCGTGCTCGATCTTCCGCAGGGCGGCGAGGAGGCTCCGGTCGGACTCGTCCGAGCGCGTCTCGACCGCGAGCGCACCCTGCCCCGGCGCACTCGGCCAGAAGCCGAGGTCGAGGAGCTCCGTCGCGGCGTCGAGCCGACCGATCCGTCCGAGCCCCGCGGCGGCGAGCACGACGGCGTCGAGGTCGTCGTCCACCCGACCGAGCCGGGTGTCGATGTTGCCGCGGATGTCGACGACGTCGAGGTCGGGCCGCTTCGCCTTGAGCTGTGCGACGCGGCGGGGCGAACCCGTGCCGACCTTCGCGCCCTCGGGCAGCGTCTCGACCGTCGCGCCGTTCCGGGCGACGAGGACGTCCCGGGCGTCGGCGCGCTTCGGCACCGCTGCGATGGTGAGGCCCGGGTACGGCGCGGTCGGCAGGTCCTTGAGGGAGTGCACGAGGACGTCGACCTCGCCGGCGACGAGGGCCTCGCGCAGGGCACTGGCGAAGACGCCGGTCCCGCCGAGGCTCGCGAGCGAGGCACGGTTCGTGTCGCCCTCGCTCGTCACCGTGACGAGCTCGACCGGCCGTCCGGCGGCCTTGGCGAGTCGGTCCGCGACGTCCTGCGACTGCGCGACCGCGAGCCGGCTCGCACGCGTGCCGAGCCGGATGGGCGCGGGGCCCGCGGTGCCCGGACCGTCGGTCACGGTGCCACGCCGGCCGCGGCCGGCTTGAACCCGGCGCGCACGTTCTCGCAGCACCCCGGACGGCAGACGTCGTACCAGGGGCCGATGTCGGTGAGGTGGGGGCGCTCGGCCGTCGGCACGCCGTTCACGCGCTCGAGGACGAGGTCGACGAGCCCGGCGACGTAGGCCGGGTCGACCCCGGGGGTCTGCGTGCGCAGGGACCAGAAGCCGAGCTCACCCGCGGTCTCGGTGGCCTCTTCGTCGAGGTCCCACATGACCTCCATGTGGTCGCTGACGAACCCGAGGGGGACGATCAGCACGGCACGGGTCGGCCCGCCCTTGAGGTCCTCGTTCAGGTAGTCGTTGATGTCGGGCTCGAGCCACGGCTGCGACGGGGGGCCCGACCGCGACTGGTAGACGAGCTTCCACGCCGGCTTCGCGGTGCCCTGCAGGTGCGCGTGCTCCGGCTGCTCGAGGAGCTCGGCCCACGCCTGGTCGAGGACGACCTGCGCGACGGCGAGGTGCTGCGCCTCGTAGGCGCCGTGCTCGTCGAACCCGCGGTAGTCCGGACCCGACTTCGCGGCGTCGGTCGAGGGGATCGAGTGCGTCGAGAACAGCACGTGCAGCTCGGTCGCGACGTCGAGCCCGTCGTTCTCGGCGATCGCGCGGGCCATGCCGTCGCGGACGCCGTCGACGAACGGACGGACGAAGCCGGGGTGGTCGAAGAACTGCCGGATCTTGTCGATCTGGATCGTGTCGATGAGCCCGGTCTCGGTGAGGACGCGGGCGTAGTCCTCGCGGTACTGGCGGCAGCTGGAGAACGACGAGTAGGCGCTCGTGGCGATAGCGATGAGCTTGCCGTAGCCCTTGTCCGCCGCCTCGGTGAAGGCTTCTTCGAGGTAGGGCTCCCAGTTGCGGTTGCCCCAGAGCACCGGCATGTCGATGCCGCGCGACGCCAGTTCGGCCTCGAGCGCCGCCTTCAGCGCGCGGTTCTGCGCGTTGATCGGGCTCACGCCGCCGAAGTGCCGGTAGTGGTGCGCGACCTCTTCGAGGCGCTCGTCCGGGATGCCGCGACCACGCGTGACGTTGCGGAGGAAGGGGATGACGTCGTCCTGGCCCTCGGGACCGCCGAAGCCGGCGAGGAGGATCGCGTCGTACGCGGTCGGGACCTCGACGTGCTCGGGGCCGGACGCGGCAGCGGGGGTGGCGGCGAGGACGGGCTGGCCGTTCGTGATGCCCGCGGCCGCCGGGCTGGCGTCGGTCGCGCGTCGGTCGTTCTGGCTGGTGTCGGTCACGACAGCACCTCCGGGAGTTCGGCGGTCGTCACGCGACGACCGGTGAAGAAGGGGACCTCTTCGCGCACGTGCATGCGCGCCTCGGTGTACCGCAGGTCGCGCATCAGGTCGACGAGGTCGACCAGGTCCGGGCTCTCGAGCGGCAGGATCCACTCGTAGTCGCTCAGGGCGAACGTCGCGATCGTGTTGGTCAGCACGCGGCGGTACTTCGCGCCGGCGATGCCGTGGTCGCGGAGCATCGTGCTGCGCTCTTCCTCGGGCAGGAGGTACCACTCGTAGGAGCGGACGAACGGGTAGACCGTGATCCACGCCTCGGGGTCCTTGCCGCGCAGGAACGCGGGGGTGTGCCGCTTGTTGAACTCGGCCTCGCGGTGCATGGCCATCGCGTGCCACACCGGCTCGGCGTCCTGGAAGAGGCCCGTCCGGCGGACCTCGCGCAGCACCGCCTGGATGGCCTGTGCGTCGTCCCCGTGCAGCCAGACCATGACGTCGGCGTCGGCGCGGAAACCGGAGACGTCGTAGAAACCGCGGATCGTGACGCCGCGCTCAGCTGCCGCGGCGACGACCGCGTCGAGCTCGGCGACGGCGTCGTGGCCGACGCGGTGGACGGGTCCGAGCGGGCGACGGAAGACCGCCCAGAGTGCGTAGGCGGTCAGCAGGTTCGGGTCGATGCCCGAGGACGGGTCCGTCTCGTGGACGGGCGACGGCACGGTGGAGCTCATGGAATCCATTGTCCTATCGGTTGCCAGGGGAAAGGCTTCTGCCCCCTCTGCCGAGGGAGCTCGCACTCCTCACCGGCGACCACCGATCGGGCGGTCTACCGCCGTCGGAGCACCGTCACGACGATACCCCCGACCACCGCCACTCCCGCTGCGAGCCCGGCCAGGTAGGGCACCGGGTTCGCGTCGATCCCACGCTTGACCTTCGACGCCGCGATGCCGATCTGCTTCGGCACGTTGAGCTTGTCCTCGATCGCGTCGAGGGTGTCGAACAGCTGGGCGCGGGTCGCGGCGACGCGGTCGGCCAGGGCGTCGTGCTGATCGGTCACGTGGTTCCTCCGGGAGTGATGGGGTGCGGCACCGTGCGGGGACGGGCTCGGCGACTAGAAGCGGCCGTCGACGTCGGGGCGGCGCGAGCCGTACTGCGTCGGCGGGGTCGGCTTCTTGCCGAGGCCCTTCACCGCGTTGACGTCGTTCTTCACGCTGTCGATCGTGCGCTTCGGCGTGATCGGGAGCCCCTTCTTCAGGCGCTTCCAGCCGAGCAGGCCGAGGACCGCGGCGACGATCAGCATCAGCACGGCGAGCAGGATCGCGGCGAGCCACGCGGGCATCACCGTGGCCAGGCCCATCACGGCAGCGGTCAGCAGCACACCGATGGCGTACAGCACGATGACGAGCGCGCCCACGAGCAGACCCGCGGCGAGGCCGAAGATCTTCGCCTTCGTCAGCATCTCGGCCTTGAGCAGGTTCAGCTCACCCGTCACCAGCTCCTTGACGAGCTTGGGGACGTCACCGACCAGGCCGAACAGCGAACGCGACTTGCGGTCGCGGGTGTCCGTCATGAGGATGCGTTGTCCTTCTTCTGCCCGACCTTGCGGACGACCTTCTTGGTCTGCTCACCGACGAAGTCGGCGACGTCCGGGGTCTTGTCGGCGATGAAGTCCTCGGCCACGTGGACCGACTTCTGCACGCCGTTGCTGTTCCAGATCTTGCCGCTGACGGTCTTGATCTGCTCGTACCGCGCCCGTCCGGCTCGCGATCCCAGGACGTACCCGAGTGCTGCGCCGGCGACGAACAGGAGCTTGCCTCGCATGTGCGAATCCTCCGTTGGGTCAGTGTGCGTGGTCATGCGCCGAACGGAATACGTCCGGCGTTCCTGCAACAGTAGCCCTCCGGAGGGGTGCGGTCCGCTCAGGAAACCAGGATGCGCTCAGCGGCGGTCCGGGCGGCCGCGACGATGCCCGCCAGACCGCGCCCTGACGAGGCCTCGCCGATGCCCACGACGCCCTCGGCCAGACCGGCCGCCGTCGTGTCCGGCCCGTGCCACCGGACGCTGGCCGCCCCGACGACCGCGGACGGCTCGACGGGGACGCCGAGCAGGGCCGAGGCGTCCCGGGTGGCGCGGACGCCGGTCGGGTCCGTCGGGTCGACCGGGCGGCTCGTCGCGACCTCCGCGGCGGCGTCCGGATCCGTCGAGCCCGTCGCGTAGCTGAGCCGCAGGACGTGCCGACCGGCCGCCGCCTCGGCGAGCCACGGCCACTTCACCGTCGCGTGCGTGACCGCCTTCGCCGCGACGCCCTGGGCGTCGGGGTGCACGAGCATGCCGGTCCCGCGGGGAGCGGCGTCGAGCTCGGGCTGGTCGACCACGAGCGTCACGAGCTCGATGCCCGTGCGGGCCGCAGCCGTGGTGCGGGTCGGGTCGGGCGTCGAGGACAGGACGTGCTCGGCGGCGAGGCGTTCGGTCCCGCCGTCCGCCGTGACGACCTCGACCGCGTGCTGCTCGATCGCCGTCGCCCGGGTGTGCAGTCGGACGTCGACACGGTAGGTCTCCATGTCGGCGACGAGCTCGTCCACGAGCCGGACGATGCCCCCGCGGATGCCCTGCACCGCGGAGCCCGCCGTCGCCCGGGCACGCTGGGCCAGGACCGCCCGCGCGAGCGACCCCTCGCGGAGGAGTGCCGCGCGCAGCCCCGGTGCCACGCGGTCCGGGTCGAGGTGGTCGGGGTGGGTGGAGTGCACGCCGGCGACGATCGGCACCACCAGGTCGTCGAGGACCCGGTCGCCCATGCGCTTGCGCACCAGCTCGCCGAGCGAGGACGCCTTCGAGCCCACCAGCGACGGCAGCAGGGAGTCCATCTGCGCCCGCAGCGCGGCCTGCTGTCCCACCACCGCGATCACGTCCGCGGCCATCGGGCTGCCGGGGATGCCGAGCAGGCCGGTCTGCGGGATCGGGTGCACGCCGCCCGTCCGGGTCATCAGCCACGCGCCGCGCGGGTCCGGCGTGGTGACCTCGTTGCCGAGCCCGAGTTCGATCGCCAGGCGGCCGACGGCGTCGTTGCGGGTCGCGAACGAGTCGGCCGCCATGTCGAGGTCGAGGCCCGCGACGGTGTGCCGACGGACCATCCCGCCGAGCACGCCCGATCCCTCGAGGAGGACGACGTGCGCGCCGCCCTTCGCCAGGTCCCGTGCCGCGACGAGACCGGCGACCCCGCCGCCGACCACGACGACGTCGGTCACGCTGCGCCTCCGGTCGCCCCGTCCGTGCCGTCGCCCAGTCCGTGGAGCAGCTCGACGATCCGGGTGAGCACCGCGGGGTCGGTCTCCGGCGGGACACCGTGGCCGAGGTTCACGACGTGGGCGCGCGCGGCGCCACCGCGGCGGACGACGTCGCGCACGTGGGCCTCGAGGACCGCCCACGGCGCGGAGAGCATCGCCGGGTCGATGTTGCCCTGCACGGTGACGCCGGTGCCGACGCGCTGGACGGCCTCGTCCAGGGGCAGGCGCCAGTCCACACCGACGGCGTCGACGCCGACCGTGTCGGTCCCGAAGGTCGTCATGTCGCGCAGCACCTCGCCGCTGCCGACACCGAAGTGGATGCGCGGCACGTCGAGGTCAGCCACGTGGGCGAGCGCCGCCGCCGAGTGCGGCGCCACGGACTGCACGTAGTCCGCCCGCGAGAGCGATCCCACCCACGAGTCGAACAGCTGCACGGCGGAGGCGCCGGCGAGCACCTGGGCGCGGAGGAAGGCTCCGGACACCTCGGCCGCCCAGCCGAGCAGGCGCGACCACGTCTCCGGGTCGGCGTGCATCAGCGTACGGGCGCGGATGTGGTCCTTCGACGGACCGCCCTCGACCAGGTACGCGGCGAGGGTGAACGGGGCGCCGGCGAACCCGATGAGCGGGGTGCTGCCGAGCTGCTCGACCGTCCGGGAGACGGCCTCGGTGATGGGGGCGAGCGCAGCCGGGTCGAGGGCCTCGAGGGCGTCGACGTCCGCCGCGGACCGGATCGGGGAGCCGAGCACCGGGCCGCGGCCGGGGACGATCTCGACGTCGACCCCGGCGAGCTTGATCGGCACGACGATGTCGCTGAAGAAGATGCCCGCGTCGACGCCGTGCCGCCGGACCGGCTGCAGCGTGATCTCCGAGGCCATCGCCGGGTCCAGGCAGGCGTCGAGCATGGCCGTGCCGACGCGGAGCTCGCGGTACTCGGGCAGGGACCGGCCGGCCTGGCGCATGAACCACACCGGCAGCGTCTCCGGGCGGTCCCCCCGGAGGGCACGGACGAGCGGCGAGCCCGCGGTCCGCCCCGAGACGAGCGGGTGCGAGGCGGGCAGGGCGGCGGTCGGTGCGTCGGTCACCGGACGATTCTCCCATCGGCGAACGGGGCGTATCCCGAGCACGCACGATGCGGACGGGAGACGTCGGTGATGCGAGTTACCATGGAAGACGTGCTCATCTGTCTCACGGCGTCGCACCGCAACGCCAGCTTCGACCTCCTGGAGCGACTGAGCATCGGCGCACCGACCGCCGCGAGCCGTCTCGTGACGGACTCCGACGTGCTGGACGGGGCCGTCGTCCTCGCCACGTGCAACCGCTTCGAGGCCTACCTCGACATCGCGGGCGACGACCGCGACTCCGCCGTCTCGGCAACCGTCGGTGCCGTCGCCGCCGCCAGTGACCTCGACCCCGCCGAGGTCCTCGACTCCGTCCAGGTGCTCGGCGGCGAGGACCTGGTGCAGCACCTCTTCGCCGTGTCCAGCGGTCTCGAGTCCGTCGTCGTCGGCGAGACCGAGATCTCCGGCCAGGTCCGTCGGTCGCTCGAGGACGCCCGGTCGAACGGCACCACCACCTCCGAGCTCGAACGCCTCTTCCAAGAGGCGGCCCACACCTCCCGCGGCGTCAAGACCCGCACGCGCATCGGTGCCGCCGGTCGCTCGCTCGTCCGCCTCGGTCTCGAACTGGCCTCGTCGCGCATCACCGACTGGGCGCAGACCCGCGTGCTGCTCGTCGGCACCGGCAGCTACGCGGCCACCACGATCGCCGCGCTCCGCGACCGCGGCGCCGCGCACATCCAGGTGTTCTCGCCCTCGGGCCGCGCC
The DNA here is from genome assembly GCF_048755855.1 of Curtobacterium sp. L1-20. Lineage (GTDB taxonomy): Bacteria > Actinomycetota > Actinomycetes > Actinomycetales > Microbacteriaceae > Curtobacterium. Next base: position 612,752 of record NZ_CP151473.1, on the reverse strand, counting down.
CCGTGGTTCGCCGCCAAGCACGACCTCGTCGCCGCCCGCGACCTGCGCCAGGCCATCGGCACGAGCGACGTCGTCATCACCTGCACGTCCAGCGAGGTCCCCGTCGTGGAGCCCGCCGACCTCGACGACGGCGTCCGACGCATCGTCATCGACCTCGGCCTCCCCCGGAACGTCGACCCGGACGCCGCCCACGTCGACGGCGTCGAGCTCCTCGACCTCGAGACGATCAGCATCCACGCGCCCGTCTCCGAGCTCAACGCCGAGTCCGAGGCGCGGGCCATGGTCGACGACGCCGTGTCACGCTTCCGGGCCCAGGCGCTCGAGCAGTCCACGACGCCGGCGCTCGTGGCGTTCCGCAAGCACGTCTTCGACATCCTCGACGACGAGATCGACCGGGCGAAGCGCCGCGGTGACGCCGACGGCGAGTCCGTCGAGCAGACCGAACGCGCACTCCGGCACCTCGTCGGCGTCCTGCTCCACCGTCCGTCCGTCCGCGCACGCGAACTCGGCCGGGCCGGTCGCGGCGAGGAGTTCGTCGGCGCCCTCGACGCGATCTTCGGCGTCCGACCTGAACCCGAGGCGGAGCTGCCCGCACCCGTCGTGCCGCTGGCGGAGCGCACCGCGCCCGAGCGTCCCCGCACGGACCGCGCCGACGAGGCGGACGCGAGCTGAGCCTCCCGTCCGCCGACCCGGTGACCCTGCGCGTCAGCGCGCTGCTGCTGGTGCGCGACCGACGCGTCCTCATGGTGCGCGCGCGGGCGCGTGACGTCCTC